>DASSME010000442.1:0-3912 GCA_035689035.1 Longimicrobium sp. | reverse complement strand
GATTGTGCTCCCGGTGGCTGAATAGGATCGACAAAGTGCGAGAAGCGGTGCCGGCGAAGATCGTTCGTACCGGAACAAGGGCCTGCTTGCCCCGCCCGATTGGTCGGAATCAAGGATTTCCGGATGAGAACGAATTCGCCGCAACAACCACACGAAGTCCTTCTTCGCGGACTACCGGCGATCCAGCGGGGGAAAGCGCGGTGCACGATGCCGGCGTTCGTGGCATCCACCCATCGCATTCCCCATCCTGTACACGATCCGCGGCGGTCGGGCGTCACACGTTTGCGGGCGCGCTGGAGCGCTGCCGGGTACGGGTCGTGCACCCGGCCGGGTCCCTTCACGAAACCAGCGACCCGGGACAAATCGCGAGATGAACCTGAACGAGCGAGCCTACCCCGCCTCTGACGCGCGGGATGCCTGATGGCGGTGCGCATCGGCTATCACGCCAGCCACGAGCAGTTCAGCCCGGCCGACCTCGTGCGCTACGTCCAGCTTGCCGAGCAGGCGGGATTCGCGAGCGGGATGTGCTCGGACCACTACTTTCCGTGGAGCGAGGCCGAGGGGGAGAGCGGCTTCGCATGGAGCTGGCTGGGCGCGGCGCTGCAGGCCACCCGGCTGCCATTCGGCGTGGTGACGGTGCCCGGCGGATGGCGCTACCACCCCGCGATCCTGGCGCAGGCCGCGGCCACGCTGAACGTGATGTTCCCCGGGCGCTTCTGGATGGCGTGCGGCAGCGGCGAGCGGCTGAACGAGCACGTGGCCAGCGACCGCTGGCCCGCCAAGCCCGAGCGCCACGCCCGGCTCCGCGAGGCGATCGACATCATGCGCGCGCTGTGGGCCGGCGAGACGGTGACCCACCGCGGGCTGCTCACCGTCGACGAGGCGAAGCTCTACACGCTGCCGAAGGAGCCGCCGAAGGTGATCGGCGCGGCGCTGAGCCCCGAGACGGCGGAGTGGTGCGGAGGGTGGGCCGACGGGCTGATCACCGTGGTCGGCGAGAAGGAAGGGATGCAGCGGATCATCGACGCCTTCCGCAAAGGCGGCGGGGAGGGGAAGCCGCTGTACCTGCAGGCGCAGCTCTCGTTCGGCAGGACGGACGAGGTCGCGCTGGAGGCGGCGTGGAAGCAGTGGCGCGCGGCCATGTTCCCCAGCCCCGTCCTCGCCGAGCTGAAGCTCCCCGCGATGTTCGACGCCGCGGCCCAGCACACCACGCGCGAGGACGTGAAGGCGAAGATGCGCATCTCGGCCGACCCCGAGCGGCACCTGGAGTGGCTGCTGGGCGACCTGGAGCTGGGCTGGGCCGAGATCAACCTGCACTGCGTGAACCGCGCCGAGCAGGAGCGCTTCATCGAAGTCTTCGGCGAGCGCGTGTTGCCGGAGCTGGCGAAGGCGGGGAACAGCTAGAGGACGACCGGGCGATCTCCGGGTGGCGGGCATCCGGACTCATCCGCGGCGCCGCAGCCCCCTCCGCTCGCTCAGGCTCGCACCTCCCCCCCGTACCGGGAGAGGTAGCGGGAGCGGCCTCTCCGCGCCTCACAAGCCTCAATTCGAGCGGACTTTCCATGGAGCACCGGCGCGGGTGAGCCACCCTCTCCCGGAACGGGGGAGGGTCGCGCTCTAAGGCGCGGGGAGGGGGCCGCGGCGCCGCGGATCGCTGGGTGCCGGCTCAGAGGAACGGCGGCGGCACGTCCTGGCCGATGATCCCCGCTGCGCGGCCGCGGGCGAAGAGCTCGTGGATGGCGCGCTCGCCCTCGTCGCCCAGGTCGACCGAGAAGCGGTTCACGTACAGGTCGATGTGCTGCTGGGTGACCGCGTCGTCCATCTCCTGCGCGTGGGCGCGGACGTAGGCGCGCGAGGCGGACGGATCGGCGAAGGCGTGCTCCACCGAGCGGCGCAGGGCGCCGTCGATCGCGCGGATCGCCGGCTCGCCCAGGTCGCGGCGGGCCAGGATGCCGCCCAGCGGGATCGGCAGCCCGGTCGTCCGCTCCCACCACTCGCCCAGGTCCACCACCTTCACCAGCCCGTGGTCCGGATAGGTGAAGCGCGACTCGTGGATGATCAGCCCCGCGTCCACGTCGCCGCGTTCGACCGCGGGCATGATCTCGCTGTAGACCATCTCGACGCCCGGGGCCGCATCGGGCGCGTACAGCCGCAGCAGCAGGTTGGCCGTGGTGTTGCGCCCGGGGATGGCGATGCGCTTGCCGGCGAGATCGCCCTGGCCGAACGCCTCGCGCGCCACCACCAGCGGCCCGCAGCCGCGCCCCAGCGCGCCTCCGCTGCGCAGCAGCACGTAATCGCGCACCAGGTGCGGGATGGCGCCGTAGCTCACCTTGGTCACGTCCAGCGCGCCTTCGGCCGCGAGCCGGTTCAGCGTCTCCACGTCCTCCAGCCGCTCCTCGAACTCCAGCCCCGGCGCGCGGACGATCCCCTTCACCAGCGCGTGGAAGATGAAGGTGTCGTTGGGGCACGGCGAATAGCCCAGCGACAGGGTGCGGACGGGGGATTCGGTCGTGATGGTCATCTGCCTTCGTCGGATCGTTTCATCGAGGCCGCAGCCGGGTTGGAGCGGGGCCGCGGCCGGGTTGGATCGGGGCCGCGGCGCACCGGCGGCTGAAGCCGCAGCAACAACTACGAAAAGCCTCACAAACTGCGTGAGGCTTCAACTACAAACTTCAACGGGTCTGGTTCCGAGCACCGTTGTCTCAGCTGCACCAGGCTCGGTAGTCCGCGAAGGCGGACTTCGTGTGGTCGTTGCAGCGAATTCATTCGCCCCGTCCCCCCGGGAGCAACGCCAGACCTCACGGAAACACCATCTCCCGGGCGGCGACGAGGGCGCGGACGGCGCGCTGCGCGGCGGCGGCGGCGTCATGCAGGCGCCAGCGGGAAAGGTCGCGGTCTTCCACCAGGTTGCTCACGCCGCGCACCTCCAGGAACTGGCAGCCGTAGAGGGTGGCCACGTGGGCCAGCGCCGCGCCCTCCATCCCCTCCACCACCCCGCCGAAGCGCGCGGCCACCTGCGCCCCGCGCGCCGCCGTGCCCGAGCAGGCGCTGACGGTGACGGACGGGCCCACGCGCACGTGCACCCCCGCCGCCGTGAGCGCGTCGGCGGCGCGCTTCACCTGCGCGGCGTCGAGCCGGATCTCGTTGTACACCGCGCGGCCGTCCTGCTCCAGGAGGGGGATGCCGATCCCCTCGGTCGACATCCATCCATCCGGCGTCTCCACCCCCTCGTCGCCGTAGACGGCGCTCGAGGCGAGCGCCACGTCGCCGACGTCGAGCCCCGATCCGCCGTACGCGCCGGCCACGCCGAAGCCGATGACGCCGCGGATCTCGCGGCGCTCCAGCAGCGCGGTGAGGCCGTGGGCGGCGTTGACCTTCCCCATCCCCGCGGCGAACACGATCACCGGCGCGCCGTCCAGCACGCCGAAGTGCCCCGTCTTGCGCCCGATCTCCATCTCCAGCCGGGAGACGAGCGATTCTCGCAGCTGCCGCGATTCCAGCGGCACCGAACAGATCAGGGCGAGGGGTGCGGACACGGGAGGGATGTGCGAAGCCGGGGGTGGTTGCCGGGACCTTCCTCGGGACGGAATTTACGTCCCGTGCCCGCCGGGGGCCAACGCCGGCGGGCTCCGATCGTCCGCGCCGGGCCCGCACCCACCGATCCGACGAGCCTGATGATGCTCCGCACTCCGTACGCCTTCGATCCGCCTGCCGGCCTCACGCGCACCCGCGGCGGCCGGGGCGTGCCGCGCCAGGAACGGAGGGGCGAATGAATTCGTTCTCATCCGGAAATCCTTGATTCCGACCAATCGGGCGGGGCAAGCAGGCCCTTGTTCCGGTACGAGCGATCTTCGCCGGCACCGCTTCTCGCACTTCGTCGATCCTATTCAGCCACCGGGAGCACAATCTGCT
>DASSME010000441.1:0-18105 GCA_035689035.1 Longimicrobium sp. | reverse complement strand
GCCGATCAAGCTGGCCGTGCAGCACGTGCGCCGCGCCTGGGCCGACGGGCGCGACGATTTCGGGGGGATCCTGGACCGCAACGTGGAGGCGGTGCTGCGCGAGATCGACCGGCTGGGCGAGATCGCGCGCGCCTTCAGCCGCTTCGGCACGCCGCAGGAGAGCGCCGAGCCCGCCGAGCCGCTGGACGTGCGCCGCGTGGCCGAAGACACCCTCGCCCTCTACCGCGGCGGCGAGGACGGGATCGCCTACCTGCTGGAGGTGGAAGAGGGCACGCCGCGGGCGCTGGCGCGCGAGGGAGAGCTGCGCGAGGTGCTGGTGAACCTGCTCGAGAACGCCCGCGGCGCGCTGGACGGCGGCGGCGGGCGGGTGCGGATCGTGGCGGGCCCGGCGGGCGGCGGCGCGTGGGTGCGGCTGGACGTGGAGGACACCGGCGAGGGGATCGCCCCCGAGCTGCTGCCGCGCATCTTCGAGCCGCGCTTCAGCACGCGCACCAGCGGCACCGGGCTGGGGCTGGCCATCGTGCGGCGCATGGTGGAGAGCTGGGGCGCCGAGATCACGGTGGATTCCACACCGGGCACGGGCACCACCGTGCACCTTCGCCTGCGCGCCGCGCCCGCGTGACCAGCCACCCCCGCTGAAAAGCGTCACACGGAGGAGCGGAGGGCAACGGAGGAGCGGAGGACTTCTACCGATTTCGGGAATTTAGTGGCATGACCAGCCCTGCTTTCTGGGTCTCACGAGGAACGGAGAACAGCAATGAAGTTTCCGTTCCTCCGTTCCTCCGTTCCTCCGTGAGAGCCTTTCAGCGATGTCTGCTCACCGCTTGTATTTGCGGATCAGGTATCATGCAGTTCTCCGCTGCTCCGTTGCTCTCCGCTGCTCCGTGTGACCTCCCGAGCGGAGCCGGTTAGAGCCACCGAGTTCCCGGGCTCGGCCCGAATCCACGAGACGACGAAAAGCCCCCGGCGTGCAGGCCGGGGGCTTTTCGCGTGACGATGCCCGGAGTCGGACTCGAACCGACAAACCCTTGCGGGCGGCAGATTTTGAGTCTGCTGCGTTTACCGATTTCGCCATCCGGGCGAACACCGAAAGCTAACCACCCTTCCGCGCGGATTCAACCGCTCCGCGCCCCGCCACGCCGATGATCAGGGGGCCTCGTCGCCCGCGTCGTGCGCGTCGATGATCTGCTGCGCGTACCAGGCGCGCTTCATCGCCCGCGTCTGGTCGCCGGTGGCCATCGCCTCGCGGGCGGTGCGCAGCAGCAGGCGGGCGCGGCGCAGGACGGGCGTGGGCGACGGGTCGGCGTCGATGCGCTGCTCGGCGCGCTCCACCAGCCGCAGCGCCACCCGCACGGGCGAGTAGACGCGCGCCGTTTCGCCCGCCTGGGCCAGCAGCGCGGCGGCGGCGCGGCGGTCGCCGCGGGCCAGCGCGGCCTCGGCCAGCGCGCGCTGCGCCGCGACCGCGACCACCGTGCTGTCCAGGCCGGGGTAGTGCCCGGCGCGCAGACGGTCGGCCGCGCGGCTCTCCCACTCGCGCACGGCGGCCAGCGCGGCGTTCACCCCCGCGGGCGGCGGGTCCCCGGCCAGCGCCTGCGCGGCGGCCAAGCGCGCCTGGGACTCGGCCGCCAAGCCCCCCTCCAGGTCGCCGCCGCGCCGCAGCCTCTCCGCGTCGGCCAGCAGCAAACGGATGCGCCCCGCCTCGGGCCTGGGCAGCAGCGGAAGCCAGGTGCGCGCGTCGGGCATCCCCGCGGGCTCGGCCACGGCCACCCAGGTGCGCCCCCCCGCCTCCTGCGCGAACGACGTGGGGAGCGTGGGCGCGTCACCGCACGCGGACAGCGCCAGCGCGGCGCAGACGGACGCGAGCAGGGGGCCGAAGAGCTTGCGGGAGCGGGGCATCCGAGCGGTGGAACGGGCCGGAGCGTGTGCCGCGGAGCGCGGTTGGGGAGACTCAGCAAGCTACTGCGGGGCTTGAGGTTGGTCAAGCCGCGGCGCGCGCCCGTCCTTGCCGCGCCTCCGCGCGCGGGATAGGTTGACGGACGTTCGAACCAACGGCCCGGGCAGGGCCCGTTCCCACGCCACGCCGCGATGACCGACGAGCGCACGGCCTACGACGAGAAGCTGGAGAGCATCCTTCGCACCGCGGCGCGCATCTTCGCCGAGAAGGGCTACCACCAGGCCTCGATCCGCGACATCGCGCGCGCCACCGGGGTGAGCCTGAGCGGGCTGTACTACTATTTCGACAGCAAGGAAGAGCTGCTCTTCCTGATCCAGGACCACTCGTTCGGCACGCTGATCGCCAGCCTGGAGCGCAACCTGGCGGGGGTCGACGAGCCGCACCGGCGGCTGCGGGTGCTGATGGAGAACCACCTGCGCTACTTCATCGACGCCAAGGCCGAGATGAAGGTGCTGAGCCACGAAAGCGAGAGCCTGACCGGCGAGTACCGCCAGCGGGTGAACGCCAAGAAGCGCCGCCTGACCGAGCTCGTCGCCGAGATCCTGCGCGAGCTGCGCCCGGCGGGCGGCATCGACCTGCGGGTGGCCACCTTCTCGCTGTTCGGGATGATGAACTGGCTGTACAACTGGCACCGCCCCGAGAGCGACCCGCCGGTGGAGACGCTGGTGGACGACATGTACCGCATCTTCCTGAACGGCTACCTTCCCGACGGCGTGACGGTGCCGGCGGGCGACACGCAGGCCGCCGGCGAAACGCAGCCGATCTGGCGTTCCGCCGAATAGGGGACAGGGAAGAGGGGACAGGGGACAGCCGGCCGGGGCTGGGGCCTGGCGGATCGTCCCCGCTGGTGTATGAACGAGTGGGAGCACAGGCGGCTGGAGGCGCGGCCGCGAGGGATGAACCGAGGGACCTTTCACCGATCCTGGAGTGACGATGTCTACCGCGACGCTTGAGGTACCGCAGGACGAGGCGCAGAAGACGCTGGTGCACTACGAGGCGCGGGATGGCGTGGCCATCCTGACGCTGGACGACCCGCCGGCGAACACCTACACGCACGAGATGATGCGCCAGATCGACGCGGCCGTGCTGCGGGCGCGCTTCGACACCAGCGTGGACGTGATCGTGATCACCGGCGCGGGCGAGAAGTTCTTCTGCGCGGGCGCCAACATCAACATGCTCCAGAAGGCCGACCCCACCTGGAAGTACTACTTCTGCCTGCACGCCAACGAGACGCTGCTGCGGCTGGAGCACACCCCCAAGCTGGTGATCGCCGCCCTGAACGGCCACACCGTGGGCGGCGGCCTCGAGATCGCCATGGCGGCCGACCTGCGCATCGCCCGCCGCGGCGCGGGCAAGGTGGGGCTTCCCGAGGTGGCGCTGGGCGTGCTCCCCGGCACCGGCGGCACGCAGCGGCTCACCCGCCTGGTCGGCACGTCGAAGGCGATCGAGCTGATGGCCGAGGGGAGCAACTTCGACTTCGAGACGGCCGAGAAGTACGGGATCGTCAACAAGATCTTCGACGCCGAGGGCCGCGACGCGTTCCTGGCGCAGGTGCTGGAGTACGCGAAGAGCTTCACCCGCCCCGGCAAGGCCACCTTCGCGGTCGGCAACATCAAGCGCAGCTGCCAGACCGGCGGCGCGCTGCCGCTGGAGCAGGGGCTGGCGCTGGAGCGCGAGCTGCAGGCGCTCCTCTTCAACAGCGCCGACGCCAAGGAAGGCCTCACGGCCTACGTGGAGAAGCGCGCCCCGCAGTTCACCGGCAAGTAAGCCGCGGGACGGTTCATGCAGGGAGCCGGGCGAGTGTGCCCGGTTCCCTTCGTGTTTGTGGGAACCGCGAACAGGTGCGTTGAAACGGGTGCGTTGAAACGGGTGCGTCCAAAGGGGTGCGCGAGTGCGTAACCGCACCTGATCCAACGCACTGGCCACCCGTTCAAGCGCACTGGCGCACCCGTTCAAGCGCACAGGCGCACCTGTTTAGCCGTTATCGATCACGACTGACGACCAGGAAGCACCGATGGCTACGATGGAAACCGAGGCGCCCTCGCTCGCGCCGGGCAAGCTGTTCATCGGCGGCGAGTGGGTAGACGCGGCCAGCGGCAACACGTTCGACACCATCAACCCCTCCACCGGCCAGGTGCTGGCCCAGGTGGCCGAGGCCGATCGCGAGGACGTGGACCGCGCCGTGGCCGCCGCCCGCCGCACCTTCGACGAGGGGAAGTGGAGCGGGATGGACGCCCGCAGGCGCGGCCGCCTCCTGTACCAGATCGCCGACGCGCTCGAGGCGCACGCCGACGAGCTGGCGCGGCTGGAGACCATGGACAACGGCAAGCCCGTCCGCGAGGCGCGCGCCTTCGACATCGAGGGGTCGATCGAGTGCTTCCGCTACTACGCGGGGTGGGCCGACAAGATCGACGGCGACGTGATCCCCGTCCCCGGCCCGTTCCTGAACTACACGCGGCGCGAGCCGATCGGCGTGTGCGGGCAGATCATCCCCTGGAACTATCCGCTGCAGATGGCCGCGTGGAAGGTGGCCCCGGCGCTCGCGTGCGGGAACACCGTGGTCCTCAAGCCCGCCGAGCAGACGCCGCTCACCGCGCTGGCCCTGGCCCGCATCGCGCACGAGGCCGGGCTCCCCGCCGGCGTCCTCAACGTGGTCCCCGGCTTCGGCGAGACGGCGGGCGCGGCGCTGGTGGCGCACCCCGACGTGGACAAGATCGCGTTCACGGGTTCCACGCAGGTGGGCAAGATCATCCAGCGCGAGGCTGCGGGAACGCTGAAGCGGGTGTCGCTGGAGCTGGGCGGCAAGAGCCCCAACATCGTGCTGGCCGACGCCGACATCGAGGCGGCGGTGCGCGGCGCCACCAGCGCGATCTTCTACAACACCGGCCAGGCGTGCACCGCCGGCTCGCGCCTGCTGGTGGAAGAAAGCGTGCGCGACGAGCTGGTGGAGAAGCTGGTGAAGCGCGCCGATTCCATGCGCCCCGGCAACCCGCTGGACCCCAAGTGCCGGATGGGGCCGCTGGTGAGCCAGGAGCAGCTGGACCGCGTGATGGGGTACATCGAGAAGGGGAAGAGCGAGGGTGCCGAGCTCGTCTACGGCGGCGACCGCCCCGAGGGGCAGGGCTACTTCCTCAACCCCACCATCTTCGACCGCGTGCAGCCGGAGATGACCATCGCGCGCGAGGAGATCTTCGGCCCCGTGCTGGCGGTGACCACCTTCAAGGACCTGGACGAGGCGATCGAGCTGGGGAACCGCACCGAGTACGGCCTGGCCGCCGCGGTGTGGACGAAGGACGTGAAGAAGGCCCACCGCGCCGCCGCCGCCATCCGCGCCGGAACCGTGTGGATCAACATGTACCACACCCTCGACACCGGCTCGCCCTTCGGCGGGTACAAGCAGAGCGGCTACGGCCGCGAGCTGGGCCGGTACGCGCTGGACCTGTACACGCAGGTGAAGAGCGTGTGGGTGAATTTGGGGTGACAGGGGACAGGGGACAGGGGAGAGCCTGCCCGTTCCCTGCCCTACCTCGAAGCAGCACACGACAACCACGGGAAAGCCTCGCAACCAGCGCGAGGCTTTTCCGTTCATGGACCTGACCGGGAGGCGCGATGCAGATCCAGCTCACGGCGGTGTACCAGAAGGTGCAGGAGGGCTACATCGCCTGGGTCCAGGACATTCCGGGCGTGAACACACAGGGCGACACGCTCGGAGAGGCGCGGGAGAATCTTCGCGAGGCCGTCACGCTCGTGCTATACGCGAATCGGGCTCTCGCCGCCGAATCACTTCAGGGCGTGGATATCATTGTAGAGCCACTCTCGATCGACCTCGCCTGATATGAGCCGACCATCTCGCAACTGAACCGATGCGGGGCCGGCAATCGCGCGTGCGTTCGGTGCACGCCCGAGTGCCGGCCCCGCAGTCCGCGAAGGCGGACTTCCCGCAGGTCCAGCGGCGGGTTTCAACCCGCCGGCGACTGGCACCCGCGCGCGATCCGCGGGCAGGCGGGGAGGCCGCTCCCGCAGTCCGCGAAGGCGGACTTGGTGCCGTTGTTGCCGCGAATTCATTCGCCCGGCTCCCAGCCCCTTCCGCCGGCTCTACTTCCCCTCCAGCCACGGCTCGCCCGCCGCGCTGACCAGCGCGCCGGGCGCCTTCGCCGCCTCCAGCAGCGCCAGGCCCAGCTCCGCCGACGCCGGGAGGCCGGGGGCGGGTCCCGAGGCCTCGTTCTGCAGCATCAGCTCGAACAGCTGCGTGTTCAGCGCCACCCAGGTGGGAACGATCGCGGGGTCGAAGTTGGCGGGGTTGAGCAGGTTGGTGAGCTGCCCCGGGTCGACGGCCATGTCGTACAGCTCGAACTCGGGCGGCAGCTCGGGGTTGCTCTCGCTGAAGTAGACCGAGTACATCCACCCCGCCGTGCGCACCGCGCGGATGTGCGTGGGGGTGACCGAGTCGTCCACGTTGTACTGGTCGTCGTACACGTACAGCACCGCGTCCTGAACGGACGGCTGCGTCCCGCTCAGGACCGGCGTGAGGTCCTTGCCCAGGAGCCCGTCCTGCGCCGGCAGCCCGGCGACCGAGGCGAGCGTGGGGACCAGGTCCAGCAGGCTGGCGAAGGCGTCGGTCGTCACACCCTGCGGGAACGCCCTTGGGTTGGAGAAGATCAGCGGCACGTGGATCGCCTCGTCGTAGGCCACGTACATCTTCTCGCGCAGCTTGTGCGACATCCCCATCTCGCCGTGGTCGGCCATGCGCACCACCAGCGTGTTGTCGGTGAACCCGGCGTCGTGCAGGGCGCACAGCACCTTGCCGATCTCCTGGTCCACCACCGTCTGCAGGTACGCGTAGAAGTTGACGTACCCCTCGTGCGTGGTGTTCGGCGGATCGAACTTGAAGCTGCTGGACGAATCGAACGAGTCGCGGAAGGCGAGCTGCGCGCCCGGCTTCGCGGTGAGCGGGTCGTCGTAGTTGCCGGGCAGGCCCACGCCCATGTCGGGGATGTCGCTGGGGTAACCGGCTTTCACCCAATCCTCGGTGTAGACGTGCACGTCGTGCGGGTTCACCAGCGACACCACCAGCAGGAACGGGTCGCTGGAGGTGTAGTTCTGCAGGAAGGTGACGGCGTCGGCGGCGTAGCGGCCGTCGTTGTCCGGGTGGCCGCCGCCCAGCGTGGAGTCGTTGCCGAGCGAGGTGCCCGCGTCGGGCGGGTCCCACCCGGCGAAGCCGTACGCGTCCAGGTTGCTGGCCGGCTGGGCCAGCAGGTGCCACTTGCCGCGCCAGTTGGTCTGGTAGCCCGCCTTCTGCAGCACGGTGGCGAGGTTCGGGAGCTGCGTGGGCAGGTTCTGCGGCGGGGCGGTGCGCCAGATCTTGTTGATGGTGTCGTAGGTGCTGGTGACGAAGGTGGCGCGGCTGGGCGAGCACTCGTTGGCGGCGCTGAACGCGTTGGTGAACGTCATCCCCGTGTCGATCAGCCGCTGCATGTTGGGCAGGTGCGTCGCCACCCAGTCGCTGGGCCAGTGCTGCAGCGAGCGCTGCTGGTCGGTGATGATGAGCACGATGTTCGGCTTCGCGGGCAGGTCTTTCCAGGCCATGGTCTCTCCGGTGGATGAACGGCGTGGCGGATGAACCGCGGATGGACGTACGACGGGAGCTCGCCGAATGTGTTCTGCCGTTCCTGATGTTTACGTGCGAATCGAAGACGGCTCAAACGGCTCACTGATTGAGATCGAGTCGCAGTGTAGACCCGCCGCGCCGCCCCTCGCAAGCAAACGTTTGGCGATGCGTCCGACACCCGCGCGTCTGGCTCCCGCTCGCCCTAAACGGTATCATCATCGCCGCTTTGCTGAGCGGCATTTCGACCGGAGTTGGAGATGCGGCTGAAGCTGACGGCGGTGCTACGCGAGGCGCAGGAGGGTGGCTACGTGGTATCCGCGAAGGAGATCCCCGCCGCGATCACGCAGGGCGAAACGGTGGAGGAAGCGCTGGCGAATCTCGAAGATGCCGTACGCCTCCTGATCGAAACCGCCGAGATGATCACGGACGGCCGAATCGCCAACCGGTGGAACCGCCGGCACTGAGCCGGCAGCCGCGTTGCAGAGTGGGAGCAGAGGCCGCCTTTCAACCCGCCGGCGGTTGGCCCGCGCGAGATCCGCAGGGTGGGCGGATGCCGCTCCCGCAGTCCGCGAAGGCGCCGCGAAGGCGGACTTCGTGCCGTTGTTGCCGCGAATTCATTCGCCCGGCCAGCCCGGCACCGCAGAAATCTTTCGGTTGACGAACTGAGATAGATCCATGACCGACGCGCTGATCATCGACGCCGTGCGCACGCCGATCGGGCGGTACGCGGGCGCGCTCTCGTCCGTGCGCCCCGACGACCTGGCGGCCACCGTCATCAAGGCCCTCGTGGAGCGCACGGGGGTGAATCCCTCGCTGGTGGACGACGTGGTGTTCGGCTGCGCCAACCAGGCGGGCGAGGACAACCGCAACGTGGGGCGGATGGCCGCGCTGCTGGCCGGCCTCCCCGTGTCGGTGCCCGGGCAGACGGTGAACCGGCTGTGCGGCTCGGGGCTCGAGGCCGTGCGCAGCGCAGCGCACGCCATCAAGGCCGGCGAGGGCCGCGTGTTCGTCGCCGGCGGCGTGGAGAGCATGAGCCGCGCGCCGTGGGTGATGCTGAAGCCCGGCGAAGGCTTCGCCCGCGGCGTGCCCGAGATGGCCGATTCGCTCCTGGGCTGGCGCTTCGTCAACCCGAAGATGCCGAAGGAGTGGACGGTGTCGCTGGGCGAGACGGCCGAGATCGTGGCCGAGGAGTTCCACGTGAGCCGCGAAGACCAGGACGCCTTCGCCCTGGCCAGCCAGCAGCGCTCCGCCCAGGCGATCGCCGAGGGCCACTTCCGCGGCGAGATCGCCCCCGTGCAGGTGCCGCAGCGCAAGGGCCCGCCGAAGGTGGTGGACACGGACGAGCATCCGCGCCCCGACACCTCGCTCGAGACGCTGGCCGCGCTCAAGCCCAGCTTCCGCGCGCAGAACGGCACCGTCACCGCCGGCAACAGCTCGGGGCTGAACGACGGCGCGGCGGCGCTGCTGGTCGTCTCGGACGAAGCCGCGCGGGAGCTGGGGATGCGGCCGATGGCGCGGATCGTGGCCAGCGCGGTGGCGGGCGTGGAGCCGCACCGGATGGGGATCGGGCCGGTGCCGGCCACGCGGCTGGCGCTGCGGCGCGCGGGGCTCTCCGTCGCCGACCTGGGCCTGGTCGAGCTGAACGAGGCGTTCGCGGCGCAGTCGGTGGCGTGTGTGCGCGAGCTGGGGCTGGATCCCGAGATCGTGAACGTGTCGGGCGGCGCCGTGGCGGTCGGCCATCCGCTGGGCTCGTCGGGCGCGCGCATCCTCACCACGCTGGTGCACGAGATGCGGCGCCGTGGGGTGCGCTACGGCCTGGCCTCGATGTGCATCGGCGTGGGCCAGGGGATCTCGATGATCGTGGAGCGCGCCCCGTGAGCGAATCGGCGGACGTGCGGGACTTCGTCCTCTACCGCGAGGACGCCGGGGTGGCGTGGATCACCCTGAACCGCCCCGAGCGGCTGAACGCCTTCGCGGGGACGATGCGCGACGACTTCCGCCAGGCGGTGGAGCGCGCTTCCGCCGCCGCGGAGGTGCGGGTGGTGGTGGTCACCGGCGCCGGCCGCGGCTTCTGCACCGGCGCCGACGTGGAGGTGATGAGCGACCTGGTCGCGCGCGGCGACGCGGAGACGTTCGAGGGGTACGTGCGCGCCGGCGTCCAGGCGGTGGAGGCGCTGCGCGCGTGCCGCAAGCCGATCATCGCGGCGGTGAACGGCGTGGCGGCGGGGGCCGGCGCGTCGCTGGCCGTCGCCTGCGACGTGCGGCTGGCGAGCGAGAAGGCGTCGATCGGCTTCACCTTCAACCGCATCGGCGTGCACCCGGACTGGGGCGCCAGCTACTACCTCCCCCGCCTCGTCGGCACCGGCCGCGCCGCCGAGCTGGTCCTGAGCGCGCGGATGGTGGACGCGGCCGAGGCCGAGCGCATCGGCCTCTTCCAGCGCGTGCTGCCCGCGAACGAGTTCGAGGCGGGCGTGCAGGCCTTCGCCCGCGAGCTGGCCGAAAAGCCGCCGCTGGCTCTCAGCGCCGCCAAGCACACCCTCTCGCTGTCGCCCGACCACGACGTGAAGACGATCATGGACGCGGAGCGCGAGGCCCAGATGCGCCTGTTCCGCAGCGCCGACGTGCGCGAGGGAATCACCGCCTTCAACGAGAAGCGCAAGCCGGTGTTCCGGGGGGAATAAGCGGTACCCTGGCGACACACCGCGCTCGCGTTCATTCCGCCATCCGTCCCCGCACCCCCCGGAAACCCTGGCAGCCCTGCGCAGAAAATCACAGTGCGCTTAATTAGACAGATGTTTCACGAACTAAAATGTGGACTTCATGACAGACCGATCCTATCTTGGCAAGGTCCCCGCCGAGAGGGCAGATGCCTGTTGGCCTTTCGGCACGATAACACGTTTCGACATGAGGAGATGCCCCATGAGAAAGCTGCGACTTGACCCCGAAACACTGCGGATTGATACCTTCGCCGCAGAAGCCGTTTCCGTCGGCCGAGGCACGGTGCGGGGACAGTCCTACTGGGAGCCGAGCCACTACACCGTCTGTCCCTACATCTGCGGTGGCGGGCAGGATTCCGACGATTGCGGGGTGAGCTACGGCTACGCCGGCGATTGCCCGCAGACGCCGAACACGAACTGCGAAATGTGAAAGCGGCCCCGGCTACGGCAGTCGTTTCAGCAGAGGGTGGAGCGGCGAGCAAAAGGCCGAGTGCATCGATCCACAGGACGCATTTGTTTATCGTTCGGAGGCGCAAATACCCTGCGCCCCTCTCATCTGCGGAACGGAGAACGGGATGAACCGGCGCAAGCTCAGCATCGACGAGTTCGCGGTGGAGACGTTCGATACGGGGATCGACCCGATGGAGGTGACCATCAAGGGGAGCTCCGGCGACGGCTGCACGGTGCTGACCACCTGCAGCCCCGAATGCTGCGACACCACGGCCAGGACGGGCGAATGATCGAACGACGAAGGGCCACGCACGCCGCGTGGCCCTTCGTCGTTGGCGGACGAGGATGACCCGGCCGCTTCAATCCTTGTAGTACGGATCGCAGAACTCGGTGGGCTCGTTCTCGCCCGTGACTTCGGCCAGCCACGTCCACAGGGTGCGCGCGGCGGCGTTGCGGCGGGCGGTGGCCTCGTCGCCGCGCTGGTGCAGCAGGATGCGGTGGTAGTTGCCGTCGCCCTGCAGCACCCAGGCGCTGAAGGTCTGGATCCCCGCGTCGGCGCATGAGTGCTTGCGGCTGGCCAGCCCGTCGGACGCGGCGGGGCCCACCAGGCCGTAACGCTGCAGCACCTCGCTGGAGGCGACCGTCCCCACCAGCGTTTTCCCCGGCAGGTACTTGGCGGCCAGTTGCTCGGGCGTGAGCACGTCGGAGTGGAACGCCGGGTCGGAAG
The DNA here is from genome assembly GCA_035689035.1 of Longimicrobium sp. GTDB lineage: Bacteria > Gemmatimonadota > Gemmatimonadetes > Longimicrobiales > Longimicrobiaceae > Longimicrobium. Next base: position 6,649 of record DASSME010000441.1, on the reverse strand, counting down.
CGTCGGTGCGGTTCCAGCGGTAGACGTGGCCTTCGCCGTCCACGTAGAAGCCCGCCCAGTAGGGGAAGAACGCGGTGCTCTGGGTCTCAACCTCGAACAGCGGCACCAGCGGATCGTCGGGCGCGGTGAAGGTCAGGTTCTTCCCGCATGCGACGACCATCGCGAGCGCAACCGCCGCAAACAGCATCGAACGAACACGCGTCATATCCAATTCTCCCGTGCACGGTGGGCGGTGAGTTCATCAGCCCAAGAACGCGTGCCGGAAGCGCGTGTGACGGGCGCGCGACAAAGCGTCCGCTGAGCCACACCGTTCGTGGAAATGACCGTGCAAACTGCATCCCCCCTCTCGTCATCCTGAGCCTGAGGCTGACCACGCCGTTGTTGCGGCATGGGCGGATGGTCGCACGCCGAAGGATCCGTGGCGCCGGCGCGAAGAACCAGCGGTAGCGCACCGTCGATCACAGATCCTTCGCGCTGCGGGCGTCGGAGCATGCCTCAGGTGCAGCGTGTTCGCGCTCAGGATGACGGGGCATGGCGACCGGCTCGAATACGCAGCCGATCGACAAGCCGGTATCACACGGTGGGATCAGGACCCGGCGTATCGAACCAGTGCCGACGCATCCGCTCGAGGAAGGCAGGCGTGAGCGGGTACGGGCACGCCGACCCCAGCACTGCGTCGATCCCGCAGCGGGGGCAGAGCGCGGTCTGGCCGTCGTCCACCCACTCCTCGATCTCGGCGGGCGCGAAGGTGGCGCGGCAGTGGAAGCACGCGCAGAGGTCGCTCGCCATCACCTGCGCGCGGTGGCGGCTGGAGAAGCGGTGCGCGGCACGGACGTCGTTCTCCGCCGCGGGAGGGGGCCAGCCCGGCATCGGTCAGTTCATCCCCGTGTCCTTGATCAGGTGCAGCGGCGCGATCCGCTGGCGCTCGCCGCCGACCACCAGCTCGAAGGCGTAGGTCCCCTCGGCGGGGAACATCACGTTCTCCAGCGGCATCAGCAGGCGCGTCTGCGGCGGGCCCTGCAGCGGCCCCTGGTCGCTGACGTCGGTGTGGCCGGTGATGCTGAGCACGGGGCTCTGCGACGGGTCCATCAGCTCGATGGAGAACTCGATCTTGCCGCGCTCGCCCGGGTCCCACTCCACGGCCATGGCCAGCGTGAGCCGGTCCTGCGCGGCGGGAAAGCCCGGCGCGTACAGCTGGTGGAAGATGCCGTGCACGTCGAGCCGGCCGTCCATCCGCTCGCCCGCGTCCTCGCAGAGGACGGCGTAGAGAAGCTTCATATCGGTAGTCCGTCGTAAGAAGGTCGAAAACAGGTGCGCCAGTGCGTGAGCGCGCCAGTGCGTTTCGGGGCGGCCCGGCCTGGGCGCCCCGATGAAGTCCGCGCAGGCGGAGTGTGTGCCGTTGTAGCCGCGACGCCGCGACTTCAGTCGCAAACTCCCGCCCCGATGCTCACGGGTGCGGCCGGACACCTACGATTCACGCCCCCGCAGCCGCACGCGGACGGCTTCGGCGTGGCCGTGCAGGCCCTCGCTCTCGGCCAGGCGGATCACGTCGCCCGCATGCGCGCGAAGGCGCTCGGCGCTGTAGCCGATCAGGCTGGTGCGCTTCACGAAGTCGTACACGCCCAGCGGGCTGGCGAAGCGCGCGGTAACGCCCGTGGGGAGCACGTGGTTGGGCCCGGCGAAGTAGTCGCCCATCGGCTCGGGGCTGTGCGCGCCCAGGAAGATGGCGCCCGCGTTGCGGATGCGCCCCGCCAGCGCCAGCGGCTCGGCCACCAGCAGCTCCAGGTGCTCGGGCGCGCGCAGGTCCGCCGCCGCCGCCGCGTCGCGCAGCGTGGGGACGATCACGATCGCCCCGTTCGCCTCGAGCGCGGCGCGCGCCACCTCACGCCGCGGGTTGCGCTCCAGCAGCTTCTCGATCTCGGCCGGGACCACGCTGGCCAGCGTGGCGCAGGGGGTGACCAGCCAGGCGATGGCGTCGGGGTCGTGCTCGGCCTGGCCGATCAGGTCGGCGGCCACGTGCACGGGGTCGGCCCATTCGTCGGCGATCACCAGGATCTCGGAGGGGCCGGCGATCATGTCGATGTCCACCAGGCCGAACACCTGGCGCTTGGCCTCGGCCACCCACTTGTTGCCGGGGCCCACGATCTTGTCCACCCGCCCGATCGTCTCCGTTCCGTGCGCCAGCGCCGCCACCGCCTGCGCCCCGCCGATCCGCAGCACCTCGGTCACCCCCGCCACGTGCGCCGCGGCGAGAACGACGAGCGAGGTCTCGCCCCCCGGCGTGGGCGACACCATCGCGATCTCGTCCACGCCGGCCACGGACGCGGGGATCGCGTTCATCAGCACGGACGACGGGTACGCCGCGCGGCCGCCGGGCACGTAGATGCCCACGCGGCGCAGCGGGGTGACGCGCTGGCCCAGCAGCGACCCGTCCGGCAGCCAGTCGACGAAGCCGTGCTCGCGCTGGCGCTCGTGGAAGCGGCGCACGTTCTCGGCCGCGTGCCGGAGCGACGCCAGCAACGCGGGGTCGATGGACGCGGCCGCGCGCTCCAACTCCTCCGCGCCGATGCGCAGCCCCGCGGCGCCGCCGGGGTCGAAGCCGTCGAAGCGCGCGGTGTACTCCACCAGCGCCGCGTCGCCGCGCGCCGCCACGTCGCGCACGATCCCGGCGACCGCCTCGCGCAGGGCGGGGTCGTCGGTGGACGCGGCGGCGGCCGCCTCGCGCAGCTCCGCGAACGGAGGCGCGGTGCGAATGGTCCGGATGTTCAGCACGGCCCGTCAGCTCTCTTCCAAAAAGACTGTCATCGACTCGTTCCGCGGCGGGGAGCCCTCTCCCTGGCGTCCGGGCGCGACTGCGTCGCGTCCTGAACGCTCGCATCGCGGGCGGGGCGTGACGGTGCCCAGGTCGGCACAGCTGGTGCGACTACGTGCCGGGCCACCACGAAGCTCATGCCGCGCGCCGGCGTCGCGGCCACGTGGGCGCCGGTAGTCCCCGCAGGGGGACTTCGTGTAGTCGTTGCAGCGAATTCATTCGCCCTGGAGCGGCCCTGGAGCAACTCCGGCGGGCGAAGAGAATCACCCCTCGATCGCCCGGGCCAGGTCCGCGATCAGGCGCTGGTGCTCGTCCAGGCGCAGCTTGTGGCTGGCGCGGTTCACGATCAGGCGCGCGGTGCTGGGGGCGATGTCTTCCACCACCACCAGCCCGTTCTCGGCCAGGGTACGCCCCGTCTGCACCAGGTCCACGATCCAGTCCGAGAGCCCCAGCAGCGGCGCCAGCTCCACGCTGCCGCTGATGCGGATCAGCTCCACCTGGACGCCCCGCCCCGCGAAGAAGCGCCGCGCGCTCTCCACGTACTTGGTGGCCACGCGCGGAATCCCCCCGCCCACGAGCCCCGGGTACGGCGCGCCCGCCGGCGCCGCCACGGCCAGCCGGCACCCACCGAAGCCCAGGTCCAGCGGGCGGAGCACGTCGGGCCCGTGCTCCTCGAGCACGTCCTGCCCGGCCACACCCGCGTCCGCCACGCCCGCCTCCACGTAGACGGGCACGTCGCCGCTCTTCACCGGCAGGAACTCGAACCGCCCGTCGGCGCTGGGAAGGATCAGGCGGCGGCTGTCGCGGGCGGCGGGGTCGATGATGGCGCCCATCCGCTCGAACAGGAGGAGCGCCTCGTCCATCATCCGCCCCTTGGGGAGGGCGATACGCAGCGGCCGGCTCACGACGGCGCCTCCTCGGGGAGCAGCTCGGCGAGCGCGTCGGTCTCCAGCGCGAAGCCCACGGCCGGGCGGTCCGCGCCGTACTGCGCCAGCAGCCCGTCGTAGCGCCCCCCGTACCCCACCGCGCGGCCGACGCCGGCCACGAAGACCTCGAACTGGATCCCGGAGTAGTACCCCAGCCCGCGGATCTCGCCCAGGTCGTACACCACGTGGCTCCGCTCGTCGGCGGTGAGCAGCGCGTCCACCTGGCGCAGGCGCTCGATGGCGTCCTCGGCCTCGCGGCCGCTGGCCAGGGCACGCGCGCGGCCCAGCACGTCGCCGCGCCCGATCAGCTCGGGGAGCTCCACCAGCGCGCGGGCCACGGCGGCGGGCGCGCCGAACTCGCGGGCGCCGGCCGCCAGCGCCGCGCGGTCCTTGCGGTCGATGGCGGTGCGCAGCTGCTCGGCGTGCGCGGGGGGAAGGCCGTGCAGCAGCGGGCGGATGAAGCGGATGTCGCCCAGGTTGATCTGGAACTCGCCCACGCCCAGCTCGCGCATCAGCGTGACGACCAGGCGCAGCGACTCCACGTCGGCCTCGGGGCCGGGATCGCCGATCAGCTCGGCGCCCAGCTGGAAGATCTCGCGGCGGCGGCCCACGCCCTCGGGCTCCTGGCGGTAGACCTTCCCCGCGTACGCCAGCCGCAGCGGCCCGGGCTCGCCCGCCAGGCGCGTGGCCACCATCCGCGCGATGGCGCTGGTGAAGTCGGCGCGGAGCGCCACCAGGCGCCCGTCGCGGTCCACGAAACGGATCAGCCGCGACGCCAGCTCGGGGCCGCCGCTGCGGGTGAACACCTCTTCGTATTCGAAGGTGGGCGGGATCACCTCCTGGTAGCCGTGCCGCTCGGAGAGCGCGAACCAGGTGTGCTGCACGCGCCGGCGGCGGCGCACGTCGCCGGCCAGCAGGTCCAGCGAGCCGGGGGGGACGTTCGGGATCAGGGAGGCTTGCATGGCGGGTGAAACTATCCCGCGTATCACCTCCGGGCAACCGCCCCAGCTGCGGAAGTTCGGACCTGCACCGAATTTACGCGTTCGGCACACCGCTTGCTTTAAGGGGCGTCGTGTCCGATGCAGTACCCGAGGTTTCACCCCAAAGGGGAGGCACTTGTGGATATCATTCTCATCATCGCGATCGTGCTGTTGCTGCTGGGCCTGCTGGGCGTGGGCGGCGTGATCGCCGGCCTCAAGAGCATCGCCTGGATCCTGCTGATCATCGCCGTGATCGTGATCGCCTGGCGCGTGATCACCGGCCGCCGCCCGGTCTGACCCCAGACCCGACGGACGGACCAACAACCACGCGGGGGCCCCACTCGGGGCCCCCGCGTTCGCTTTCCCCCTCTCCGAGGTTTCGTCCGGGCGGCGCGATCAGAGGCCGTATCCGGGTGAGCGGCATCGCACCAGGGGCGGCTGAAGCCACGGCTACGACGACAGGAAGCCTCGCAAACCGCGCGAGGCTGCGGCCTCGGCACCGTTGCGGGCGAGATGAGCCGGATGCGCGCACAAGGATCGCCGCCGCTCCCAAGCCGTAGCCCCCGCAGGGGGACTTCGTGTGGTTGTTGCTGCGAATTCATTCGCCGCCACGCCACCGCGACGGATTCGTACCGACGGACGAACTCTATCATTTCGTTAGATGTCGTACATCACTCCGCGTCCGCCAGCGCCGCGAACACCTGTGCCACCTCGGCCGGCTCGCGGACATGGCACGTCGCGGCGCTGTCGTCCTCCGGATGCTCGGAGACGAGGATGCCTTCGCCGGCGCCGGACCACTCGCGCAGGGCGCGGAAGGCGTCTTCGTCGGTGCGGTCGTCGCCCAGGTACAGGACCGGGGCGCCGGGGGGCGGGTCCATCTGCTCCAGCAGGAAGAGAACGGCCTTTCCCTTGTTCCAGTCCACGTCCGGGCGCACCTCGGTCACCTGCTTCCCATGGGTCACGTGCACGCCGGGGATCGGGTCCACCACGCGGTGGATGATCGCGTTCAGCTCGTCCAGCCGGTCGCGCGGGGCAAGGCGGAAGTGCACGGACAGCGTCAGCTCCTTGTCCTCCACGAAGGCGCCGGGGATGGGGGCGATGGCGGCGGCCAGCTCGGCGGCGGCGCGCTCCAGCAGCGGGCGGGCGGCGGCGGCCTCCAAGTGGACGCGGTCGATTCCCGGGCCGTGGATCTCCATCCCGTGGTTTCCCGCGTAGGCGATGCCGGGGATCGCCGCGCGCTCGCGCACGTCCGCCAGCCCACGGCCGCTCACCACGGCCACCTCCACGCCGGGGCGCGCCATCAGCCGCTCCAGGGCGCGGCGCGTCTCGTTCGGCATCGCGGCCAGCTCGGGGCGGTCGACGATCGGCGCCAGCGTGCCGTCGAAGTCCAGCAGCAGCACCAGCGCGCCGGCGCCCCGCCATCCCTCGGCCCAATCCGGAACCCGCTCCAGCGCGTGAGGAAGCATCCCCGTCCATCGTTCGGTTGATCCGAGATCCGGCGGTTGCCCCGCACCCCGCCCGCCGGTACGTTCCGCCCCGAAGCTACGGGTTCGCGCGGGGCCTCGCATCCCCGATGGAAGTTCCGTACTCCCTGGGTGTCTTCCGGACCGAGAGACGATGTCCTGGCTCGATCAGGTGAAGTTCGACGACCGCGGCCTGGTGCCCGTGGTGGCGCAGGACGCGCGCACGGGCGAGGTGCTGATGCTGGCGTGGGCCAACGCCGACGCGCTGCGGCTGACGCTGGAGACCGGCCGCGCGCACTACTGGAGCCGTTCCCGCGGCGAGCTGTGGATGAAGGGCGAAACCAGCGGCCACGCGCAGGAAGTCGCCGACGTGCGCCTGGACTGTGACGGCGACGCCGTGCTCTACCGGGTGGCGCAGACCGGCCCCGCCTGCCACACCGGCGAGCGCACCTGCTTCCACAACGGCGA
>DASSME010000440.1:0-19392 GCA_035689035.1 Longimicrobium sp. | reverse complement strand
CGCGCCCGGCGGAGTGATCCGCCGGGCGCGATGGTGTTACCAGGGTGGCTCAGCGAGCCGTCAGACGCCCGCGGGAACGGCCGCGGCCAGGTACTGGGCGCTCACCCAGCCGGTCACGCCGTTGGCGGCCTTGATCCGCTTCCAGCCGCCGTTGTCCTCGAGCCCCTCCACCTGCGTGCCCTTGGCCAGCGGGCTGCCGGCGACCAGCGCGTTGGACGCGGCCGGGCCGCTGCGCACGTTCAGCGAGTCGGCGGTCACGGTGAACACCGGCCCCGCGGCGGCGGGAACGGCCGGCGCGGCGGGGGCCGAGACCGGCGCCAGGTACTGGGCGCTCACCCAGCCGGCCACGCCGTTGGCGGCCGTGATCCGCTTCCAGCCGCCGTTGTCCTCGAACCCTTCCACCTGCGTGCCCCGGGCCAGCGGGCTGCCGGCAACCAGCCCGTTGGACGCGCCCGGGCCGCTGCGCACGTTCAGCGAGTCGGCGGCCACGGAGAACGCCTGCCCGGCGGCGGGAGCGGCCGGCGGCGCGGCGGGGGTGGCGGGCTGCGGCGTGGGGACGCCGCCCGGCACCGCGGCCACCACGCTGGCCCGCAGCGCGGCCTCGAGCTTGGTGGCGTAGCCGGCGATCTTCTCGGCCTGGTCCAGCCCGTTGATGATCTTGCGGGCGTTCACGTAGTCACAGCCGCTGGCGGTGATGTAGTCGCCCAGCTTCTTCCCCGTGAACGAGCCCTTCCGCATCCCGTGCGACATGATGCGGTACGCCACGTCGGCCTGCAGCGCCAGCGACGGCTCGTACACCAGCCGGTTCTTCAGCACCTGGCCCATGGTCTGGTAGTTGTCCTTCCAGGTCAGCTGCACGAAGCCGCGGCCGTAGTAGACGTTGGTGTACGAGCGGCCGTCCGCGTCCGTCACCGTCACCGGCACCCCGTACTTGCGGCCCTGCCCCTTGCCGTACTCCTCGATCGGGCGCCAGGTGTTGGCGCACTCGTGCTTCACGGTGGCCAGCATGTACGCCAGCCAGCGGATGTCGGTGATGTCCTGGTCGGCCTCGGCGGCGGTGAGCAGCGCGTCGAGCCCCGCCTGCGCGTCGGGCTTGGGCGTGCCGAACGCGGCCACGTAGGCGTCCATGAACTTCTGGCGGTCGATCTTCATTGTAGTGCTCGCGGATGAGGGGACGGCGATGGCGGCGGGAGGAGCCGTGGGGAGAGCCCGCCGGGCGCGCGCGTCCGGCGGAACACGGAAGATAACCCCGAAGCCGCCGGATTCCTACCCTCGATCCTTGGACGAAGCCTGTACGGCGGCACGCTTCCTGCCCCGCCGCTGGCCACTTTTTGCCGGCATCCCACACACCGGAGCAGACCGGATGCAGAAAGCACTTCACACGGCCGCCGTGCTGGCCGCCGCGGCGTGGCTGGCGGCGTGCGGCGCGAAGACCGAGGGCGGCGACCCGAAGACGGACGACGCCACGGTCGAATCCCCGGGCGCCGCCACCACGCCCGCCGCCGCCACCACGCCGGCCGCGGGCGACAGCGCAGGTGGGTACGTGGTGCAGAACGGCGGCCCGGTGACGCCGGCCAACGGCGGCGGGCCGATGGCCCCGGGCGACACCGCCTACGGCAACACCGGCCCCGCGGGCCCCAGCGGCCCCGGCGGCGAAGACACGCTGGTCACCAAGAGCAAGGCCACGCCCTGAGCCGTCCCGGCTGGGGACGAATCACCTGGAAGAGGATCGAAGACGATGAAGATGCGGATGATGATGCCCGTGCTGGCGGTCCTGGCGATCACGGCGTGCGGCGGCCGGGACGACGACGCGGACGGCTCCGCCGACACCACCGGCACCGCCACCGGCACCGTGACGCCGATGGACACCACGGCCACCATGGTCGCCCCGCCCGCCGCCCCCATGGCCGGCGACAGCATGGGCGCCATGACCGACACCACTGGCGGAACGGGCGCCAACCAGCAGGACACCCTGGTGAAGGTGGACAGCACGAAGAAGATGTGATCCGGCGCGCCGGACCCCGGCACGACGAAGGGGAGGCCGCCGTGGCCTCCCCTTCGTCGTTCCCGTATCGTTCGCTACGGCTTCAGCACCAGCGTGGTGACGCTGCGCGCGGGCATGGTGTAGACGAATGCGTTCGGCTGCGTGATCGCCAGGTCGGCCTGCCGCGCGGGGGCCGACGAGCCGGCCTCCATCCGGTACACCTCGGCGGTGTGCAGGAGCACCGAGTGGGTCAGGCGGATGGACGCGCTCCTGGCCGACGTGCTCTTGTTGATCGCGACGATCACCACGCGGTCCGGGTTCCCCGCGTCGGTGCTGGCGTAGACGGAGGTGTTCACGCGGTCCGAGGTCGTCGCGCTGAAGCCGGTCTCGCCGAAGGCGCCGCCCAGGCCGTCGTAGTCGCGGAACATGCGGAAGGCGCCGAAGACGTACGCGTACGCCGCGGCCCCGCTGCCGCCCCACACCTCGTCGACCTTCGCCAGCGGCCAGAGCGTGGCCGCGAACACCCCCTCGCGCCCGAAGATCCCCAGCACGTCCGCCTGCGCGATCCCGCCGGTGATGTCGCCGCCGCGGCCGTAGTAGTACTCGGTGATCGCGATCTTCGTCCCCGGGTAGTGCGCGGCGATCTTCTCGCGCAGCCGCGGCAGCAGGCGGATCGGCCCGCCGGTCACGTCCTCCACCCAGTTGCCGTCCGTGAACGTCGGGTCCCACAGCGAGCGCGGCGCCTGCAGCCGCTTGTTCTGCATGTCGGCGGTCTGCGTGGCGGCGTCGTTGGTGATCTCCTGGCCGCCGGAATTCGCGGCCGGGTACCAGTGGATGTCGAGCACGTCCACCAGCCGCCGCCCCTGCGCGGTCCCCGCCTCGCGCATGCGGTCCAGGTACCAGTCCAGGAAGTCCGCCGTCCCCGCCACCGGGTCGGGGTTGGGCCAGCGGCCGAGCGTGGTGGCGCCCGTCCAGGTGGCGACCACGGGGCCGAAGACGACGGCGTTGGGCTGCACGTCCTTGATCGCGGACGCGTAGTCGGTGGTCCGCTGCACCATCTCGGTGTAGGTGAGATAGTTGGGCTGGCCGTTCACCGTGCTGCGGATCTCGCTGTGCGTGTCGAACCAGATGTCGGGCTCGTTGTCCAGGCTGAAGAAGATCGGCTTCAGCGGGTCGCTCTTGGCCAGCGGGAACTGCCGGTCCAGCCACCAGACGAACTCGTCCTGGTAGACGGTGCCGTCGCCCGTGCTGGGCGTGAGCGAGAAGTCGGCGTTCTTGCGCGGCACGCTCTGGCGGAAGCGCGTGGCGAGACGGGTGGCCTGCCCCGCCTCGTCGTTCCCCGTGGGCCCGCTCTTGTCGGCCGAGACGTAGCCGATCATCGGCACGGTCACCAGCGCGGCGGCGCCCTTCTGCATCGAGCGCAGCACCGGCTGGCGCACCGCCTCGCCGACGATCGACCCGCCGCCCAGGTAGCCGTCGTTGTTGTAGATGTAGTCACGTCCCGCGTTGCTGGCGTTGTTCTCCCAGTCGTACGCGGTCCAGCGGTTCCCGCCCTGGCGGCTCAGCGTGAGGTGGTTGGGGAGCGTGGCGCCGCGGAACGAGTAGCCCAGCCAGTCGTCGTAGAAGTTGATCCCGTAGATGAAGCGCGAGATCGGCCAGCGGGTGCGCGAGTCGAGGGTGAAGGTGACGTCGGCGGCCGAGGTGGTCCCCGGCGCCTGCGCGGCGCCCGCCACCACGTGCGCGGCGCCGGTGCGGTTGCCGCTGGTGGCGGTGATGGTGGCGTTCCCGGCGGCGTGCACCGTCACCAGGCCACTGGTGTCGACCGTGGCGACGGCGGCGTTGGAGGTGCCCCAGGTCACGTGCAGCCCCTGGATCTCGCGGCCCACCACGTCGCGCACGGCCGCCCACAGCTGCTGCGTGCCGCCCAGCGCGACCGGCACCGTGTCGGGCGTCACGTCGATCCACCCCTGCTCGTGCGGCACCGGGGCGCTCACGTAGACGGTGAAGGTGAAGTTCTCGGTGCCGCTGGGGAGATGGAACTTCCACGTCTTCGCCGCGGAGGTGTCGCCCCGGGTGACGATCTCGCTCCACTGGTAGTACGGCTGCCCGGCGGCGGTGAACACGCCGGTTCCGCTCGGCTCCACCACGTCCACGCCGCCGGACGGGCCGGTGGCGAAGAAGACGCGCACGCCCTCGGCGGCGAGCGTGGCGCCGTCGCGCGTGCCCAGCGGCTGGCCAGTGAGGTTGGCGACGGTCATCTGCGTGGTGAGCACGCGGGTGCCGGCATCGAACACGGGCGCGTTGTTCTGCAGCCGCACGAAGGTGTGCTGCCCGCCCAGGATCACCGCCCGTGCGCCGCCCGCCGACGGGCTGGCGGTGTGGCAGACGAGCAACGCGGGCGAGGCGGTGGCGGTGCACTCCAGCGCGGCCAGCGTCACCGGCTGTGGCGCGGGCCGGTCGATGGGGAGGACGCCGGGCGAGCGTTCGCTGCACGCGGCGAGGAATACGAGCGCCAGCACGCTGCCGGCAGACAAGCGCGAATACCGTCTCATCTCCGCTCGGGGGATGGGGGTCGGGGACGAACTTCCGGATTTTGGGTGTGGGGATGCGGATCAGTCTACGCGATCACCCTGCGCGCCGCGAGAGGGCGCGGTACCAATACGTCGCGCGGGGCGATGGGTTTCTGACGGCGATGCAGGGAGATGCAGGACCGGTGCGGCAGGATGCGGGGCGGGCGAAGCGCCGGCCGGGCCTCCGATCAGCTCCGGCCGGGCTTGGCCGGGCTCCGCCCCGGCGATTGAAATCGCGGCAACAACGGCCCAAAGTCCGCCTTCGCGGACTCCCACGCGGGCATCGGCGCGGGAGGAGCAAGCCCCTGCGAAGGCGAGCGGTCCCGACGTAGCTACCTCTCCCGGTACGGGAGAGGTGGACGGCCTAAGCCGGCCGGAGAGGGCGCGGGGCCGTGGATCGCGCGCGAATCCGTCGATCACGCCTCGCGCACCCACTCGCCTTCCTCCTCCGCCTCCGCCGACGCTTCCAGCGGCGTCAGCGCGTTCGTCTCGTCGAAGTGGATGACGGCGTCGAACTGGTCGGCGATGCGGGCGTGGAAGTAATGGCTCTGGCGCTCGGTGCGGGGACGGTAGATCACGCCGATGGCGCGCTCCAGCCTATCCTTCCGCATCTCGTCCGCCAGCTTGCCCGATGCGCCGCGCAGCGGGAGGAAGAAGTTCGCGAGGCCGGTGTCGTGGAAGAGCGCTTCCCAGCTTCCCGTCATCCCTGGCTTTACGCCTTTAGTCTCGCCCGGGCCGTCCCAGTCGTGCGCGGCGGTGACGGTGCCGGTGTAGGTGCTGAAGCCGATCAGCCGCGCCTCGTCACCGTGGCGCTCGCGGACGAGCTGGCCCACGGTCCACTCGCCCTGCCGGCCCATCTCCGTCGCCCGCGCGTCGCCCAGGTGGGAGTTGTGCTCCCAGACCACCACCTTCGCGGGCGTGCCCTTCGCCTCGAAGTGCCGCGCCAGGGCGTCGATGGTGTCGGCCATGTGGCAGTCACGCAGGTTCCAGCTGCTCACGCTGCCGCGGAACATCTCGCGGTAGTACTCCTCGGCGTTCAGCACCAGCCGCGCGTTCTGCTCGGCGTAGAAGTGCTCGTCCTCGGGGAGCGAGCCGTCCTTCGCGGCCGGCTCGGCGGCGCGGTTGCGCAGCTCGGTGAGCTGGCGCACCGCCTCGTCCTGGCAGCTTTGCGTGATGCCGAGATCGACCCTGTGCCCGTAGACCTGTGGCTCGTCGGTGTGCTCGAAGCAGGCGTAGCGCTGGCGGGCGCGGGCCGCGGCCGGCGGATCGACCGTCTCGAGGTAGCCCACTACAGCTTCGATCGACGCGTACAAACTGTATAAATCCACGCCGTAGAAGCCGACCGCGTGCTCCCCTTCCGCCGGGGACGTGTTGAATGCGCGCAGCCAGTCGATCAGCCGCACGATCTCGGTGTTGCGCCACATCCACGTCGGGAAGCGCTCGAAGCTGCCCAGCGCTTCGTCCGCGTTCTTATCGTCCCCCTGCCCGCGGACGTAGCGGTTCACGCGGTAGGCGTCGGGCCAGTCGGCCTCGACGGCTATGGCGGTGAAGCCCTTCTCGCGGACCAGGCGCTTGGTGATCTCGGCGCGGGCGCGGTAGAACTCCTGCGTGCCGTGCGTGGCCTCGCCCAGCAGCACGAAGCGCGCGTCGCCCACCAGCTCCAGCAGCGCATCCCAATTCCCCTGCGGCCCGTCGAGCGGCACGGCGGCGGCGCGGACCAGCTCGGCCGCGGCGTGGTCCGGCGTGCTCATCGCGCTTCCGGGGCGGCGGAGGCGGGCGGGCGCTGGCGGGCGCGGGCCAGCAGGTCGCGCACCTCGTCGTCGGTGGTCTGCGAAAAGTCGTGGTACCACATGCCCACGGCGTAGAAAGGGTCGGGGGTGAGGGGGCAGACCACGTCGTCCACCTGGCCGCGGAACAGGGCGACGGTCTCGCGCGCGGCCACTGGGACGGCCACGATCAGCTGCTCGGGGTGCTGGCTGCGGATGGCGGCCACGGCGGCGCGCATGGTGGAGCCGGTCGCCAGCCCGTCGTCCACCAGGATGATGGTGCGGCCGTGGATGGCGGGCTCGGGGCGGCCGTCGCGGTAGGCGCGCTCGCGGCGCTCCAGCTCGCGCAGCTCGCGCTCGGCCGCCGCGTCGATCAGATGGGGCGGCACGCGCACGTGGCGCAGCACGTCGTCGTTCAGCACGCGGATGCCGCCGCTGGCGATGGCGCCCATGGCCAGCTCCTCGTGCCCTGGCACGCCCAGCTTGCGCACCAGGAAGATGTCGAGCGGCGCGTTCAGCGCCTCGGCCACCTCGAAGGCCACCGGCACCCCGCCGCGCGGCAGCGCCAGCACCAGCAGGTTGGGCCGCCCCGCGTACGGCGCCAGCTCGCGCGCCAGCCGCCGCCCCGCCTCCACCCGGTCCTGGTAGCGGATGTCGCTCACCCCGCGCCTCCCTTCCGTCGTCCGTTCGGTCCTCGCACGCCCCAAGCGCGCACGGCACATGCCACCCGCCGGGCAACGATGTCGACGGGCGAGGGATCGAATCGGCACACGACGGCGCGGTCACCGCAGGTTGGCGACGGCAGGGTGGCGACGGCAGGGTGGCGACGGCAGGGTGGTCACGGCAGGGTGGTCACGGCAGGTTGAAACCTGCCGCTGGAACGGCGGGAAATCCGCCTTCGCGGATTGCGGCCGCGGCATCGTGCCGTTGACCCGATCCGCGCGGCGCATCGACATTGGTAGAGTGCGCGATCGGCCGCGGCGTGCAGTCCGCGAAGGCGGACTTCCCGATTTTTCAGCGGCAGGTTTCAACCTGCCGTGTGGCCGACTCGCCGCGATCCACGTTGGATCAACCCGCCGCAGGCCAATCCGCCGTCATCGACCGCGCCGCCTCATCCCGAATCTCGTCCACATGACCGACGCATCGCGCCTCACCGAACCCCAGATGGCCATCCTCCGCGTGTTCTGGGCGCGGGAGAAGGCGACGGTGCCGGAGGTGTTCCGCGCGCTGTGGGACGAGCGCGGGCTGGCGCAATCCACCATCGCCACGATGGTCACGCGCTTGGAGAAGCGCGGGCTGCTGGTGCGCGAGGGCGATGCACGGCAGTACTTCTATCACGCCACCGTGAGCGAGGACGAGGTTCGTCGGTCGATGGTGGCGGAGATGACGTCGCTGCTGTTCGGCGGCGACGCGGCGGCGCTGGTGTCGCACCTGGTGGAGTCGCGCGAGCTGGGGCCCGGCGAGATGGAGCAGGTGCGCGCGCTCCTCGACGCCATGGAGGACGACGCGTGAGCCTGCCGATGATCGCCGGCGTTTCCGCCGTCGCGCTGGCGGCGGTCGCCTGGCTGCTGACGTACGCGCTGCACAGCACCGTGCTGCTGGGCGGCGCGTGGGCGCTGGTGCGCGCCCGCGTGGTCCGCGGCGAGGCGGCGGCGGACCTGCTGTGGAAGGCCGCCACCGTCGGCGGGGTGGTGACGGCGACGGTGCAGACGGTGCTGCGGCTCGGCCCGCTCGCCGGGGCCATCCCGCTCCCGGTCGGCGGGCCGATGCAGGTGCGGTACTTCCGAACGGTCGAGGTCCAGGCCGGCGGGGCGCCGCGGATGAACGAGTGGCTCGATTCCGGCCCGATCCTCCCGCTGGCCGTGCGCGCCGTGGCGCTGGCGGTGCTCGCGGCGTGGATCACCACCGGAGCGGTGCGCGTGGCGCGGCTGGCGCGGGCGCACCTGCGGCTGCGGCGGTGCCTGGCCGGGCGGCGCGAGGTGGACGGCGAGCCGGCGCGCATCCTGGCCGAGCTGCTGGGGCCGGTCGGCCCGCGGCGGGTGCGGCTCACCTGCTCGGAGATGCTGCCGGGGCCGGTGGCGCTCGGCCGCGCGGAGATCTGCCTGCCCGCGCGCGTGCTGACCGAGCTCGCGCCGGCCGAGCTGCACGCGATCCTGGCGCACGAGGCCGCGCACCTGCTGCGGCGCGACCCGCTGTGGCTGAACCTGCTGACGGCGTTCGCCTGCGTCTTCGCCTTCCAGCCGCTGAACGCGCTCGCGCTGCGCCGCTTTCGCGAGGGCGCCGAGCTGCTGTGCGACGCGTGGGCCGTGCGCGCCACCGGCCGCCCCGCCGCGCTCGCGCGCTCCATCGTGCGCGTGGCCGGCTGGCTTTCGTCGGTCCATCCGCGCGCGCCGCTGCCGGCGATGGTGGAGGGCGGCTCGCCCTTCGTGGACCGCGTGCGGCGCCTGACCTCGCGCTCCATCCACACGCCGCCGGACGCATCGCGCCGCGGCGCCGCGTGGGTGCTGCTATTGCTGTCCATCGTGCTCGCGGCGGCGCCGTCCGTCGCCGCGCCGCCGCAGCGCCCGCCGACGCTCGTCCAGCTGCATCGGCAGGTCGGTGGGCCGGCTGAATTCACCCGGCGCGAGCTCGATCCGGCGCGGAGGCTGGGCGCGGTGGCGCTTCGGGCGCGGCGCATCGGCCGCCGAACCGATGGCGCGACGACGGTGCGTTCCGGCGGGTTGAAACCCGCCGCTGGAACATCGGGAAGCCCGCCTGCGCGAACGGCGGGGGCGGATATCCTGGGGTTGCGCCGCTGATCCATCATCCCCCCCCAAGCCGTTGAAGCCTCGCGCGGTTTGCGAGGCTTTTCGTGGTTGTTGCTGCGGCTGCGGCTTCGGCCGCCGGTGAGCGGGGGCTGCCCTGTGCACGGGTGCTTCCGCCAGCACGCCGGGCAACCCTTTTCGCCCAGACGTAATCTACAGATGTAAATCTACTCGTGTGGCTCACCCTTCGTCCCCGATCCTACCGATGATCCGATCCCTCCTTACACGCGCCGCGCTGGTGCTCGCGGCTTCGGCGTTGCTGGCGCCCGCCACCATCCGCGCGCAGGCGCAGCTCCCCGACACGCCGGCCGGGCGCCGCGCGGCCGCGCTGATCCAGACCGCTACCACCGGCGACAGTGCGGCGGTGCGCCGGTTCGTGATGGAGCAGATGACGCCGGAGTTCCAGCAGATGCCGATGGAGCAGCACCAGCAGCAGTTCGCGCGGATGAAGGGCGACTTCGCCGGCGCCCCGGTGCTGGCCGTGCGCGAAACCGATCCCAACGCGCTGGAGGTGACCATCGGCAGCGCGCGCGGGCCGCTGCGGCTGGTGCTCGAGGTGGAGCCGACCCCGCCCAACCGCATCGCCGGCATCCGCCTGGGCCGCGCGGACGGGCCCGCGGGCGGAGGCGGGGGCGGCGGCGAGGCGCCACCGGCCACGCTCACCGAGGCGCAGCGCGGCGCCGTGGTGGACAGCGTCGCCTCGCTCTTCGAGCGCATCTACCTGCTCCGCGACAGCGCCCAGGTGATCGCGGCGAAGCTGCGCCAGCGCAAGGCCGCCGGCGCCTACGCCACCCTCACCGAGCCCGCCGCCTTCGCCGCGGCGCTGACCGCCGACATCCGCAGCGTGAACGACGACAAGCACCTGCGCGTGGTGCCGGGGCCGCTGCGCCCGCCGGGGCCGCAGCAGTCGCCGTCCGCGGCGGGCGGGGCCGGCGCGTACCGCTTTCTCGATCGCGTGGAGATGCTGCCGGGCGACGTGGGCTACGTGAAGCTCGGCGGAATGGCGGGCGACCCGGCGGCGATGGAGGAGTTCGGGCGAGCGATGCGCGAACTGGAGCACAGCAAGGCGATGGTGCTGGACCTGCGCGGCAACCGCGGCGGCAGCGGGCAGATGTCCAACGCGGTGATCAGCCACTTCACCGCGCCGGGGCTGCTGACGCTCACCCGCTTCAACGTGCGCGAGGGCGACACCATCCCGCGGCGGACGCTGCAGCAAGTGCCCGGGCCGCGCCGGGTGGACGTGCCGCTCTTCGTGCTGGTGGACAGCATGACCGTGTCGGCGGGCGAGGACGCGGCGTTCGTGCTCCACAACCTGGGCCGCGCCACGCTGATCGGCGAGACCACGCGCGGCGGCGGGCGCAACAACCAGTTCTTCTCCGCCGGCAACGGCTTCATGGTCTCCATCTCGATCGCCAAGGTGTGGGACCCGTGCACCGGCAAGGAGTGGGAGCGCACCGGCATCGCCCCCGACGTGCGCGTCCCCAGCGCGCAGGCGCTGGACGCCGCGCTGCAGGCCGCGCGCACCCCCGAGCGCTACCGCCCGCCCGCCACGCTCCCGCAGCGCGAGTGCCGCGTCGCCGCGGCGGCGGGGTGAGGACGGAATCGGGCTGCTTCATGGAGCGCCACCCTCGTCATCCCGAGGCCGGCCACACGGTCATCGCGGCATGAGCGAGTGGCCGCGGCACCGGCCACACGGTCATCACGGTATGAGCGAGTGGCGGCAGGCCGAAGGATCTGTGGCCGATCGGCGCGAAAAGGCGGCCGTAGCGCACCGTCGGTCACAGATCCTTCGCGCTGCGGCCGTCGGAGCATGCCTCGGCTCCAGCGTGGTCGCGCCCAGGATGGCGAGTCCTGGGGAGTGGCGCGAATACACTGCCGGTAGGATATCGAGCAGTTCATTCCAGAAAAACACGGGGGCGGCAGATGCCATCTGCCGCCCCCGTCGGCCGAGCCGGATCCGCGATGGATCAGGCGCGGGCGATGGTCCGCAGCACACCCAGGGCGCTCTTCTCCAGGAAGGAGGCCATGGCCAGCTCCTCCTGGAGGTTCTCCTTGAGGATGTCGGCGCACTCGCGCTCGCCCACGGCGGTGGCCACGGCGATGGCGGTGCGGTACGCGGCGATCTCGTAGTGCTCCACGCGCAGCCCGCTCCCCAGGTCGAAGGCCGACAGGAGCGTCTTGGAGGGCTTCTCGTCGCTCTTGAACGAGTCGTGCTCGGCCTGCAGCCCCAGCGCGGCCTCGCACTTCTCGGCCTTCGGCTTTTCGCCGATGGCGCGGAAGGCCTGGTTCAGGCGCTCGATCTGCCCCTCGGTCTCGCGCACGTGCTCTTCCACGCGGCCGCGGATGGTGGGGTCCTGCGCCTCCTTGGCCAGCGTCTTGGTCGCCTTCAGGAACACCTTCTCGGCGAAGAGCAGGTCGCCCAGCTCGTGCTTCAGCAGCTCGCGCATCTCGCTGGCGCCGTCGCTCCCGTTGCCGCCGCCCGGCAGCATATCGCGCACGGCCGCCACCATCCGCCGCGCGGTGCTCTTCGCGCCCCCGCCCGACCCGCTGCGAGACGACGACTTGCTGCCCGACTTGCTGCCGCCGCCGCGCGACGACGAGGTGCCGCCGGACTTGCTCCCGCTGCTGCGCGTCGAAGTGCCGCTCGATTTGCTCCCGCCGCCGCGTGACGACGAGGTGCCGCTCGACTTGCTGCCGCTCGACTTGCTGCCGCTGCTGCGGGACGACGACTTCGTACCACTCGACTTGCTGCCGCCCGACTTGCTGCCACTCGACTTGCTGCCGCCCGACTTGCTGCCACTCGTCTTGCTGCCGCCCGACTTGCTGCCACTCGTCTTGCTGCCGCCCGACTTGCTGCCACTCGACGTGCTGCCGCCGCTGCGCGACGACGACGTATCGCTCGAACGGCTGGCCGTGGCGCGCTTGCTGCCGCCGCTGCGGGTGGTGGACGTGCCGCTCGACGACTTGCTGGAGCCGCCGCGCGACGAGCTGCCCGACGACGAGCGCGAGGCGCCGGACGAGCGGCTGCGCGAGGTGCGCGACTCGTTGTCGTTGTCGCCCTCGCCGCGCTTGACCAGCTTGTTGAAGCGGTCCAGGTCGCCGCCGCCGTGGCTCATGTCGCGGTGCAGGAAGGCCAGGTCGCTCTCGTCGAACTTCTGGAACCACTCCTCCCACTCGATGCGCTCCAGGCTGCCCTCGCCGGAGTAGCCCGGAAAGTCGACGCGGATCAGCCCGGCGTCGTCGCCGCCGCTCTCGGTGCCCGCCACGCGGGCCGGCCAGCCGCCACGCTCCTCCACCCAGCGGCGGATGAAGTCGTGGTCCGTGGTGGTGTGCCCGCTGCGCTCAGTCCTTGCCATCCCGGTTTCTCCCTTGCCTCGCGGTCAATCGGCGCTCCCCATCAGGCCCAATCGCGGCAGAAGCTGTGCCGAAAACGTGCCACGGTGAACAGCAGGGCATCTCGCGGTGCGCCGGCGCGTGGTTTTGCCTCGCATCAACCTGCTCACGGCCCGCGCCTGTCCGGCTGAGACCGGCGCGCGGATGCGGGTGGAGTGACGGCGAATTGACGCGCGGGCGATCTCTTGAGAGCCGCGCGAGCCTGGGCTCGATGCACGGCAATGACATGAACTCTGCTCGGGAGATTCTCTCGTGAGGCGACTGCTTTTTTCGATTCTGATCACCTGCGCCGCGCCTGCGGCAACAACGGCGCACGCGCAGGAGTTGCACGGTACGCTTCAAACCGCGAACCCGGTCGTGGCGACGGCCGCGCCCACGGAGAGCCGGTCGGCGCGCGGCGTGGACGGGCGCAACCAGGTGACCCTGGAGGCGGGTGTGCTGGAGCTGGGCGTTTCGTACGCGCGGCGGCTGGGGGAGTCGCCGTTCAGCGTGGGCGCGGGTGTGTGGGGCGCGTGGGAGCCGCCCAGCACCTTCGACGGGAACGTCTTCGAGCCGGCCGGCCTTCAGGTGTTCGCGCGCTATCGGCCGGTGGAGTGGTTCCACACCGACGTGGGGCTCACCGCCGCGCGCTATCAGTCGGCCGACGACTGCTCGGAATGCACCGGCACCCTGGCCGGCGTGCGCGCCGCCGCGCTGGTGGGGCACAGGATGGTGTTCGTCGGCCCCGAGGTGACGGCCGGGTGGGCGGACGACGAGTTGAACGGCTCGCGCTTCGGGCTGCTGTACGGTGCGCAGGTGCGCGTGGTGATCGGCTGGGGGAACTGAGGCCGCCCCTCAGCTGCGGAGCATGTCGAGCGCATCGCGATCTGGAGCTGGCGGCCGGAATCTCTCCAGGGCCGTTGAAACCGCATCGACGACAACACGAAGTCCGCCTTCGCGGACGATTGCCGGTCGTGCAGCCGATGCCTCGGTGCGCGCAAGAGCCTTCGGCGATGCCGGACTCCGCGCGCCGACGTTGCGGCTGCGGCATCGCTGGTAGTCCGCGAGGCCGGACTTCGTGTGGTTGTTGCCGCGAAGCCGCGAATTCGTTCGCCCGTCCAGCCCCTGGCCCGGCACCACCTCACCGCGCCATCCATCCCCCGTCCACCACCAGCACGTGGCCGTTCACGTAGTCCGCCGCGGGCGAGGCGAGGAAGACGACGGCGCCGGCCAGGTCCTTCGGCTCGCCCCAGCGGCCAGCGGGGATGCGCGCGGAGATCTCGGCGGAGCGCGCTGGATCATCCCGCAGGCCCTGTGTGTTGTCGGTGCGGAAGTAGCCGGGTGCCACGGCGTTCACCTGCACGCCGTGCTTCGCCCACTCGTTCGCAAGCGCCCGGGTGATGCCCGCGACGGCGTGCTTGCTGGCCGTGTACGCGGGCACCGTGGTCCCGCCGCTGAACGAGAGGAGCGAGGCGACGTTGATGATCTTCCCCGCCCCGCGCTCGATCATCCCCCGCCCCAGCCGCTGGGAAAGGATGAACACCGCGTCGAGGTTGGTGCGCATCACCGCGTCCCAATCGACCAGCGAGTAATCGACCGCCGGGGCGCGGCGGATGGTGCCGCCGTTGTTGACCAGGATGTCGATCCGCCCGGCCTGCTGCTCCGCGGCCTCGGCCATGGCGTAGAGAGCCGTGCGGTTGGCGAGATCGGCTTCCACCTGCCACGCCCGCCGGCCCAGCGCGCGGATCTCGGCGACGGTCTCCTTCGTCCCCGCGCGCCGGGTGCTGGCGCAGACCACGTCCGCGCCAGCCTCGGCCAGCGCGGCGGCGACGGCGCGGCCCAGGCCGCGGCTGGCGCCGGTGACCAGCGCGATCTTCCCCTCCAGCGAAAACAGCCCGCTCATGGCCCATCCGTCCGCAAAAAGTCCTCG
The DNA here is from genome assembly GCA_035689035.1 of Longimicrobium sp. Taxonomy (GTDB): domain Bacteria; phylum Gemmatimonadota; class Gemmatimonadetes; order Longimicrobiales; family Longimicrobiaceae; genus Longimicrobium. The sequence goes on along the minus strand of DASSME010000440.1, from coordinate 4,966 downwards.
CGCGCGGGGGTGAACACGTCCACCAGCACCCCCCGCCCTGCCGCGAGCGCTCGCGGCAGGGCCTCTCATTGTCCGCAATCGCCATTGCTGGTTCAGGCGGCGCGGGTGAGGTGATGGTTCAGCTCCAGGTGCTCTGCCAGACCGTTGGAGAACCGGAACGTGAGATCGTCGTAGCTGAACACCGCATCATCCTGGTGCACCGCCGCGTGGTGATTCGGGCAGATCAGCACCATGTTCTCCAGCTCGTCCGCACCTCCCCGCGAGAGCCACTCGATGTGGTGCCCGTGGCAAAGCCGCCGCCCGTACCGCGCGTGCGGATCGTAGCGGCAGATCTGGCACCGCCCGCCGTACGTCTTCTGCAGCCGCTCCACGTGCCGCCGCGCACGCGTGACATCCACCGTCTCGAACAGGTACCGCATGCGCGCTGCATACGCTTCCCCGCTCTCCTTCGACAGCAGCTCGCGAACGCTGGAACCGAGGACCAGCCGCGCCTCGAACTCGTCTTCGGGATAGATCCCGACCGGCGGCAGAACCGGCAGCTCCGCGGCGAACGCGGCCAGCAGGCGGTGATCCGCGTCGTGCAGCGGGCGCACGGCGCGCAGACCCTGGAACGACTGCGCCAGGAGCTCGGCTTGCGCCGTGATCCGAAGGTTCCGGATCAGGAGCTCCGCCCCGGCGCCCCTTTCGATGTCGAAATACCGCGTCCGCTCCAGGTCACCCCACACCCGGTAGTGGCCGTAGCGGTACCGCGGTGAATTGCGCGTCACGCCGCGGACGACCAGCGCCGCGGCCAGCACGTACCGCCCCAGCGCGTCACGCGTGAACGCCCACACCGTCTCGCCCCGCACCATCTGCGCGAGCACGGGGCTGTTCTGGTTCAGGTGGTACCCAAACCCGAACCTCGCGTCCTGCCGATAGTTGTCCGGCCGCCAGTAGTAAAGGACGTTCACGTGGCGCCATCATGGGGAACCGGATGCACTCCCGAATGACTCTCCACCCCCGGCGATGCTGGATGGAGAGGCCGTGCGCACCCGTGTGGTTACGTTTACCGGCAACCAATCTTTCCAGCGCTGTCGCAATCTACTCGCATCGATTTAGATTTACGAATCTACCGCGCTTATTCAGCCGCATTCGCTTCGATTACAGCACGGATTCGCCACCGCATGGCCATCCCCAGCGAGCGGTTACGGCATACCATCATCGATTTGATCGGTGTCGCGGCGCCACGAGCCGTGCACGTGGACGAGCTCTACCGTGCGGTGGAGGCGTACGTGACGCTCGACGACGAAGACCGTGCGCGATCGGCTCGCGGACGCTCGCGCGATGAACCCGCGTGGAAGAAGCGCGTCCGTGCAACGCTCGGGGAGATGAAGCGGGCAGGGAGCTTGGTCAACGATCGGTACCATACATGGCGGTTTCCTTCGCCGGACCCGTAAACGCACCTCGATCCGTCCTCCGCATGGCCGGACGTGCACCGCGAGGCGCAGGATCTGATGAGAGAGGACCGCCGGCTCACATCGCCGAAGCAGGGGCGTCGCTACCGCATCAAGGAGGTCGCCGCGCGACGAATCACCGTCGAGCGCCTGGACGCGGACGAGTCTGCCACGCTGACGGCCGGTGACGTGACACGGGCGATCCACTTCCTCAATGCGGCCGGGGGACGCGTGGGGCGGCGCACGCTGCTGTACACGGTGGCAGAAGAAGTCGCGCTCGTCGAACTGCATCCGCGGCTCGATTGGGATGCCGAAAAGGACTGGATCGAGGTGGTCGCGGGCAACGGCAAGGAGACAGCGCGTCCCGTCTACCTCGATTTCGACGAAGCGCCGAATGACGACCCGGCCGAACTGGCGCTGTTCGCGCGGCGGGTGCGTGCCGGACAGCCGCGGTTCCGGCGCAACCTGCTGGTGGCCTACGGCGAGCGCTGCGCAATCTCCGGATGGGGACCCGCGGACGTCCTGGAAGCCGCGCATATCCTCCTTCACGCTCACACGGGCCTGAACGAAACCAACAACGGGCTGCTGCTGCGGAGCGACCTTCACATCCTTTTTGACGACGGTCTGCTCCGAATCGATCCCGATTCGCTCCGTGTGTCGCTCGACCCTTCGCTGGCGGACACGCCGTACTGGGACTGGAACGGCGCGTCGCTCCGGCCGCGGGTGGATGGAAGCCATCCCCACCGCGAGTATCTCCGGGCGCGCTGGGCGGGTGAGAAGGAGCAACCCGTACCGCGGAACCATGCCGTCCCGGCGTCGCGAAACGGCTAGCCGGGCTACCGCGATTTGGAACGGGCATGTGCAAGGGGGCGGGCTCCGCGTGTGGAGCCCGCCCCCTATGCTGTGCGAGTGCGCCAGGCGCTCAGCCCGTCGTGTCCGTCTTCGCCACGAAGTCGTAGCTGATGGCGACGTGGTAGTCGAAGGGGGTGTTGGGGAGGGGCTGGCAGCGGCAGTCCCAGGTGCGCACGTACAGCGTCACGTAGCCGCCCGTCGCGGTGTGCCCTGTCTGCGCGTAGCTGGGGATCGGGATGCTGTCGACCAGCGGGTTGAAGGTGGTGGTGGCCACCATCGACACGCCGCGCACCAGCCCCACCTGCTCGCACACCACGTCGGCCACGTTCAGCACCCACTGCCCGGCCGCGTCCGTCACCCCCGACCCAGCCAGGAAGCGCACGGTGGTCTGCTGGCAGTCGCCGTCCTTCTTGGTGCCGTCCTGCGACATCTGCCGGATCCGTGCGTCTTCGTTCCACTGCATCAACCAGTTCATTGTGGCCTTCCCGGGTGGAATGATGGACGCCGTCCCTTGCGATCAGCCGGTGATACAGCGCTGGCACGGCGCGTTGAATGACGTGAAATGAAGATGCTGGTTCCGCCAGAGCCAGGGCAAGCAAACGTGTGAAGCGCAGACGTGGCGCGGCGGCCGGCGCGACGAACATCGGTCCGGCACCCGGCGGATCACAGCGGCCGCACGGCCTCCGCGACGCGCCCCGTGGCCAGCAGCTCGCGCAACTCGTCGGCAAGGCGCTCGCTCTCGGCGACCACCCGGCGCCAGGTGGCGATGCGCTCGTCGTCGCGCATGCGATGGAAGTCGTCGCGGTCGGGGATCTTGCCACCGGGGAGGCGGGCGACGAAATCGGCGGACGGGGCCAGGATCAGCGCGCGGTCCAGGTTGGCGCCGCGGGCCCGGCGCCAGCGCAGGCCCTTGTCGAACCAGCCGGGGACCAGGTGCGGGTAGAAGTGGGGATACAGGACCAGCCCGTCTCCCGGCCCGAAGTCGAGGTCCAGGTGGTAGTCGATGATCCCGCCGTCGCGGTGGATGCCGCCGGGCGCGCCGGGGATCGGCACCCCCTCCAGCACCAGCGGGATCGACCCCGAGGCCAGCAGCGCCGGCCGCAGGTTGTCGCGGGTCAGCGGAAGATGGGTCGTCGGGAAGTCGGCCAGCGCGCGGAAGGGGCTGTCGTCGCCGGCGGTGTGGAAGACCACGCGGCGAACGTGCAGCGCCAGGGTGCGGCGGCTGAGCAGGTTCCCCGCCGCGGCGGCGGCCATCGCCAGCATCTGCACCGGCGCGCGCGCGCTGGCGGCCGGCCCGCGGCACGCCGCCGTGATCACGTGCAGCCGTGCCCACGGGTGCGCCAGTATCTCGTCCTCGCCGGTGGGCCCCAGCAACGCGTCCAGGATCTCGCGGCTGGTGCGCGTCACCTCCGCGGCGGCCGGCCTGGTCGGGTACCGCTGCTCGATGTAGGCTTCGCGGAAGCGCTCCACCGCGGCGGCGGGGTCGCGCTGCGCCAGGCACGCCATCCGCCAAGCGCCGATGGACGACCCCACCAGGTGCAGCGGCCGCTCCCGGCGCGCCTGGAGGAACTCGCCGAAGACGAAGCGGTCCAGCCCCTCCAGCACCAGCCACTTGGGCCCGCCGGACGCCCCCGGCACCACGTCCACGTCCTCCGCGCGCAGCCCGCGCCCGCGCACGATCTCGATCGCCCGCCGCCCCGCGAGAAGGGTCAGGGCGCGTCCGTTGTTCGTCACGTCGATTCGGATCGGTACCGGGGATGGCCTACCCGTTCAGGGATCGGCCCGCATTCCGGACGACGGAGCGCTGCCGCGGCCACCGCGCCGGGGGCTGGAGCCGCGCCTGCAACACAGGACGTGCCCCTCTTACACATTGCGCACGACCATCTCCCAGAGACGACCACGCCGCCGCTTTCCCGCATCACCGCGCAAAGACCAGGATAGCGTTGGCGGGGAGCACCAGATCGGCGGACCAGGCGAAGCCGTGCAGGGGGACGGAGCCGGCCCATACCCGGCCGCCGTTGCCGGCCGCGTCGGGGTTCACCCAGTTCTCGTACACGTCACTGTTGAACACCTCCTTCCACTCGCCCCCGCCAGGAAAGCCGATCCGGTAACCGTAGCGGTTCCGCGGCGCCAGGTGCACCACCACCATCACGTCGTGCCCCTCGCCCGGCACCCAGCGATGGAAGGCGAGGACGCGGTCGGCGTCGTGGCTCCACACCACGCGAAAGCCCTGGCCTCGTAGCGCGGGGTGCCGCCAGCGCAGCGCCAGCAGCTCGCGGGTAAAGCGGAGGAAGTCGTGCATCTGCCGGTCGCCCGCATCCAGCCGGGCCCAGTTCGGCAACAGCTCGGGGTGGCCGGCTAGCCAGTCGGACCACTGGTTCGCTTCCAGGAACTCCTGCCCCATGAACAGCATGGGGATCCCCGGCGCGGTGAGGGTGACGCCCATCGCCACGCGTGCGCGGCTGCGCCCGTGCCACGAGCGCGGGTCGGACGGGTCGCCCAGCCGCGCCATCCTCTGCTCGCGCCCGGCGAGGACGATGTCGTGGTTCTCGGGCCCCTGCACGAAGCGCCAGTGCTCGTCGAACCCCTCGGGCCACAGGCTGCGCCCCAGCCCGCCCATCTCCAGCGGCCGGTCGTCGGGGTGGCTGGCACCCTCGATCACGCCGCGCAGCGCGATCCGC
>DASSME010000439.1:0-38984 GCA_035689035.1 Longimicrobium sp. | reverse complement strand
CAACCCACCGCGGATACGGCGCACGCCCAGGCGGCCGAGGCATACGAGCTTCCAGAGGTGGAGGAGCGGCCCGAACTCCTGAACCGCGCCGACGTGGCGCGATCGATCTCACGGAACTACCCGCGCGAGATGCGGCGCCGGCACCTGACGGGCACGGTGTCCATACGCATGCTGGTCAAGCGCGACGGCACCGTCGACCCCGCGACCATCACGGCCATGGACAGCACCCACCCCGACTTCGCGGCTGCCGCGGTGAAGATCGTGCGGGCGATGCGTTTCAGGCCTGCCCGGGTGGGCGGCCAGCCGGTGCCCGTGTGGCTCATGTTCCCGGTCAGCTTCTGGACGTGGCCCCACGGGTCGCCGCCGCCCTACCACCCGCCCCCGCTCGTGCCGCGGCCGTAGTGGCCCGCCCGGTACAACGCCGGCCCGGCCGCCGCTTGACCCGTCGCACCGGCGCCGGCATCGCGCCAGCCATCCGCATCATCCCCACCACGATCTGCGCTTGACGGTGATCTCGACGACGAATCGAACCCGGTCCGCGCTTCTCACAGGCCTGATCACGGCGGTGGCGATGGCCGCGGCCGCGGTCCGCGCCCAGGATACGGCCGCCACGCACCCCCCCGCCGCGGACTCGGCTCAGGCGCAGACGCCCCGGGCGTACGAGCTCGCGGACGTGGAGGAGCAGCCGGAGCTGCGCAACCGCTCCGCGATGCCCGGCCTGGTCAGCCGCTACTACCCGCGTGAGATGCGGCGCCGGCGCGACACGGGCGTCGCGACGGTCCGTTTCCTGATCCTGCGCGAAGGCACGGTGGACAGCACGAACGTGGTGGTCCAGAGCGCTCCCGACGAGGAGCTCGGAGAGGCCGCCGCGCGCGTCGTCCAGCGGATGCGCTTCAAGCCGGCCCGGGTCCGCGGACAGCCGGTCCCGGTGTGGGTGATGCTCCCGATCGCGTTCTGGATGGAGACGCAGACGGCTCCATCGCCCTCTATCCCCCCGCCGTCCGGCACCGCGCCGCGGCCCTGAGCATCCGCGGCGCGGACGCGCGGCCCCACGACCTCCGCGATGCCGTTCCGTGATCATCCGGTGAGGGCATCCATGCAACCGGCCCCGGCGCACGCACGTCGGGGCCGGTCCGTTTCGGGAGATGGCATCGCGTGGACGGGCGGGGTAGATTCCGCGCCTCGCGATCCGCAAACACGAAAGACGTCGACGATCCACACGATGGCCGCCACCGCGCCCGAGCTGCACGACCCCGACCTCTGGTGCCCGTTGACCGACGCCCAGCGCCGTGAGACGCTGGCGCGCGCCGTCCACGACGCGCTGCGGGACGCGCCGGGGGTGAAGGGCGCGCGCATCGAGGTGGGCCCCGTGGAGCGGCCGTACGACTACACGGCCGTCGTCGAAACCGACGTGGGCGACCTGCGCACGCCGCTCTGGTCGCACGCCAGGGCCACCATCTTCTGCGACCCGTCGATCCACCCCGCCAACCGGAAGCAGCTCGCCCCGGCGCTCGAGGTGGCCCGCGCGGCCGAGCGGCTGCTGCGCCGGCTGGCGGTGCCCTTCACCCTGGAGACGCGCGGGCTCACCCTCACGCTGCAGCCGGAGCCGGGGGTGGAGCGCACCTGGACCGCCGAGCGCAGCCGCTTCCGCAGCCGCACCGCGGTCACCCGCGAAGACGTGGTGACCGCGAAGGCCGAGGACGGAGACGTGCGCGACCTGCTGGCGCACTTCTACACCGGCCCCTCGCTGCGCGCGGTGGCGCAGGACGGCACGGCGTTCCTCCTCCCCGCGCAGGTGGAGGCGGAAGGGCGGCTGGTGACGCTGTGCGAGCGGTGCGGGACGTGGCAGGAAGGCGCCGCGGCGGAGTGCCCCGGCTGCGGCGGGCCCGCCGAGGTCGTGCTCGCCTCGCGCCCGCCGAAGCGGACGGGGTGAAGCGGAGTGGGGGGGAGCCGGGCCGGCCGAGCCGGCAACCCGCGCGCGGCGACACCCTTTCGGATGAGGAGCGGCCCCCGCGCGAAGTCCGCGAAGGCGGGCTTCCCGATGTTCCAGCGGCGGGTTCCGACCCGCCGCGGCGCGGACTACGTCGGGGGCAGGTCCGGGTCGGTGCGGCGGATGGCGAGGATGGCGTCGACCAGCTCGTCGGGGGGGTCGGCCAGGTCGGGCTCGGCGAAGGCGTCCTTCTCCAGCTCGATGGTGCGGCGGTAGCTGTCCACGTAGGCGCGGCACGAGGGGCAGAGCGCCAGGTGCCGCTCGAACGCCGAGGTGCGCATCGGGTCCAGCTCGCCGGCGTGGAACTCGTCCAGGAACTGGTAGACCTCGCGGCAGGTGGGAAGGGTGCTCATCCCTGCTCCCCCCGCATCCAGGGGTCCAGCAGGGTGCGCAGCGCCTGCCGCGCCCGGTGCAGCCGCACCTTCACCGCGCCGGGCGAGATGCCCAGCGCCTGGGCCGCCTCGTCGGTGGTGAGCTCCTCGATGTCGCGCAGCACGAGCACCGTGCGGTGGGTTTCGGGAAGGCGGTCGATGGCCTGGCGCACGCGCTCGCGGACTTCGCGGCGCTCGGGGCCGGCGTCGGCGGGCCAGGGCGCGGCGGGCTCGGTGGCGTGGCCGTCTTCCACGAAGCGGGGAAGCCACTCGTCCAGGCTCACCTCGTCGGCACCGGCGCGGGCGCGCAGCCGGGCGAGGGCGGCGTTCACGGCGATCCGGTAGAGCCACGTTCCCAGCCGGCTCTCGCCGCGGAAGTTCGGCAGGCCCCGGAAAGCGGCCACGAACGCGTCCTGCACCGCGTCGCGCGCCTCGTCGTCGGAGTGGAGGAGGCGCCGCGCCACGCGCAGCAGGATCGGCGTCTGCTCGCGCACCAGCCGCTCGAACGCCGCCTCGTCGCCCGCGCGGAGGCGCGCGAGCAGCTCGGCCTGCGGGTCGGCGGCGGGCGGTGCGGGTTGCACGGGGAGGGGCGCGCGGCGCGGGAGGTGGCGCGCGCGGCGGCGCGCCGGCGGCCCGGACGCTCCGGGCCTGGTGGGGAACAGATACGCTGCAAGGTACGGCATGCGCAACGGGGCCGGTGGGGGATGGTGCGACGGTGATCTTCGCGCCCGGCTCTGTTCGCACGCTGACGCGTCGGTCGCGATGTGGCCGGTTCGCGAATGGCCTTTCGGGTAGGATGCGGGGCAGCGGTGGCGGGTTACTGGCGGTGGGTTGTGGAGGGTACGCCGGGGGCACATCGTTCGTGGGATTCAAGCGGTTCCGGCACCAGGACCGGGCGGTTGAAACCGCGGCAACAACGGCCCAAAGTCCGCCTTCGCTTTCGCGGACTCCCACTCCGGCATCCACCCGGTCACCACGTACCGATGCGCAGCCCCTATACGCAGCTGTACCTGCACCTCGTGTGGTCCACCTGGGATCGGTATCCACACCTCGCCGACCTCGACCTTCGCCAGCGCGTTTACGAGTGCATCAACGCCGAATGCACACGCCGCCGGGCAGATGTCCTGGCCATCGGCGGAATCGAGGACCACGTGCACGTGCTGGTGCGGCCACCCGCCACGGTGGCGCCCGCCGACCTGGTGAAGCACATGAAGGGCGCCTCGTCGCACATGGTGAACTACCACATCGGCAGGCCGGATTACTTCAAGTGGCAGGGTGGGTACGGTGCATTCAGCGTATCCAAGCGCCACGTCCCGATGATCCACGATTATGTGCTCCGGCAGGAGGAGCACCACCGGGAACAGCGCCTGTTCGAACCGCTGGAGCCGCCTCCACCAGGCGCTCGCGAGAAACCCGGCCATTCGAGCGGATGATTGCGCGGGAGTCCGCGAAGGCGGACTTTGGGCCGTTGTTGCCGCGAATTCATTCGCCTGGTCAACCCCTCGAACCTCGGAAACAGCTTTGTCCGCAACTGAATCCTCCCGACCCTTCGGCGGCGCCGCGCACCTGGAGTGCACGCGCTGCGGCGCCACCTACCCGTCCGAGCAGCCGCAGCGCCTGTCGCCGTGCTGCGAAAAGCCGCTGTTCGCGCGCTACGACCTGGGCGCCATCCGCGGCCGCCTGCGCCGCGAAGAGCTCGCGTGCCGGTCGGCGGACCTGTGGCGGTACGCGGAGGTGCTCCCCGTGCGCGATCCCCGCAAGGCCGTCCGCCTGGGCGAGGGGTGGACGCCGCTGGTCGACGCGCCGCGGCTGGCCGACCGGCTGGGCGTGGCCCGCGTGTGGATCAAGGACGAAGGGCAGAACCCCACCGCCAGCTTCAAGGCGCGCGGCCTGTGCATGGCCGTCTCGCGCGCCCGGGAGCTGGGGATCCACGAAGTCGCGCTCCCCAGCGCCGGGAACGCGGGGAGCGCCACCGCCGCCTACGCCGCCGCCGCCGGGATGCGCGCCCACGTGGTGATCCCCCGCGACACCCCGAAGCCGATCGTGCACGAGATGCGCGCGCTCGGCGCCGACGTGGAGCTGATCGACGGGCTGATCACCGACTGCGCCGTCCGCGTGGCGCAGGGCGCGCGCGAGCACGGCTGGTTCGACCTCTCCACCCTCAAGGAGCCGTACCGGGTGGAAGGGAAGAAGACGATGGGGTACGAGGTGGCCGAGCAGCTCGGCTGGACTCTTCCCGACGTGATCGTCTACCCCACCGGCGGCGGCACCGGGCTGGTGGGGATGTGGAAGGCGTTCGACGAGATGGAGGCGCTGGGGTGGATCGGCCCGAAGCGGCCGCGGATGGTGTCGGTGCAGGCCGCCGGCTGCGCCCCCATCGTCCGCGCCTGGGAGACGGGCGCCGGCGACGCCGCGCCCTGGGAGAACGCGCATACCTACGCCTCGGGGCTGCGCGTGCCCCGCGCCCTGGGCGACTTCCTGATCCTGAACGCCCTCCGCTCGTCCGGCGGCGCCGCCGTCGCCGTACCCGACGACGAGATGCGCCGCTGGACCCCGGTGGTCGGCGCCGACACCGGGATCTTCTGCGCCCCCGAGGGCGCCGCCACCGTCGCCGCCGCCCAGCACCTGCGCGAAAGCGGCTGGCTGCGCGAGAGCGACACCGTGGTCCTCTTCAACACCGGCAGCGGCCTCAAGTACGTCGGGATGTAGGGACCCCGCAGGCCACAAAGCAGCGGAGAAGAACGGAGGAGCGGAGAACTGCGTCAGATCTCGCCCAGTTCTCCGCTCCTCCGTTGCTCTCCGCTGCTCCGTGTGACCCGCCGTTCGCCGGGACAAGACGCGAGCCCCGCCGTCGCGGAGGACGGCGGGGCTCGCGTTCGCGGCCCGGCGAACCGGCGTGCGGCTACTTGGTGCGGACCAGGTTGATGGTCACCCCCGCCGCGCCCTCGACCGACGACAGCTCACGGCGCATCTCGGGCGCCACGTAGCCCTGGCGCAGGCGCGCGGCGATGCGGCGCGCGCGCAGGCGCAGCTCCAGCTCGCGGCCGCCGCCGCGCATCGTCTGCGGGTCGAAGCCGTCCAGCGGGAAGAGGATGTTGGCCACCGCCGCGCGCACCGGCGTGGGCGGGCCGACCGGGGCGATCACCCCGACGGCCGTGATCGAGATCCCGATGGTGTTGCTCGAGGTGGACGAGCCGTAGAAGGGGATCGCCACGTACTCGGCGCCCGTGGCGCCGCCCGCCAGGCAGAAGCCCACCCCCGAGTTCAGCGTGACCTGCTGCACCTGCCCCACCGCCAGCGTGGTGGCCGTGCACGCCGGCGCCGTGCCGCCCGACTGCACGAAGCGCACGTCGGCGGTGGCGGCGGGCGCCACCCCGAACTTGTAGTACGCCGCCGAGCCCGACATCACCGTGGCCGTCGTGGTGATGCCGGGAGCCAGCGTGTTCACCCGCAGCGGGTAGGTGTGCGCGCTGGTCCCGTTCACGAAGATGCTGCGGTGGTTCCAGCTCGGCTCCTGGAACTGGCTGGCGGTGGCCACCGCGTCGTCGGTGTAGTTCGTCACCGCCCAGTCACGCGCCCAGGTCATCGGGTCCACGCCCAGCACCTTCTGCAGGTTGGCGATCCCCGAGGTGTCGGAGTTGACCAGCGCGAACCACGTGGCCTGCTGGTTCCCGCCCTTGCGGTCGGCCAGGTAGCGCAGCAGCCACCAGGTGGCGCCGCGCGTCTCCAGCTCGTCGTTGTTGGCGATCGGCGAGTTGCCCGGCGGGTCCTGCAGGTACAGGCTCAGCCGCCCCAGGTTGTTGTCCTGGTACTCGGCGAAGTTGTTGAACTGCGCCTGCGTGCCCAGCGTCTGCGTGGCGTTCAGGTTCTGCCCCGGCGCGTAGCCGCTCTTGGCGTAGTAGGCCAGCTCCTCGGCGACGTGCGACAGCCCCTCGTCCAGCCAGATCGTCTCGTCGGCGGTCACGTGGTTCACGTAGAAGCGCCGGCCGGCGTTGATCAGGTGCTGCAGCTCGTGCGGCAGGGTGCTGAGCGTATTCTCGCGCACGTAGGCCTTGCTGCGCACGTGGCTGTTGATGGTCCCCGCCGAGTCCACCGCCAGCAGGTAGAAGATCTCGGCCACGTTGCTGGTGGGGCAGGCGATGAACCCGGTCTGCGGCGTGCGCCGGTACAGGTCGCGCGGGTAGAAGAAGCCGCCGAACACGTAGTTGGCGCTCACCGGGGTCAGCTCGTTCACCGCGCGGGTGAACACGCCGATCACCTTGCCGTTGCCGTCGATGTCGGTGGGCGTGCCGAAGTTGGCGACGTCGGTCTGGTAGCTCACCGCCTCGAACTCGTTGGCGATCGCCTGGTACTCGGCGTTGGTGAAGCCGCCGCTGGGGTTCTGCGTGTCCTCGTACAGCTCCACGTGCGCGGTGCTGGCCACCAGCCGGCTCAGGTGGTACTGCGGGTTGTCGCACCCGGTCTCGCTGGTGCTTTCCACGTTGAAGGTGCGGAAGTTGGACCCCGCCAGCACGTTGATGGTGGCCGTGGCGACCTGGCCGCCGGTCTTGGCGGTGATGGTGGCCGTGCCCACCGCCACCGCGGTCACCTTGCCGCTGCTGGTGACCGTGGCCACCGAGGGGTTGCTGCTCTCGTACTTGGGCTTAACGGCGATCGCCTCGTCGGCGGACTTGGCGTCGGTGGGAAGGCCCACGGCGCTCAGCGTCACGGTGTCGCCCACGGCCAGGTAGTAGGTGCTGGGCTCCACCGTCAGCTTGGTGAGCCGCGGCCCCGAGCCGGTGGAGTCGTTGCAGGCCGCGAGGCCCAGCGCCGCGAACACCACGGCGGGGAGGATGCGCTTCATGATGGAGTTCAGCAGAGGGTGACGGTGAGCCGGGCGGCGGCCATGCCGCGGGCATATACAACGTGCGGGGCCGCTCCTGTGCGACAGCCCCCGCGTGCGCGGGAGCGGCGCCGGTGCCCGGGCGCTGCCCGGAAGTGTAGGAGCGCCGGCCCCAAAACGGAAGCCGAACCGTCGGCCGTGCGCGGCCGGATGGATCGCATGGTGTTGCGGCGAAAGGAGTTGTACGCGCCGCCGGGGCCGGGGTTCCCGCCGCGGCCGCGCGGGTGTCGCCGCCCGCCGCGCCGGGTGCTATCTTGCCGCCGCCCGGCCGCCCCCGCGGCGGCCCAGACCACGCCAGGACACCCCGAACCGCCATGCCCGACCGCCCGGTGCGCCACTTCACGCAGATCCCCGACTTCAGCCGCGACGAGCTGCTCGCCACGCTCGACCTGGCCGCGCGGCTCAAGCGCGGCCAAGGCCCGCAGAAGCCGCTGAACGGCAAGACGCTCGCCATGATCTTCACCAAGAGCTCCACCCGCACGCGGGTGAGCTTCGAGGTGGGCACCTTCCAGCTGGGCGGCCACGCGCTCTTCCTTTCCTCGCGCGACATCCAGCTGGGCCGCGGCGAGCCGATCAAGGACACGGCGCGGGTGCTCTCGCGCTACGTGGACGGGATCATGATCCGCACCTTCGCGCAGCAGGACGTGGACGACCTGGCGCGTTTCGGTACGGTGCCGGTGATCAACGGCCTCACCGACCTGCTGCACCCCTGCCAGATCATGGCCGACCTGCAGACCATCCAGGAATCCTTCGGCCCCGAGCTGCGCGGGGTGAAGGTGGCCTGGGTGGGCGACGGGAACAACATGGCCAACTCGTGGCTCAACGCCGCGCGCATGCTGGGCTTCGAGCTGCGCCTGGCCGTCCCCCAGGGGTACGATCCGGACGCCGAGATCCTGGCCCGCGCCCAGCGCGAGACGAAGATCGTGGTCACCCGCGACCCGCGAGAAGCCGTCGAGGGCGCCGACGTGGTGAACACCGACGTCTGGACCAGCATGGGCCAGGAAGACGAGGCGCAGAAGCGCATCCGCGACTTCCAGGGCTACTACGTCGACGACGCGCTGATGTCGCGCGCCAGCGAGCGCTCCATCTTCCTGCACTGCCTCCCCGCGCACCGCGGCGAGGAGGTGGCCGACGAGGTGATCGAAGGCCCGCGCAGCCGCGTGTTCGACGAGGCCGAGAACCGCCTGCACGCCCAGAAGGCGATCATGGTGCGGCTGATGGCCCCCGAGGCGGACGGCGCCGGGTCGTAACCCGCCTTCAGGGAGACACCCGTCCGGCGCTACACCCTCTCCGGCGACGCATCGCCGGGTGGAAGACGAAACGCCCCTCTCGTGCGTCACGCGCGAGGGGGGCGTCGCGCCGTGGACGATCACCCCGCGGGAGCCCCGCTCGCCGCCACCGGTTCGCGGACCGGCGCGGCCGCGCCCACCTGCACGCGCTTCGGCGGGCGCGCGGCCCGGCGGCGAGGGGGGAGGACGGCGGGAGCGGACGCCAGCCGCCGGGCTCCCAGCCACAGCAGGATCGACGACGTCCAGAGCACCGCCAGGCCGAACGCCAGCGCGGGCTGGTCCACCACGATGACCCCCAGGAACACCGCGGCATAGAGGACGATCGGCGCATAGACCGCGGTCCACAGCACCCGCTCGCGCCCACTCACGCGCCGCCGCATCCGTAGCGCCCGCAGCGCGCCCCACACGGCGAGCCCGGTGAGCACCAGCTTGGGCCAGAGCGTGTAGTGCGCGAAAAAGCCCAGGCTCAGCCCGTAGTCCACCGTCAGGAACGCAGCGATGCAAAGGAAGAGCGTGGCGAGTCTGCCCGCTCCGGGCGCACGGCGCCGGCGCAGGAAGCCGACACCGGCCACGGCCACCATCGCCGCGATCCCCGCCAACAGCAGCGCGTACGCCGCAGTCCCCAGCGCATGCAGCGGCACGCCGTGGCCTTCGTACTGGAGCGTCGAGCTGTACCAGTACACGCCGGGCCTGGCCAGCAGCGCGTACCCGGTGCGCGGCTCCGCTCCGTCGCCGCACCGGTTGGCGGTGGCGGCCACGAACAGGAACACCGTGGCGGCGCCGCCCACGCTCCCGAGCGGCAGGGCGGGGCGCGTCCACCGGCCGCGCGCGATGCGGGCGGCGGCACCGGCCAGCCTGCGCACCAACCGGGGCGCGGGTCCCTCCGGACCGTAGAGCCGGTACGCGGTCCACGCCTGGCGCCGGATGGCACGGTTCACCACCGACGCGTAGCAGACCGCGTAGTACAACCCCAGCCCGATGATCTGGACACCCGGCAGCGTCGCCATCAGCAGGAACGTGCGGTCACTCACCAGCTCGTCCCAGAACGGAAGCAGGAGGGTGCCGGCGATGGCGAAGAACGCGAAGACCAGCAGGTAGAAGAGGAACCCCTGCAGCTGACCCGGGTGGCGCGCGAACGCGGCCACCCCGGCGCGGCCGAACTGGAGGCGGTCCAGGTCGGTGGGCTCGGCGGGAGGCGCGGCGGCCACGCGCAGGGCCAGCAGCCGCTCGACGGCATCGGCTTTCTGGCGCAGGATGGCGAGGTAGGTGAGCGAAAGGGTGAAGATCAGGGGGAGGAGGATGGCGAAGTCGCGCAGGTCCAGCGGGATGGTCACGCCCCACAGCTTGTAGTCCACCAGCAGCGCCTGTCCCGCCTGCTTCTCGATCGTGGCGAGCTCGTCCTGCAGCGCCGACTGGAGCGCGTAGGCGCTGTCGCGCTCGGCTTCGGTGGGGGCGCGGCGGCCACGCGGGCCCGGGGGCTTGGCGTACTGCTCGATGAACTCCGGGAGGTCGGCCAGGTGCCCGCTGAGCGCGCTCAGGCCGTAGATCGTCTCCACCTTCTCGTTCACCACGTCGTTGTGGATCGAGCGGTAGGCGCGGTTCCCCAGCAGGTACAGCATGAACAGCACGAACAGGCTGAACAGGCAGAACCGCGAGATCTTCTGGCTGATTGCGCTCCATTCCCCCCGCAGCGCCGCGATGTTCTGCGCGTACGGCGGCGAAGGCGCCTCTGTGCTGGAGCTCATGGGGGGCGAGACCGCGGGATCGAAAAGGAAGGAAACGTCCGGAAGGGAGATTGCCGGCAGCGAATATCTGCACCGCCGGCCCGCCACGTCAAGAATCCTGGATCTCCTGCCCCTACGCCGCCGCGCCCGCGCACCATCCGCCGACCGGGCGAGTGCATGGCGCGGCGGTGGCCCGGCCCGGAGCGCAGCGGCGGGACACGCCCAAGCCGCGGTATCGATTCTGCCGCTGGCCGTTGGTTTGCCACGCTTCCGCGCCGCCCGTATCTTCCGCGCCGTCCAACGCCGACCCCATTCCTGAGAACGCAGATACAGACGATGGCCGACCGCATCCTTCCCGTCCTGCACCAGCCGCCGCTGCCGCGCGAGCGGATGATCGTGGCCGACGCGCCCAACGACGCGACGGAGATGGACGTGGTGATCGTGGGCGCCGGGCCCGCCGGCCTGAGCTGCGCGATCGAGCTGGCGAACCTCGCGAAGAAGGACGGCGAGGCGGGCGGCGAGCTGGCCGGGCTGCAGATCGCCGTGCTCGACAAGGCCGCCTCGCTCGGCGAGCACAACCTCTCGGGCGCGGTGGTGAACCCGCGCGCCTTCCGCGAGCTCTTTCCGGACCTCAAGGACTCCGACTTCCCCTTCCGGACCGAGGTGAAGACCGAGCAGGTGCTGCTGCTGACCGAGAAGGGCCAGGTCCGCCTCCCCACCCCGCCGCCGATGAAGAACCACGGCAACTACATCGGCTCCATCTGCGAGATGGTGCAGTGGCTGGGGCAGAAGGCCGAGGAGCTGGAGATCAACGTCCTCCCCGGCTTCCCGGTCGACTCGCTCCTGGTCGACGGCCAGAAGGTGATCGGCGCGCGCACCACGCCGTCGGGCCTGAAGCGCGACGGCACCCCCGGCCCGGGCGCCGAGGCGCCCACGGACCTGACCGCGAAGGTGACCGTGCTGGCCGAGGGGACGCGCGGGCCGCTGGGGCAGGCGTACCGCGGGTGGCAGAACATCGGCTCCGACAACCCGCAGATCTTCGCGCTGGGGGTGAAGGAGCTGTGGGAGACCAAGGTGCCGCTCGACGGGATCGTGCACACGCTGGGGTGGCCGCTCCCGCGCGACGCCTTCGGCGGGAGCTTCATGTACGCGCTGGAGCCGAACCTGGTCGCCATCGGCCTGGTGGTGGGGCTGGACTACCGGCAGAGCTCGCTGGACGTGCACCAGCTGCTGCAGCGGATGAAGCAGCACCCGTTCTTCCGGAAGTACCTGGAGGGCGGCGAGATGGTGGAATGGGGCGCCAAGACCATCCCCGAGGGCGGCTACTACGCCCTGCCGAAGCGGCGCACGGGGGACGGGCTGGTGATGGTGGGCGACACCGTCGGCCTCGTGGACGTGCCGTCGCTCAAGGGGATCCACTACGCCATGCAGAGCGGGATCTACGCCGCGCGCGCCATCTTCGACGGGCTGAAGCAGGGCGACACCTCGGCCGCGTCGCTCGCCGCGTACGACCGGCAGCTGGACAACAGCTACGTGGTGGCCGACCTGAAGCGCACGCGCAACATGCGGCTGGCGTTCAAGAGCGGCTTCTTCGTGGGCGGCTTCAAGGCGGGGCTGATGACGCTCACCGGCGGCAAGTTCCCCGGCGGCAAGATCGACATGCACGCCGACGCCCAGGCCGAGCGCGCGGTGACGCCCGAGGCGCCGTTCGTCCCCGACAACCGGCTGACGTTCAGCAAGGTGGACGCGGTGTTCAAGAGCGGGAACCAGACCCGCGACGACATCCCCAGCCACCTGGTGGTGGGGAAGGACGTGAGCGGCGAGGTGGCCGACTTCTACAGCCACGTGTGCCCCGCCGGCGTGTACGAGCGCAGCGGCGACACGCTGGTGGTGAACGCCCCCAACTGCATCGACTGCAAGGCCACCGACGTGGTCGGCCCGCGCTGGACCCCGCGCGAGGGCGGCAGCGGCCCCGCCTACAAGCGGATGTAGCCGCGCGATCCAGATCGCCCGCAAACGCAGGAAAAGCAGGGGACCCGCCGCGGCTCCTCTGCTTTTCCCCTTTTATGAAGCTGGATCCTGGCGAATCCGCAAATTCGATCACAACACTGCCACCGCTGAAAAAGGTCACACGGAGCAGCGGAGAAGAACGGAGAAACGGAATACTTCATCGCGGTTCTCCGCTGCTCCGTTGCCCTCCGCTCCTCCGTGTGACCCCAAAACGGTGCCGGGAAAGCCACGGAATCCGCGGATTCGGCATGGGGCGGGCGCGCCGGAAGATCCTTCTCGGCGCTCCATGGGCGCCTTAGCTTGAAAGACGTGCGGAGGCGCCGGAGAGGTTCCGCTCCCGCGCGATTCGCCCGCCTGATCCGCCCTGTCCTTTCCGCCATGGAGGCACGCCATGCCGAACCCGAACGCGATCGTCACCACCGTCTCGCGCGTGGAGCGCGCGGACGCACGGGCCGCGGCCGAGGCGGCCGGCGGGGAGCGCGAGATCGCGGTGGAGCTGGAGGGTGGGCGGCGGGTCCGGCTCGACGCGGCCGACCCGCGCTCGCGCGCGCTGGCGGGCGTGCTGGAGACGATCGGCCAGCAGCGGCGGCCGGTGTACCTGGAGCTGGAGCCGGACTCGGACCGCGTGCGCGAGGTGCGCCTTCCCCTGGCCAGCCTGGTCGCCCGGCTGCACCTGACGGGTGACGGGCTGCTGGTGGAGCTGGCGGAGTCGCACGCGCGCCACCTGCTGCGCCGCGGGACGGCCGACTACGACGAGATGGAGTCGGCGCTGCGGCACGCGTACGGCGCGCGGCTCCCCGTGCTGGTGACCGCGAACGACGCGGGCGAGATCATCGACGCGCGGCCGGCGGCGCGCGGAGGGCACGAGTACCCTTTCCCCGAGCCTGACCTCCGCCCTCCGCCCCGGACCTTCGGAGTCGTGCTGCGCGAGCTGCTCGACATCATCTACAGCTGGCGGTGCTGGCCGTGGTGGTGGTTCGGCTGCCTCACGCCCCGCCAGGCCCAGCAGGTGTTCGACCAGATGGCGGCGCGTACCTGCGATCCCTCCACCGTCCCCGTGCCCTGCATCCCCTTCCTGTACCCGGACGACGGATGCTGGGCGCGCGCCCACGAGATGTGCCGGCTGATGATCGCGATGGGGCTGTCGCCGCGGAAGGTGTGGATCCAGAGCACGTATCCGGCGCTGCTGCACGTGGACACGGCCAACAACCCCAGCTGCTTCGTCGAGTGGACGTGGCACGTGGCGCCGATCGTGTGCGTGCGGAGCTGGCCGTGGGTCTTCCTGTCGCGCGACATGGTGATCGACCCGTCGCTCTTCACCGCGCCGGTGACCAAGGCGGGGTGGAAGCTGGTGCAGCACGACCCCACCGCCACGCTGACGGATACCGACGCCTCGATCTACAAGATCTTCGGGATGGAGACCGACCCCACCAACGCGAAGACCGAGGACCGGCTCGCCTACTACCGTCTCCAGCTCCAGCTGCGCACCATCGGGAGCGGCCCGCCGCCGTACGCCGGCTGCCCCTGAGCCCGCTACGCGGAAAATGACCGAGGCGCGGAGAGACCGTCTCTCCGCGCCTCGGTCTTACGCCCCGCCGCCGGCTTCAGCGGCCGCCAGCGGCGGCAGCGGAGGGCGCGTCGCCGAGCTGGGCCAGCGCCCCGGCGATCTCGTCACGCCGGTAGTCGTCCACCGCCTTCGGCAGCAGCGCCTGCAGCGCGAGACGGTGCGCGGCGGTGAGCGCTTCGGCGGGGGCCACCGCGACGTCGGGGTGGACGCCGGTGCCCTCCCAGTTGGTGTGCGTCACCGGGTTCACGGCGCGGGCGAAGGGGACCATCGCCGCGAAGTGCTCGGTGGCGCGCCGCGGGCCCACGGGGTGCGCGCCGCCGCCGGTGGTCTCGCCCACGATGGTGGCGCGGCGCAGGGCCTGCAGGTCGTACGGGAACTCCTCGCCCGCCGAGAAGGTGCCGTGGCTCACCAGCACGTACACCGGCTTCTGCGGCCCGTACCGCCCCGCGCCCGGGACTTCCGGCTTCGTCCAGTGCTCGGTGCTCTCGGCGCCGGCGCGGGTGACCACGGTGTTCACGTGCACGGGCTGGTCGCCGAAGAGCCAGCTGGCCAGCAGCGCCACCGTCTCGGGCCGGCCGCCGTGGTTCTCGCGCAGGTCGATGATCAGCGCGTCGGTGTTGGCCAGGAACGCCATCGCCGCGCGGATCGGCTCCAGCGCCGCCTCGGGGTTGGCGAAGCCGGTGAGCTGGAGGTAGCCCACGTTCCCCGCCAGCCGCTCGACCTTCTCGATGTGCGCGTTCTGGTAGGCGTTGTACGAGGCACGCTCCCGGTCCCACCGGGCGATCTGCGCGGCGTCGGGCTCGCCGGCCGACAGCGGCTCGTAGCTGTACTGCACGCTCAGGTGCCCGTCGTGGCTCACGGCCCGCAGGTGCGCGGTGAGCGAGTCGGCCAGCGCGGCGGAGCTGGTGATGCGGTCGTACTCGCCACGGCGCTGCCGGGCGCGCACCGCCCGCTCCATCTCGGCCGCCCGCTCGGGGAAGACGTACGCCTCGCGCACGCGGGCGAGCACGCTGTCCACCACCGTGTTGCGCTCGGCGGCGGTGAGCGACCTGTCCGGCTGGCCGCGGCGCGGCTGCGCGATCGCCGCGGTGGCGGTGCAGACGGCCAGGCAGAGTGCGGCGGCCACGGCGCGGGGGAATCTATCCGTCATCATCGTTCGCTCTCGTCGGTCCGGAGGGTTGTGGTGAAATCGACCTGCCCTGCACACCCTCTGTGCCGCGAGCCCGCCATTTGGTTGGGTGGGCGATGACGGACGATCCGAATCGCTCCGCGGACGGCGTGCGTGGCGCCTACGGGCGGCTGGCGGCGGAGTACGACCGCCGCTGGGCCACCTACAACCGCCGCAGCCTGGCCCTGCTCCGCCCCTTGCTGGCCGGCCGCGGCGCGGGGACGCTGCTGGACCTGGCCTGCGGCACCGGCAACCTCGTCCCGCTGCTGGCGGAATGGGGCACGCGCGTGGACCGCTACCTCGGCGCCGACCTCTCGCCCGAGATGCTGGCCCGCGCCGCCCTCCGCGCCGCCCTCCGCGCCGGCCGCGCCCCTTTCTCCGCCGCGCTCCTCGCCGCGGACGCCGCCGTGATGCCGCTGCGGGATCGATCGGTCGACACCCTCGTCACCGCCTCCGCGCTGCACGATTGGGCCGACGCGCCGACCGTCCTCGCCGAGGCGCGCCGCGTGCTGCGCCCCGGCGGCCGCCTGCTGCTGCTGGACTGGTCGCGCGAGCGGGTTACGATGCGCGCGCTGAACCTGTGGCTACGCATCACCCGCAACCCCTTCCGCCGCATGTACACGCGCGACGAGGCCGCCGCCCTGCTCGCCGCCGCCGGCTTCCGCATCGTCGCCCAGGAGCGGCGCGCGATCACCTGGACGTGGGAGTTGATGGTGTTCGACGCCGTCGCATTCGACGAAGTGTGATCGCCTCCTGTGATTCGGTCAGGGTGGCGAGCACCTCCAGCGTCTCGTCCCGCCGAGAGGGACGGCAGCGGTAAATCCCACGCTTTCATGTAAGTTCGCACACCTACTCGAGCGCGCTCCAAATGGCCTGAGAGTTGCGCGCGCTATTTGAAGACTCCGCAAACATTTCTCACGAGCCGATCCTCATGAATCGCTGGCACCGCTCTCCCGAGGCGCTTGAAGCCGCCCAGGCGTGGCGCGACCGCTGCTGGATGGCGGACGGCTCCATCCTCTCCAACAGCGCGCTCTGGACTCCGGAGAACCTGGCTTACCTGGATACGCACTTCGTGCAGAACCTCGACGAGGGAACGCGCGGTTTCCTCGAGAAATTGCACGACCAGCTCGCGCCGACGCCGCCCCCGGTGAAGCAGCTTGCGGCCGAGGTGCTGTGGATCCTGTATCTCAGCGTCAGCGACACGTCGATGCGTGGATCCACCAAGCGCCTTCAGATCCGGCAGGTGTGGGAGTGGTCGAACGAGCCGCTCCCGGACTCGCCCATGCTCCAAGCGCCGCTGGAGGTGGGGTTCGCCAACCCCGGCACCGGCTTCCAGACGAACCGGTGGCGCGAGTTCGCGTTCCTCGTCCTTCTCGCCCGTGATTGGAAGGCGCTCACCGACACTGCCCGCAGCGACCTGATTGCCCAACCGTGGGATTTCGCCGGGTGGGTGGACCGGCACCCGGCGGGAGTGAACCGGCAGTTTCGCCACATGCTGCTCTACCTGCTTTATCCCGACTACTTCGAGCGGGTGATGACCAGCAGCCACAAGGAACAGATCATCAGGCGGCTGGGTTCGCGGTTCGGTGTGGGCGCCGGCGTCGACTTCCGTGACCGCACGGCCGTGGATCGCGCGCTCCACGAATTGCGGCCGTTGCTGGAAAGGCACTACGACTCCGAGGTGGCGGACTATTACGTGAGCCCCATCCGCGACGACTGGATGGACGCGCCGCAGTCCACTGCCACGAACGGCGCCGTTGACCCGACGACAGCCGATGAAGCGCGGGAATGGCAGCGCACCCGGGTCGGCGACCGGCGCGTGTGGCTGCTGGCGCCTGCCGAAGGCGCGCGTCTCTGGCCCGAGTTCCAGCGCGAGCGAATCGCCGCAATCGGATGGGACGAGCTGACCGACCTTTCGGCGTTCCCCACCTATGAGGCGGTATACGAGGCGTTGCGCGCCCTTCACGGCGGGAACCCCACCAACGACGCCAATGCCTGCCATCAGTTCGCGCACCAGATCAAGCCCGGCGACCTGATCATCGCCAAGCAGGGGCGTAGCGTGCTGCTGGGCTACGGCAAGGTCACCTCCCCGTATCGCTATGACGAGAGCCGTTCCGAATACCGGCACGTGGTCGACGTCGACTGGCAGCACACCGGACGATGGAACCTCCCGGCGGAGCACCGGATGGTGGCCAAGACGCTGACCGACATGACGCCTTATCCGCGCTGGCTCCACGCGGCCCTTCCGCTGATGGACGAGAGCCTGCGCTCCGAGGGAGAAGGTCAGCACCTGAGCGGAGGAGAGGCAGTCGGGCGAGAGCAGCAGGAGAAGAGCGAAAAACCGTTTCCTCCATCCGGTTACCAAGGCGGATCGGGCGACGTGGAACCATCCGGTCCGGCTCCACAGTCATCACCCCCAGAGCCGTATCCACTGGAGACGGCCCTGAACGACCTGTTCATGGGACAGGAGCAGTTCAGGGCCGTTCTGGACGCGCTGGCCCGTAAGAAAAACGTGATATTGGAAGGTGCGCCGGGGGTGGGGAAGACGTTCGTGGCGAAGCGCATCGCCTGGGCGCTGATGAGGGAGAAGGACCACTCGCGCGTGCAGATGGTACAGTTCCACCAGTCCTACGCCTACGAGGACTTCGTGCAGGGATGGCGGCCGAAGGAGACCGGGTTTGGGCTGCAGGACGGCGTCTTCCACCGTTTCTGCACCCGGGCGGCGGAAGATCCGCAGCGCGCGTACGTGTTCATCATCGACGAGGTCAATCGAGGAAACCTCAGCAAGATCTTCGGCGAGCTGATGATGCTGATCGAGGCCGACAAGCGCGGCCCCGAGTTCGCCGTGCCGCTGGCCTATTCTCCCGACTGCCGGTTCTACGTTCCCGATAACCTCTACGTGCTGGGGATGATGAACACCGCCGATCGCTCGCTGGCGATGGTCGACTACGCGTTGCGGCGCCGGTTCAGCTTCATCCGCCTGCAGCCGGCGTTCGGCGCCGACCAGTTCGCCAACTACCTCGCCGAGCTGGGTGCCTCGGAGGAGTTGGTGCAGCGCGTGGTGATCCGCATGACCGAGCTCAACCAGGCGATCGCCCAGGACCCGCGGATGGGATCGGGTTACGAGATCGGCCACAGCTTCTTCGTCCCGGGCGACGGCACCGACACCCTGGACGACGCGTGGTACGAGCGCGTGGTGCGGCAGGAGATCGAGCCGCTGCTGCGCGAGTACTGGTTCGGGCGCGAAGAGCAGGTCCGCGAGCAAGTGGACCGGCTGCTCGCATGAGCGCGGTCCCCGTCGCGAACGTCTACTACATGCTCCTGTACGCCTGGAATCTGGTTGGTCAGCGTGATCCGGTGGCGGTGACGCGCGAGGGCTACACGGAGTTGAAGGACCTGTTCGCCCATGTGCTGGCCGACACGGTCGAGGACCTGCTGGTCCGCGGGCTGGACCGGGGCTACGTAACGCGCGACGAGCCGGTGTACGGCATCCGCGGCCGACTGGAACTCGCGGAGACGCTCAAGCGCAACCACCTTGCCGCCGGCCAGGCACATTGCCGGTTCGACGAGCTGGAATACGACGTTCTCCACAACCGAGTCCTCAAGGCGACGCTCCGAAGGCTGCTAGACACCCGACTCCACGAGAAGAACCACAGGCGCATCCTGCAGTTGTATCAGAAGCTCGACGCCGTGCGCGACGTCGAGATCGCGGGATACGAGTTCGGGCTGGTGCAGTTGCACCGCAACAACGCGGCGTACGAATACGCGCTCCGGCTGTGTGAGCTGATTCACGACAACCTCATGGTCGACCCTCGCACCGGCCGCACGACCTTCCGCGAGTACAACGAGACGCGGCAGCAGCAGTTGGGCCGCCTGTTCGAGGAGTTCGTGCGAGCGTGGTTCGACCGGCACCTCGCCGGTTTCAAGCGCGCAGGCGACCGGGGTATTCGCTGGTTCGGCACCGGCGCACCGGCCGACTGGGCTTGCCTGCCGCAGATGTTCACCGACATCGTGCTGGAAAGCCCGGACCGGCGCATCATCCTGGACACCAAGTTCTACGCGGATTCACGGGTGGGCGGCGGCGGAAAGAAGGGGAAGCTCATCCCCGAGCATCTGTACCAGGTTCTCGCGTACGTCCAGAACCGCGATGCGCACCAGCCCGGGGTGCCGCACGAGGGGATGCTGCTCTATCCCGTAGTGGAGAACGCTTTCCGCCTCGACTACGAGTTGCTGGGCCGCCGCTTCTCCGTGCGTTCCATCGACCTCCGCAAGCCATGGGAGGCGATTCACCAGGACATGTTCACGATTCTCTGATCCGCTCCGGCAAGGACAACGTCGGTCCGGGTCCGATCCGTCCCGCGCCGCGAGCACCGGTACGTTGGCGCGCGCCCATCCGCCGAGTGATCGATGGGCCACGACCGCTCCACCCCCGAGCAGATTCCCCCTCATCCGCCCGCCGCCGTTGTCCCCTCCCTGTCCCCGCGCCTAGATTCCACCCGAATCCGCCGGCACGCTCCCCACGTACGACGCCCATCCACGGCCGCGGCCCGCCGCCGCGCCGCCGCTCACGCCTCAATCGCGCACGCACCGCTCATGGCGCACGCACAGGCACAGCCGCCCGGCATCGATCCGCGCAGGGTCATCACGGCCGAGAGCTTTCACGTGGCTCCCCACCTGCTGGGGCTGCCGCTGGCCTCGCCCAGCCGGCGCCTGGCGGCCATCCTGCTGGACCTGCTCTGCGTGGCCATCGTGGCCAACCTGGGCGGCAAGATCCTGTTCGCCCTGGCCATGGCGTTCGCCTTCTTCTGGTTCGCGGGAAAGCGGCTGGGGAGCCAGGGCGGCTTCTTCTCGAGCTCGGTGCGCGTGATCTTCCGCTGCGTGGGCGCGCTGATGCTGTTCATCGGCTGCATGGCGCTGTGGAGCGAGATCAAGCCGCGCATCGCCGGGAACCACGATGACGACGACGGCGACGAGCGCCCCGTCTCGGCCGCGTCGGCGACGGGGCAGCCGGGCCAGAAGCCGCGAAGCAGCCTGCCGATGGGGTCGCTGGTGCGCGGCGGGCTGGCACTGCACGCGGTGCACACCGCGAAGGACTCGGCCGGCGCCCACGCCGCCACCCTTCGCGCGGTGCGCCAGGGCCGCAGGATGGGGATGTCGGCCAGCCAGATCCGCGGCGCGCTGCTGGAGGACAGCGCCGAGCTTTCGCGCGAGGTGAACGCCGGCATCCGCGCGGCGCTCCCGCCCCCCGACCCCCTCCCCGGCGCGCAGGGCGACTCGGCCGGCGGCGCCGCCGTACCGGCCGACCCCGACTCGCTGGCGGCCGCGTACGTCACCGCCGTGCGCGGCGGCGACAGCGCCCGCGCCGACGCGTTGCGCCCGAAGCTTGCTTCCACCTTTTCGCGCGACTCGCTCGACGAGCTGCACGACAGGGTGAACGAGCTGGAACGCGAGAAGGGCGACATCCAGCGCGAGAAGGAACGGCTCGAGAAGCGGGGGCTGCTCGCCACGCTGCTCGAATGGCTCGACGACCTGGGGATCGGATTCGGGTGGACGGCACTCTACTTCACCTTCTTCACGGCGATGATGAAGGGCCAGACGCCGGCGAAGAAGCTGTTCGGGATCCGCGTGCTGCGGCTGGACGGGCTGCCGATGACGCTGTGGGCCAGCTTCGAGCGCTACGGCGGCTACGCGGCGGGGCTGTTCACCGGCCTCACCGGCTACATGCAGGTGTGGTGGGACCGCAACCGCCAGGCGGTGCAGGACAAGATCAGCGAGACGGTGGTGATCCGCGACCACGGCCTGCCGCTCCCCGTGGCCGGCCCGCGCCCCGCGCCGCATCCGTTCTCGCCCTTCGGGCCGCCGCCGCCACAGGGGCCGGGGCCGTACGGCCCGCAGGGCCCGTACGGGCAGGGGCCCTACGGTCCACGCGGGCCTCAGGATCCGCCCGCCGCGCCGCCCTACCCGCCGCGCCCGCCCGCCGGCGTCGGCACGCCGTGAGCCGGAGAACGCACCCATGATGAGCTGGCCGGACTGGATCGACTGGCCGTGGTGGATCACGTTCTTCTTCATGGTCGGCGTGCTGGGAACGGCGTGGGCGTTCGCCACCATGTTCCTGGCGCTGGGCCGCCGCCCCCGCCGCCTCACGCTGTACGACCGCCCCGTTCCCGGCACCCCGCGCTTCCTGGAAAGCCTCTCGGGGCTGCTGAACGAGCCGCTGCAGAGCGGGGGGACCGCCCGGCTGCTCAACAACGGCGACCAGATCTTCCCCGCCATCCTTGCCGCGCTGCGGAAGGCCGAGAAGACCATCAACTTCATGACCTACATCTGGGAGAAGGGCGAGGTCAGCGACCAGGTGATGGAGGTGCTGGTCGAGCGGGCGAAGGCGGGGGTGAAGGTGCGGGTGATGCTGGACGGGATGGGCGCGTGGCGGGCGCCGCACCGGTCGTTCCGCGAGCTGGCGGCGGCGGGGGGGCGGGTGCGCTGGTTCAACCCCTTCCGCATCGGCAAGCTCACGGCGTTCTACCGGCGCAACCACCGGCGGGCCATCGTGGTGGACGGCAAGGTGGCGTTCACCGGCGGCGCCAGCGTGGGCGACAAGTGGCAGGGGAACGCGCAGGACAAGGAGCACTGGCGCGACGTGATGGTGGAGGTGCGCGGGTGCCTGGCCGTGAACCTCCAGAGCGCCTTCACCCAGCTGTGGGCCAACAGCACGGGCGAGATCCTGCTCGGCCCCGACCACTTCCCCGCCGGCGAGCAGGCCGCCGACACGCCCGGCGGAGAGGGGATCTCGCGCCACATCACGGTGATCAGCTCGCCGGCCGAGGCCAGCCACCCGCTGCGGCTCTTCTACTGGACCTCGTTCTCCTGCGCGCGCGAGAGCATCTACCTCACCAGCGCCTACTTCGTCCCCGACCGCGACATGCGCCGCGCGCTGGCCGAGCGCGCCCGCGCCGGGGTGGACGTGCGCCTCCTCCTTCCCAACAAGCTCACCGACGTGAAGATCGTGCGCCTGGCGGGGCACTTCTACTTCCGCGGGCTGCTCGAGGCGGGGGTGCGGATCTACGAGTACCAGCGCACCATGATGCACACCAAGGCGCTGGTGATCGACGGCGTGTGGGGGATCGTGGGGAGCGCCAACATGGACATCCGCAGCAAGGAGCTGAACCAGGAGGCGGTGATCGGGATCGCCGACAAGGGCTTCGCGCGCGAGCTGACCGACACCTTCTTCGCCGACCTGGAGCAGAGCCGCGAGATCAAGCTCCCCGAGTGGAAGCGCCGGCCGATCCTCGCCCGCGCGCTGGAGCGGATCGTGGTGCTGTTCGAGGAGCAGTATTGATCGCCTCCGGCGGCACTCGCGCCGGGGGCGGCTGAAGCCACGGCTACGACGACAGGAAGCCTCGCAAACCGCGCGAGGCTCCGCGAGTCCACATCGGCTCGTGCGGCGGTTGGCCAATCGGCCTGCGGAGGGGAATCACGGCTCGGCGAGGCGGATCGAGCGCACGTCGCCGGGCGCGTGGAGCGCGAGGAAGAGGTGGGCGATGGCGCCGACGCCGGCCACGGCCGAGTGCATGTAGCGGTCGGGCGCCAGCCGGTCGGCGAACCAGCGGCCCTCGCGCCGTCGATGCGCGGCCAGGCGGGACCCGAGATCGCTCGCCTGGGCCAGCGCGGCGTCTCCCCCGCCCCGCCGGTGCCACGCGAGCGCCACCCCGGCCGCGTCCAGCAGCGCGGTGGGGCCGCCACCGCGCGCCGCATCGGCAAACGCGCGGGCCGCGGCAAACGCATCGCGCCGCGCCGCGTCGTCGCGCGCGAGCTCGAGCTCGGCCAGCAGCGATCCGGCGCTCCGACCGGAGGCCGCGGGCGAACGATCCGCATCTCCTCGACCCGCATCTCCTCGACCCGCATCTCCCCGGCCCGCGTGGTTCCGGTTCGCATCCCCCGGATTCGCATCATCGCGACGGGCACCGGCGGGTTTCGCGTCCCCCGGGTTCACATCATCGCGATTCACCCCCACCGGGTCCCCGTCGCCCGGATTCGCATCCCCCCGCTCGCCCCGATTCGCCTGATCCAGATCATCACCCACCGGAAGCGGTGAGAGCGAGATTCCCAGGTCGGCGAGGCGAAGACGGGCGATGGCGATGGAGGGCTGGCCCATGGGGACGACGCGCTCCAGCCAGGCCGCGGGCGGGTAGGGCGCGAAGCTGCCCGCGGGCTCGGCGTCGCCCGCGGCGGCGAGGGTGGTGGCGAGGCGCGCGAGGCCGTCGTCGCCGGTGGCGAGGGCAGCCGCGGCGAGGGTGAGGGCGAGGCCCAGGCGGCCGCAGGGAAGGTCGGCGGGCGCGCGGGCGACGACGGTCTCGGGCGAGAGGGCGGCGAACGCGGCCGCGGCGCGCCGGGCCAGCCCGGGCGCGTCCAGCGCGGCGGCGCCGCGCAGGCAGGCGTGGAGCGCGGAACCCCAGCCGTGCAGCGCGCCGCAGTACAGCGGCGCCGCCGCGCGCCCGGCGAGCGAGGCCGGAATGCGCGCGGCGACGCCCTCGAGCACCGCGCGCGCCGCACGGGCGTAGCGCCCGGCGCCGGTGTGCCGCGCGAGATCGGCCAGGACGATGGCCAGGCCCGCCGCGCCGGTCAGCACGTCGTCGCCGAGCGGGGCGATGCGCCACCAGTCGTGGGCGGGAAGGTACTCGTACCCCACCCACGCGGGCGCGGCGGCGGTCCCGGGGAGCGCGGCCGCGAGGAGGGCGTCGCCGGCGTGCGTCGCCATCTCCAGCCACGGCTCGTGCGGGGCGGCACCGGCGGGCGGGAGCGGGGCGCGCCACCCCGGCTCCACCACGAAGAGCGCGGCGTGGACGGCGTCGTCGTCGTCCGCGGGGGCGCGGCGGGCCAGGGACGCCAGGCGCTCGCGCACGCCGTGCAGCGGCGGGGTGCCGAAGAAGGCGGGGGCGTCGCCGTGTTCGCCCAGCGCGAGCGCGGAGGAGCCGGGAAGCGCGGTGAAGATCGGCACGTCGAGGCGCCGGAGCGCGTCGATCTCGGCGGCGACCACGCCGGGGTGGCTGAAGCGCGCGCGCCAGAGCCGCTCCAGGCACAGCTCGCGGGCCACGCCGTCGCGCAGGCGCCGCGGCTGCAGGCTTTCCTGCAGGATGCGCGTGTAGATGTGGGTGTCGCGCGCCAGGAAGCGCACCGGCGCTTCGGCCAGCGCGCCGAGCGGGCCCCCGGGCGCGGCCCACGCGGCGGCCACGCGGCGGAGCGCGAGGCCCATGCGCCGGTACCCCTCGCGGACGGCGGCGAAGTGCGCGGAAGGCCGCACCGGCGCGCCGTTCAGCCAGGGCGTGGCCGAGTTGCCGGGGAACTCGGCGTACTCGGCCTGGAGCCGCGCCTGGCCGTCCTCGCCGCGGCGGACCACGGTCTGGCGGAAGGGGGAGCGGCGCTCGCCGGCGGCCAGCGCGCCCACGTCGGCCGGCGGCCGCCCCGGCTCGCCGAACACCGGCGCGGTGAGCAGCCCGCTGCGCAGCGGCAGCCCGGCGATCACCGCCTCGGCCGCACGCTCGGCGGGCGAGGGCGGGGCGGGCGGGGAAAGGAGCGGCGCCACCAGCGTCTCCAGGTCCACCGGCTGCGGGTGCTCGCCACAGGCCAGCACGTTGTCGGTGGTGAAGTCGGCCGCGCCGGTGAGCTGGAGGAGGCGCGCCAGCATCCCCATCCGCAGGTAGAAGCGCTCCACCTGGCCTTCGTCGGCGCACGGCCCGGCGCGGACGTGCTCTTCCCACGCGTAGCCGGGGCGGACGAGTACGGCGCGCGTGGCGAGCGGCGGCGACAGCCCCGCGTCGTTCAGCGCGCGCGCCAGGCCCATGTACGCCGCGGCCACGCGCAGGTCGCGCGGCTTGTACACCACGCGCACGCCGCCGCCAAAGCGCAGCACCGCCACCGTCCGCCCGAAGTCGTGCACGTCGCCCGCGTCGGCCGACACCTCTTCCAGCCGGCCCAGCGGCGCGCCGGGTGAGAAGGCTTCGGCGAGCGCGGCGTGATCGCTCCCCAGCCGCTGGAAGAGCTCGACGGCGGCGGCGTGCCAGCCGGCGAGCACGTCGGCCAGCACGCGGGCCAGCACGGGGTAGCGGGTGAGGAGCGCCGCCCACCCCGCGGCCACGTCGCCGCCGGGGGGGAAGAACGCGGCGGCCACCGGGGCGCCGAGCGCGCCGGGGTGGCCGTCCAGCAGGTCGGCCGCGTCCACGCGGTGGAAGAAGAGGTGCGCTGCCGCCATCCCCATCCGCCGCGCGAGCTGGGCCAGCAGCGTGCGGTTGACGGCGGGCGCCGCCGCGACCGGCGATGCCGCCAGCGCCGTGCCGAGCCGCCGCGCGCCCAGCGCCAGCAGCGGCGCGAAGACGCGATGCAGCGACCACTCCGCCGAGCCGTCCGCGCCCGCCGCGCGCGCGCCCTCTTCGCCCACCACCTCGGCCGCGCGGAGCGGCTCCGGCGCGTCCGCCGGCGGCGCGAGGAGCGTGTCCACCAGCGCGCGGACCTCCACGGCCCAGGGCGGGAGCCGGCCGTCGCCGGGCGGGCGGACGTCGCGAAGTGCGTCGCGGGCCGTGCCGGGCGAGATGCCGCGCCACTCGAACAGGCGCTGGAGCGCGTCCGCGTCGCCGCCGGTGACCGCGGCGGCCCAGGCGCCGGCGCGGCGCTCGGCCGCGTCGGGGGCGGACGGGCCGGGCGACGCGGGCCACGCGGCGCGCTCCCACGGAGTGGCGGCGCCCGCCACGACGTGCGCCCACAGCGCCTCCGCGTCCGGCGGGGGCACCGCGGGCGCGGAGGGGGCGGGCGGCTCAGGCGTAGCGGTAGACGACTTTGCCGAAGCGGCCGCGGGCATTGTAGGTCCGGTCGAAGAAGTCGCCGACCTGGTCGCCCCGGTACACCGAATCGACGGCGACCGGGTACGGCTCGCGCGCGTAGTCGGCCAGGGCGGCGTGCAGGTCGTCGGAGCGGCCCAGGCAGCTGCCGATCAGCTGGAGGTTGCGCACCAGCGCCACCTGCAGCGCCCCGTTGTAGTCCGGCGCCGCGGTGGGGAGCTCCCCGCCGGTGAACGGCAGGTACTGGTCGTACAGCCCGCAGGTGGCGTAGCGCCCCCCGAAGCGGAGCACGCCGGCCACGCGCGGCAGGTGCAGGTCGAAGTAGGGATCGAAGACGGCGTCGAACCCTCCGATCTCGCGGGCGAAGGGGCCCAGCTCGGGGTGATCGAGGAATTGCGGAAGCGCCGGGTCGACGACGTAGAGCCGGCGCAGACCCATCTCCAGCAGCCGCCCCTCGAAGGCGCGCGTGGTGCTGGTGGCGTGCACCTCGCACCCGCGCCGCGCCAGCACCTGGATGGCGAAGAGCGAGGTGTTGCTCTTGGCCGAGGTCACCAGCACGCGGCTTCCCGGCTCCACCTGGAGGCGGCGCGCCACTGCGTAGGTGGTCTGCGCGCCGATGCTGAACGCCGCGGCCACCTGGTCGGGCATGTCGCGGGGGACGCGCGCCACCTGGGCCTCGCCCAGCAGCAGCAGCTCGCGCGAGGCGTGGTTGGTGGGGATGCCGGTGGGCTGGCCTTCGGGGCGCGCCTCGGGCCAGTCGTTGTCGCCGATCACGCGGTCGCCCACGGCCACGCGGGTCACGGCCGGGCCGGCCCGCACCACCTCGCCCACGAACTCGCTGCCGACCACGTAGAAGCCGTCCTCGCGCCCGGCCACGGCGGTCTTCAGGATCAGCGCCTTGTCGCGGTAGTTGCAGCTGAAGGCGGTCACGCGCACCAGCACGCTGTGCGCGTGCGCCGGATCGGCCGGGTCCAGCCGCGGCGCGGCGGTCGTGACCACCCCGGCCAGCACGCGCACGCCGTCCATCTCCACCGTCCGCAGCGAGGTGTTGCCGGGCTGCAGGCGGGGGATGGCGGCGCCGCACACCGCCACCGCGCGGCAGCTGTCCGGGAGCGCCGCGAGCCCGTCCACCGGCTCCGCGGCGGCCGCGGGCGGCGGGAGCGCGGCCTGGGTGTGGCTCATGGCTGCACCAGGGTGATGGTGGCGTCCGCGGCCCCGCCGTCCGCGAAGGCGAGGGCCACGCCCTGCCCGCGCGCGGCGGCGTGGACGGCGGCGGTGTTCCAGCGCGGC
The DNA here is from genome assembly GCA_035689035.1 of Longimicrobium sp. Classification (GTDB taxonomy): domain Bacteria; phylum Gemmatimonadota; class Gemmatimonadetes; order Longimicrobiales; family Longimicrobiaceae; genus Longimicrobium. The sequence goes on along the minus strand of DASSME010000439.1, from coordinate 11,864 downwards.
GGGAGCGACACCAGCGGCACGCCCGAGAGCGCGGCGGTGGCCAGCACCCCGCGCACCCCGGCCTCGCACTCGCCCTCCGCCGCCCAGCAGACCCCGGCGTCGCGCGGCAGCGCGTCCACCGCGTCCAGGCCGGCGACGCGGACGATCGCTCCGCGCAGCGGCGCGGCGCGGAGCGTGGCGGCCAGGCGGCCGAGCGCGGCGGGCTCCCACCCGCCCGGCGCCGCCGGTGCCGCGTCCACCCACAGCGCCCGCCCCGCGGCCCGCGCGAGCACCGCGTCCAGCGCCACCCGCCCGCCACCCGGAAGCACCACGGGGAGAGCGGGGGAGGATGGATCGACGCGGAGGGCGATCCCGTCCGCGTCCGGCGGTCCATCGTCCAGCGCGTCGATCTCCCGCAGCGGCGCGAACCGCACCCCGGCGAGACCGGCGGCGGGCCGGCGCGCGCGCCAGAAGGCGTAGAGGTGGCGCCCGGTGGCCGGGTTGGTGCCCAGCCGGCGGAAGGCGTCGTGGCCGGTGAGCTCGGGGATGCGCGTCTCGATCCACGCCTGGGGGGATGGCCACGAGGCCATCTCCAGCAGCGCCGGCCAGTGCTCGGCGCCGGGGACGCGGTCGCCCGTCTGCCCGGTCTCGAAGAAGAGGGTGCGGCAGTGCCTCCCCAGCGCCTCCAGCACGCCGAAGCCGAGCGCGCGCAGCCGCGGGCCCAGCCGGTCGTAATGGTGGAAGAGGCTCAGGAAGAAGCCGGCGTCATAGCGGCGTTCGGGGGTGAACTCGTGCGCCAGCGCGCGGATCGTCCGCACGTCGGCGGCGCCGGAGCCCTCGAAGCGCTCGCGGGCGTGCTCCAGCGCGCCTGCGTCGGTGTCCACCAGGTGCGCGGCCGAGACGCCGGGGCGCTCGCGGCCGCAGGCGCCACGCCGGGCCTGGTGCGCCAGCGCGGCCTCGTACAGCGCGCTGCTGGCGCCCAGGGAGAGGAGCGAGCGGCCCGAGAAGTCGTAGCCGCACTCCAGCAGCAGCTTCAGCTTGGGGAGGCAGCCGTTGGGGTCGTCGGCGCCCGGCTCCGGGTCCGGCTGGTAGACGGTGCCCTTGCGCCGCGCGGCCAGCCACGCGAACAGCTCCGTGGCGACGTCCGCGCCGCGCCCGGCCGCGGCGCTCATGCGAGCGCCGCCTCCACGCGGCGCCCGGCCAGCATGCGCTCGGCCTTTTCGATGGCGGAGAGCGGGCCCAGCAGGGCGCGGGCGCGCTCCAGCGCGCCTTCGGCCTCGTCCCACCGCCCCGCGTGGCAGGCGTTGACGCCCAGCTCCAGCCACACCGGGCCGGACTCCTGCGCGTCGGGGTAGCGCCCGAGCCAGTCGGCCAGCGGGGGAAGCGCCCGCTCCGGCTGGCCCAGCCGCCGGGCGATCCGCGCCACCTGCCGCAGCCGCAGCGCGTCGGGCTCTTCGGGCGGCGCCGCCCGCAGCGCACCGGCGGCGATGGCCCACGCGGCCGCGGCGTCGCCGGCGTGCAGCGCGGCCTCGGCGCGGAGCGCCTCCACGCTGGCGCCCCCGACGCCCTGCCGCTCCAGCGCGCGCAGCCCGCGCGCGAAGCGCGCCGTCTCGCCGTGCTGCATCAGGTCGGTGAGCGAGGCCAGCCGCCCGGCGACGCGTCCCGGCGCCCCGGCGGCGGCCAGCCGCTCCGCGAGCTCGTCCGCCGACAGCACGGGCCCGAATCCGCCGCCCTCCTCGTCCGGCGCGGCCTCGGGCGGCGGCGGCCGGGGCGGGGCGGACGGCGCGGGCGGGAGCGGGAGCGCGGCCAGGAAGCACTCCAGCGCGGGGCGCACGGCGGCGTTCGCCACCGCGTGCAGCCGGTGCCCCGGCGCGGGCGGGTACGCGGGCGCGCCGGGGAGCGCCGAGGCGCGCGTCGCGGGGCAGCCGTCGGCGTAGAGCGCGAACATCTCGCGCCAGCTGAACGCCGGCAGCGGCGCCGTGGCGGCCAGGGCGCCGCCCGCGGGCGCGGCGGGGAGCGCCGCGTCCGGCCAGGGGGGAAGCTCCCCCGCGGCCCCCTCGTCCAGCGCCCCGGCCAGCACCTGGCGGTAGCGCTCCACGCCCACCCCGGGGCGGAAGCGGGCGGCGTGGGCCAGGCACGCGTCGCGCGGCGGCGGCCCGTCCAGCACCTGTTCGATGGCGTCGGCCACCGCGGCGGCGTCCACGTCCACCGTGCCGAAGCCGGTCCCCGCGGGGCGCACGGGCACCATGGCGCCGCACCCGCCGGCGGACTCGTGCAGCCCGTCCCAGGCGGTGGCCACCACCGGCGTGCCCACGCCCAGCGCCTCCACCGGCGTCTTGGGGAACGACTCCTCCACCGTCACCGAGAGGTTGACCAGCACGTCGGCGCCGGAGAGAAACGCGCCCTTCGCCGCGTCGCCGCGCACGGGGCCCACCAGCCGCACCTGCTCCTCCAGCCCCAGCCGGCGGATGCGGGCCGCCAGCGACCGCGCGTACGGGTGGATCCCCGGCGTGGGCCCGTCGTCCAGCGCGCCGGCGATCTCCATCACCGGGAGCGGGCGGCCGCGGGCGCGCAGCACGTCCATCGCGTCGATCTGCCGGTGCAGCAGCTTGCCCGCGTGGATGCGCCCCAGGCTCACCAGCCGCGGCCGCTCGCCCCCGGCGCGGCGCGGCCCGGCCGGCGGCGGCTCCATCGGGTGATGGATCACCGCGATCCGCGGCGCCAGCGCGGGGCAGATGAACTCGATGGTGCGCCGCGCGCTCTCGCTGGGGGCGATCACCCGGTCGCCCGGGCCCAGCAGCGGCGCCAGCAGCGCCCACTCCATGGTGTACGCCCCGGCCGCGTGCGAGATGACCACGAAGCGCACCGGCGCGCCGGCGCGGTTGCGCAGCGCGGCCAGCAGCGGCAGCAGCGGCACCGCCTCGTACGCGGGGCAGAGGAAGTGGATGCCGCGCGTGGCGTCGGCCAGCGCGCGGCTGGCGGCGGCGGGCGCGAGCGGCGCGTGCGGCGGGCCCAGGACCTGGTCGAGCCAGGGCCCCAGCGGCACGGGACGGAGCTCGAACGCCCGGGCCAGGTGCCGGCGGAAGAGCGACTCGAACGCCGCCGCGGTCAGCAGCCCCGTGTCGCCCGCGGGGCGGAGGATGCGGATCATCCTTCCACCGCCACCGGCCGCGCGGCGCTCATCTCCGCGTGGTCCAGCAGGTCGGGCCGGTCCGCGTCCGCCGGGGCATCATCGGCCCGGCCGGCCGCATCGCCTCCGGCGGGCGCATGGTCCCCATCCGGCGCAGCGGACCGGACGGACGCATCCCCCGCGGCCGGCGCGCCGGCCGCGGCGGGCGCCGCGGAGGCGTCGGCCGTGGCCGCGTGGCCGCCGTTCCCGTTGCCGCCGTTGCCGCCGTCCAGCGCGGCGGCCAGGCCCAGCACCATCTTCCCCAGGTGCTCGCGGGCGGCCCGGGCGCGCAGCAGCTCCAGGCGCATGTCGTCGGTACGGGCGAAGCCGACGTCTTCGGCCCACTCGGGGAAGGGGGCGTCCATCCGGATCCCGGTGGCGCGCAGGTGGCCGACCACCAGCCCCAGGGTGTCGCCCACGCCGTCCACCATCTCGCGCAGGTGCGGATGGTTCTCGGAGACGATGCGCTCCTGCACGGCCGCCCGCGCCGCGGCGTCTTCGTACAGCCCGCGCAGCCGCAGCTCGTCGAGCAGCTCGGAGGTGACCCCGCGCGAGCCGCGCCGCGCCCGGAGCCAGCGGTGCAGCGTACGGGCCTCGGCCAGGTTGCGCATCAGCTCGCGGAACTCGCCGGGCTCCAGGTCGTTGCGCTCCAGCCAGCGGTCGAGCGCGGCCTGGTCGGCCAGGCGGCGCCGCGCGCGGAAGCGCCGCGCCTCGTGGTCCACGTCGGCCTCGTCCGGCGACACCTCGAGCACGTCGGCCAGCACCCGCGCGAGCGAGCGGTTCAGCGCGGCGAAGGCGATCTCGCCGAAGTCGGGAAGGTGCAGCGCGGCCCAGTCGGCCACGGCCGCCAGCGGCACCTCCACCCCGTCGTGCAGCACCCGGCGGTCACGGTCGAAGAGGGCCATGAACGCCGGCGTGCGCTCCAGCCGGAACGTCGGCTGGTGCGGGGGCACCGGGGTGGGCAGGCCGCGCAGGGTGCGCAGCAGCTCCAGCGCGTCTTCGCGCTTCTGGTCGCGCGGGTTGTCGGCCACCCACGCGCGCACCCGCTCCAGCGCGTCCGGCGCGATCGCCCCCTGCTCGCCCGCCAGGCGGAAAACGCGGGCGAACGAGCGCTCGGGAAAGAAGAGGCTCTTGCCGATGGCGGTGAGCCGCTCGCACTCGCCGGCGGTGATCACCCCGGCCTCGCGCGCGCGGCGGAAGGCGAGCCGCAGGTTCACCATCGGCTCCGACAGCACGCGGTAGCCGGCCTCGCCGGTGGCGTGGGCCACCGCCACCTCGTCGTCGCCGCTCACCTCGCCGCTGGCGTACAGCCGGAAGACCTCGCCCACGCCCACCGTGCCGAACACCTCGGTCTCGGCCGCCCGCAGCGCGCCCATGCTGCTGGCGCCGTACACCGGGATCCCGCGCTCCAGGGCGTACAGGATCTCCTTGTGCCATACCGAGAGCGACTGCCCGAACTCGCCGTCCACCAGCCCGATCACGTCGGGGTGGTGGATGCGGACGGCGCTCACCAGGTCGGACTGGCGCGCCGGGGGGAGGTACACGGCGTCCAGGACCTCGCGCGCCTCGTCCAGCGGCAGCGACGGGCCCAGGAAGATCACGGCCTTCACGCGGCACCTCCGCCGCCGGCGCCGCCCGGCTCCGCGAGGGCGCGGCAGACCGCCGCGGCGCGGGGGCCGGCCGCGTACAGGTGCGAAGCGTACCCTTCCAGCCCGGGAACCGTGACCCGCACCACCGGGATCCCCACCTCGTCGTGGCCCAGGTCGGTGAGGATCACCTGGTCCAGCCCCACGCGGCCTAGCTTTTCGATCAGCACGGCCATGTCGCCCTCGAACGAGCCGGTCGCCCCGCCCTGGCGCAGCCCCGCCACGGCGGTCGCCGGGCCGTCGTGCAGCTGCGCGAGCCCCTGCTGGCTGTCGCGGACCTTGAAGTGGTCGTTGTCGTTGCGGAACACGTCGTCGCGCGCGCCCGCGATGTAGACGACGCGCGACTGCACGGCCTCGGTGATCGCCCGCACCATGGCGATCTCGGGGTCGAGGTGCGCGCCGAAGCCGCCGCCGATCCCCACGTGCCGGGCGAGCCCGTCGTAGATGAAGGTCATGTAGACGGGGACCCCGGTGTCGACGGTGCAGTCGTAGAGCACCGCGCCCACCTCGGCCCGCTTCAGCCCGTCGAGCAGGTCCAGCACCAGGGGGAACTCCACGGCGTCCAGGTCCACCCGGGGCATGCGGTGGCCGTGGCGGTGCGTGGCCAGCATGTGGCAGGTGGTGGCGTCGCGCTCGATCACCTCCAGCAGGCCGGCCACCGCCGCCTCGAGGAAGTGGTTCCCCGACGACAGGCCGTTGCTGTCGAGCACGAAGGGAAGCGACCAGATCGGCCGCTGCCCGGGGTGGCGCACCATCGAAACGGCCGCGTGGGGAAGGAACACCTCGCGCTGGCCCACCACGTCCCACCCCTGCACCCACCACTCGGGGTGGTCGCGGCGGAAGTGCGCGCGCCGCGAGAGCGGGAGCCGCTCCTCGGGCACCACCGCGCCGTCCTGCTCCAGCTCGGCGTAGGTGGCCCGCACCGCCGGGAGGCGCAGGTTCTCGGCGTGGTACAGCTCGATCGCCTCCATCGCCGCCGACACCTGCGCCGCCGCGGGGGTGAACCCCTTCCCCGCCGCGCTGGAAAGGGTGCGTCCGTTGGGCCGGTACGACACGAAGGTGGGAATCCCGATCCGGTCGAGGCCGGTGATGTCGGCCAGGCGGGTGATCCCCGCGGTGGCGAAGTGCGGCCGGATGCGCTCCAGCGTCTCCTCGGGGCTCACGCAGCGGTGCGTCCCGTGGGTGAACGACTTGGCCGCGCGAAGCGCCTGGCCGCGGAACCGGATCGGCGGGGCCTCGCTGGCTCGGGGCGCGGCGTGCAATGGTCCTCCCTGGCGGGTCGCGGAGCGTGGCGAAACGTCCGGGGGCGCCGGGTAGGCGACACCCCCGCGGGCCGGGGCCGATGGTCCCGCCCGGCGCCTGAGGGTTACGCCACGGCCAGCGCGATGGCCGCGAGCGACACGAGCACCCAGGAGGCGCTGGTTCCGCCCGCCACCAGCTCGAGGTCGGCGTCGGAGAGCTCGGTGCCGCCCTGCGCGATCTTGGCCTCGATCGCCTCGCGGCTCAGGTTGCCGAAGCCGTTCGCCTGCAGGATGCGGCGCTTGGCGTCGCCGTCATCGGCCTGCTCCAGCGAGTGGCGGAAGTCGGCGTCGCGGCTGAGGCGCTTGAGGAACTCTTCGACGTTCTGCGTGGTGAGGTCGCTCATGGTGATGCTCCCTGCAAGAGAAACCTGCCCGGGCCGGCGGACGCCGGTCCCGCACCCGGGGCCGGCGGTCGCCGACCCCCCGTCTCCTGACCGTCACCGGACCTTCGCGACGGGCTCGCGCCCGTCTCCCGCTCCGCCCTCTCCGCCGCCGTTCCTTCGCCGTGACCGGGGCTTTCCGCCAACCGGTGATCGGCCCCCCAACCTGGGCCCGATCCCGCCGTGCTCCGGCGTTTCACCAGCGGTTTCGCGGGGTGGGCGGCCCCCTCAACATCCATGCCGTCAGCGTCCCGAAGAGATCTCCAATCACTTCTGTCGCAACCTTGTCGAAAGTGCTGCTACATCGGTTTCTCCGGGCCGGCCCGTGCCTGCCGGCGCCTCGGGCGGGCGGCGGCGCCGGGTTCCACCATCCGGCGCATCTGCAAGCATTCCATGCACTTTTGGGGGGCTCTCCCCCGCTCGCGCCCGCTCCCCGCCCGGCCCGTCCCGAATGCGCCATATCCGCCCGGCGCACAGGCGCTGCGAGGATGTTTCAGGGGGTGTAACCCCGGCGCAAAATGTGAGCCCGTAGCGTTCTGCCCCTTTCCGCGCGCACGGCTTTGCCGTTCCTGATCCAGGGCTCCCGCGGCCCCGCCGGCGGGGCCGATCGACGGGTCCGGGCGAGAACGAGAATTGCTGGCGAACCGCGCTCGCCGGGGGATCGGGCCGGACACGGCAGACCGGGGACGAAACGATGGCGATCGACCTCAGCTCGCCCGTGGTGAAGGTGGTGGTGCCCGTGGCCGCGGCGGCGCTGGTGCTGGCGGCGGCGCGGCGGCGCGGGATGTCGTGGCGCGACGACCTGGGGATGGCCCCGCCGCCGGCGGCCGCGGCGGCGGTGTGGATCGTGGTGTGGCTGGCGTGGATGCTGGGCACCGACCTGGCGATGAACTGGCGGGGCCCGTGGGACTTCACGGCCTGGCGCGCCGCGCCTCTGGCCAACTCGGTGCTGCGCGTGCTGGCGGTGGGCGTGCTGGGGCCCGCGGCCGAGGAGATCCTCTTCCGCGGCTTTCTCCTGCACCGGCTGCGCAAGCCCCTGGGGGTCCGCGCCGCCATCGTGGTGACGGCCGCGCTCTGGGCCGCGGTGCACGTCGATTACGCGCTGCCGATCATCCTCCTGCTCTTCGGCAGCGGCCTGCTGCTGGGCGCGGCGCGGGTGCACACCCGGTCGGTGTGGGTTCCCGTCGCCATGCACGTGATCTGGAACCTGTACGCGATCTGGTAGGCGGCGGGCGCCCGGCGGCGTCGAGCCGGCGGATGCGCGCCCCGATGGCGCCACCGTCTGTACGCGTGGAGGAGGGGGAGCGGGCCCGGCCGGCGCGGGGGGGACGGGTCTGAAAGATGCGTCGGCGAACGGGGATGACGGGAGCGGAGCGCATCGCCGCAAACGGCGGACGTGCGCGGCGTGAACCTTCGGAAGGCGACGAACACCGTGGGCGTATCCATCCTGATTCCGACTCCGCTGCGCGCCTATGCGGGCGGCAGCAAGGAGGTGGCGGTCGAGGCGGGGAGCGTGGACGACGCGCTGAGCGGGCTGGTGGGCCGCTATCCCGACCTGCGCAAGCACCTGTACGCCGAGACCGGCGGCCTGCGCGGCTTCGTCTGCGTGTACCTGAACGACGAGAACGTGCGCGACCTGGACGGCCCCGGCACGCGCGTCCGCGACGGCGACACGCTCACCATCCTCCCCACGCTCGCGGGCGGCTGACGCGGAACGCTCCGCGCCGGGCGCCCTCGGTCCGGGGCGCCGGCGCGCGGCGGCGGACGGCTGAGCCGGGGGGACCGGATCGTGGCGGGCGCGGGCTGGCGCGGCGGAGCCACGCCGTCCGGGCCGGCGCCCGCGCCGCTTTCTTCTTCGTGGCGACCCAGGAGAGCAACGCATGAGCACCACGCTGGACGCGGCCCCGCCGCAGGGATCGCCCGCCACGCCGGCCGCCGACCTCTCCCCGGCCGAAGTGATGCGTTACAGCCGGCACCTGATCCTTCCCGAGGTCGGCAAGGCGGGGCAGCTGAAGCTGAAGCGCGCCCGCGTGCTGCTGGTGGGCACCGGCGGGCTGGGGTCGCCGCTGGCGCTGTACCTGGCGGCGGCGGGCGTGGGCACCCTGGGGCTGGTGGATTTCGACGTGGTGGACGAGAGCAACCTGCAGCGCCAGGTGCTGCACGGCACCGCCGACCTGGGCCGCCCCAAGCTCGATTCCGCCGCCGACCGCATCGCCGACCTGAACCCCAACGTGCGCGTGGTGCGCCACGCCACGCGGCTGACGGCCCTGAACGCGCTGGAGATCCTGGAGCCGTACGACGTGGTGGTGGACGGCACCGACAACTTTCCCACGCGCTACCTGGTGAACGACGCCTGCGTGATGCTGGGCAAGCCCAACGTCTACGGCAGCATCTTCCGCTTCGAGGGGCAGCTGTCGGTGTTCTGGGCCGAGCGGGGCCCGTGCTACCGCTGCCTGTTCCGCGAGCCGCCGCCGGCCGGGCTGGTGCCCAGCTGCGCCGAGGGCGGCGTGCTGGGCGTGCTCCCGGGGATCATCGGCAGCCTGCAGGCGCTGGAGGTGATCAAGCTGATCGTGAACGCGGGCGACCCCATGATCGGGCGCTTCCTGCTGTTCGACGCGCTGGGGCTGGGGTGGCGCGAGCTGAAGGTGCGCAAGGACCCCGGCTGCCCCGTCTGCGGCGTGAGCCCCACCATCACCGAGCTGGAAGACCTGACGGAGTTCTGCACCGCCGCGGCCCCGGAGGTGGACGCGCTCCCCACCCTGTCGCCCGCGGAGCTGAACGGCCTCCTGGCGGCCGGACAGCCGGTGACGCTGGTGGACGTGCGCGAGCCGCACGAGTGGGACATCGTGAACCTGCGGGAGCTCGGGGCGATGCTGATCCCGCTGGCGCAGGTGGGCGCGCGGATGGCCGAGATCGACCCGGCCACGCGGGTGGTGGTGCACTGCAAGGGGGGAAGCCGCAGCGCGAAGGCCGTGGGCCAGCTGCGCGCCGCGGGGTACGGCGACGTGTGGAACCTGGACGGCGGGATCCTGGCCTGGGCCGACCAGGTGGACCCGTCCAAGCCGAAATACTGAGCCCGGGTCTTCCGGTGGATCTGGAGAACGGCGACCGCGGGTGAACACGGAGCCACGGGTGGCCACGGAGGACACGGAGGATGGGCGCCGCGAGCGTCCATCCTCCGCGCGCTTCCCCGCCCCGGCGCCGCGCTCCATCGCGCTGATCGAGCCCGTGGGCGACGTGGGGATCGGCGGGTACACGCACGAGCTGGCGCAGGCGCTGTGCGGCCACGGCGTGCGCGTGAGCGTGTTCGCGCGCCCGGACACCTTCGCGCTACGCCTGCCGCGCGCCTACCGGCTGCTCCCCGTGCTGGGCCTGCCGACGGAAGAGGCCGAGGCCGTGCTCCGCGGCCCCGGCGCGCCCCACCCCGACCCCGAGCCGCCGCTCCCCGCCGGCGCCTTCGCGCTGGAGCCCTACTTCGACGCGCTGGAACGGCTGGAGGCCCGCCGCGCCGCCGCGTCGGCCGCGGCCGCGAGCCGCGCCGCGTCCACGCCATCGGCCGAGCCCGCCGCCGGCGATCGCGCCGACGCGGGCGACGGCGCAGCGGGCGGGGCCGCCGGGACTTCGCCGCGCGCGGGTGGGCGGGGCACGGCGCCGGAGACGCATCTCCCAGCCCCGGCGGAGGCCGGGACGCCGGGAGCGGCCGCGCGCGCGGCGCGGGTGAGGACGCCGGACGAGGCGCGGGAGCGGACGCGGGCGCTGGCGACGCACCTGCTGCACGGGGGATTCGATGCGGTGTGGACGCAGTGGCCGGTGCTGGCGGGGCACGCGCGCGGCTTCCACCGGCTCCTCTCGGCGGCGGGGATGCCGCTGGCGCACACCGTACACAACGTGTTTCCGCACGAGCGCGGCGCGGGCGAGGTGGCGGCGAGCGAGGCGGCGTACCGGGCGGCGCGGGCGCTGGTGGTGCACAGCCAGTGGTCCGCCGCCGCGCTGGACCGGGCGTTCCCCGGCACGGCCGAGCGCACGATCGGCTCGTGGCACGGGCTGTACACCATGTTTCCGCGCGCGGCCGGGGCCCGGCGCGCGGTCCGCCAGCGGCTGGGGGTGGGGGAGGGGCGGCCGCTGCTGCTCTGCTTCGGCCCGGTGCGGCCGTACAAGAACGGCGACGCGGTGATCGCGGCGCTCGCCGACGCGCGCTGCCGCGATGCGGTGCTGGCGGTGGCCGGGTCGGAGTGGGGCTACGCGGAGCTGGTGCTGGGCGACCGGCTGGGCCGCACCCGGCGGCTGGCCGCCCGCCACGGCGTGGCGGACCGGGTCCGGCTGCTCCCCGGCGCGTTCGGGCTGCGGCAGGCGGCGGAGCTGTTCGAGGCGGCCGACGCGGTGGTGCTCCCCTACACCGAGAGCTACGGCAGCGGCGTGCTGCTGCTGGCGATGAGCTTCGGCAAGCACGTCGTCGCCACCGCCGCCGGGGGGATGGACGAGTACCTGGCCCACTACGCCGCCTCCACCCTCCTGCACGGCCACGACCCCGCCTCGGTCGCGGACGGGATCGCCCGCGCCATCCCCCGGCTGGGCGACCCCCCGGCCCCGCGCCCGCCGCGCTTCGAATGGCCCGCCATCACGGCCCGGCTGCTGCCGTGCCTGGGCCATCTGCTCGGGTGAGATCCCCCGTCCACCTCCGCGGCCGCGGGGCGATCACCCCCGCGCCGCAGCCGGCGGAAGGAGCCGGGCCAGGTCGCGGCGAAGCCGGCGAAGCTGCCGCCGCACGTGCGTCTTGTACGCCACGACGGCGTCCCGGTCCACCGGAAAGAACTCCTCGGGCGGGTACTCGCGCCCGAACACGTCGCGCAGCAGCGCCGCGAACTTCCCCGAGGGAAAGCCGCGGAACGGCTGCTCGGAATACGCGACCGCGGCGGCGCTGGTGAGGGCGCAGAGAAGCGCGTGCAGCCGCGTGGAATGCACCCGCTGGTGCCGCTGGATCCGCTGGATCGCGCGGTCCAGCGCCACGCCGTCGGCCCAGGCGCGGTCCACGCGCAGCGTTTCGGGGTCGGTGCCGCGCGCCATGGGGAACAGGTCGATCAGCCAGTCGCCCAGGTGAACGGTGCGGCAGCGGCCGCCGTAGCGCTCGGTGTCGGCGCGCGAGCGGGCGTACCAGGTGTGCAGCCGGTCCAGCACCGGGGCCACCCGCTCGGGCCGGGTGAGCGCCGGGTACTGCGTGCCGAAGATGCCGACGGCCACGGGCGCCCGGTCCAGCAGCGCCAGCAGCCGGTCCGTCAGCAGCGGCTTGTACAGGCTGTTCCCGATCCCCATCACCAGCAGGTCGAACGGCTCCGGGGGGATGCTCCACGGGTGGAAGTGCGCCCAGGTGACCCGCGCGTGCGGCGGCAGC
>DASSME010000438.1:0-14685 GCA_035689035.1 Longimicrobium sp. | reverse complement strand
ACGCTACCGCACCCCCGACCCCGAAGAGGTCCGCCAGCGCGTGGAGGTGGGCTTCCTCCCGCGGCTGCGCACCCAGCCCGGCTTCGTGAGCTACAGCCTGGTGCACGCGGGGAACGGGGTGCTGGTGTCGGTCTCCGTGTTCGAGACCCGCGAGGGCGCCGACGAATCCAACCGCATGGCGGCCGAGTGGGTGGCGGAGAACGTCGCCCCGCTCGTCCAGGGCCGTCCCGACATCATCCAGGGAGAGGTAGTGGCGCATGCCCCCTGAAACCGTCTTCAAGGACCATTTCTCGGGCCACGCCGACGCGTACGCCCGCTTTCGCCCCACCTACCCACCCGAGCTGTTCGACTGGCTGGCCCAGGTCTCGCCCGCCCGCGAGCGCGCGTGGGACTGCGCCACCGGCAACGGCCAGGCCGCCGTGGAGTTGGCCCGCCACTTCGCCGAGGTGATCGCCACCGACGCCAGCGAAAAGCAGATTCGCAGCGCCTTTCCACACCCCCGCGTCCGCTACCGCGTGGCCCCCGCCGAGGCGCCGGGGATCGACGACGCGGCGGTGGACCTGGTCACCGTGGCGCAGGCCGTCCACTGGTTCGACATCCCCGAGTTCTACCGCCAGGCCGGGCGGGTGCTGAAGCCGGGCGGGATCCTGGCGGTGTGGGCGTACGGCCTGTTCGAGTCCACCCCCGAGATCGACGCGGTCGTCCGCCACCTCTACCGCGACGTCGTGGGCGCGTACTGGCCGCCCGACCGCGGGATGATCGAGCGTGGCTACGTGGAGGTGAATCTCCCCTTCGACCCCGTGGACCCGCCGCCGTTCTGGATGCGGCTGGAGTGGAGCGCCGACGACGCCATCGGCTACCTCGGCACCTGGAGCGCCACGCAGGGCTTCAAGGCCGACCGGGGGTACGACCCCGTGGACCACGTGCGCGACGACCTGCGCCGCGCCTGGGGCCCGGGTGAGCGGACCGCGCGCTGGCGCCTGATCCTGAAGGTGGCCCGGAAGGATGGAGGCGAGGCTGGCACCGCTCGATGATCTCCCTCCGTGATACCGTTTGTGCGAAACGACTGTGCGTTCCGCATCAATCAGCCGCTCGTCATCCTGAGGCTGAGGCTGACCACGCAGGCGTTGCAGCATGAGCGAGCGGTCGCAAGCCGAAGGATCTGTGGCCGGTCGGCGCGAAAAACCCAGCGGTAGCGCACCCTTGACCACAGCTTCTTCGCGCTGCGGCCATCGTGGCGCCGGCGGTGCAGGCAAGGCAGGGAGAAGCGACCGGATTTCGGGATCCGGATGATGGATCAGGCCGCAACGCGAACGGGCGCTCGAGTGAGCGCCCGTCGTCGTTCAGGTCCGCGTCCCACGGGTCAGGTCAGCAGCGTGTAGAGCAGCCCCGCGCTGCCGACGGCGCCCATGAACACGGCGAAGACGGCGCGGCCCATCCCGCGCATCTCGGGGTGGCGCTTGAGATCTGCAATGGCGGCCAGGCCCACAACCAGCGCGAGCGGCGCCGGGACCAGCACCAGCGCGAACAGGCCCAGGTAGCCGGCGATGAACGCCAGCGAGCTCACCTTGATCGGCAGCAGCAGCCGGGTGGCGGCGTTGTCGTCGATGAACGGCTTGATGCCCGTGTCGGCGGGCGCGGCGGCGTACGGCGGCATGGGTGCGTGGCTCATCTGCGGACGGGGATGGGGGTTCACCGGGCGGGGAGGCCGCGGATGCGCAGCGAGAAGTCCGGCCGGTTGTCGGCCTGGATCGCCCGCGCGTTGACGTGGTAGCGCTCGCGCGCCTGTTCGAACGGGAGATCGGTGTCGATCAGCCCCAGGTCGTAGGCCAGGCGGTCGCTGTAGCCGGGAAAGAGCACCTTCAGGCTGAACGGCACCCGTTTCGGCGAGATGCCGTTGACGTGCCCCACGATGCTGGTGGTGCAGGTGTTGGTGAGCGTGTTGTAGAACTCGGGGTGCGCGGCCAGCCGGTTCGCCCGCGTGAGCATGTCCACCAGCAGCGCCCGCACCTTCGCCTTCCCGGCGCGGCCGGGATAGAGGTACACGGGATCGCGGCGGAAGTTGGTGCGCATCCGCACCACGTCGCGTTCGTCGGCGACCACGTAGGTCATCTCGAACTGCCGCAGCAGCCCCTTCAGCGGGCTGAACACCTCGCCCTTCTCCTTGCGGATCTCGGCGCTCACGGCCAGGAAGCGCCCGTCGGCGAACTGGAACGACACCAGCGTGTGCGCCGGCCCGCGCCAGTCCTTGCTGAACGGCTCCACCAGGAACCAGGCGCGCTCCACCTGCCGCAGGTCGTACGCGCGGTCTTCCCAGCGCACCGTGTAGTCGGCGGTGGTGCGGTAGTCGGCGTTGCGCACGTTGTGCACGTACACGCTGTCGCCGCGGAAGGTTGCCGTGGGCACCCGCGCGTTGTCGGGCGACCAGTCGCGCTGGTTGCTCGGCGTGCGGGTGAGCCACCAGATCGCGAAGGGAAGCGCCAGCGTGGCGCCGATCGCGCGCTTGTTCATCTCTCCGGCTCCTTCATCACGGACTTTTCCATCGCCCTACCAGCTCCCGCTCGCCCCGCCGCCGGACGAGTGCCCCCCGCCGCCGGACGAGGAGGACGACGAGTACGACGACGAGCCGCTGAACGACGAGGAGCTCGACGACGAGTGCTCCGACGGCCTCGTCCGCCGCGGCAGGTAGACGACGTTGCGGTCGTGGAAGCCGCAGTGGCGGCAGTCGCGCAGCACCTCTTCGCGCCCGCCGTAGTCGTAGGTGGCGTACTGCAGCACGTGCCGCGTGGTCTGCACCGTCTGGTAGCCGCACGACGGGCACGCCGACTTCCCCGAGAACCAGCGCGAGTAGCGCTCCAGGGTGTGGGTTCCACAGCCGGCGCACTTCCACACGTCGTAGTCCACCGAGTTGAGGTACTCCTCGGTCTTCTGCCCCGAATCCAGGTACACGTCGTCCGAGGTTTCGTCCAGCCGCGTCATGGCCGTGCGGCACCGCGGGCAGTTGCGCGGGCGGTTCCGCAGCCACCCGCCGAACCCGACGGTGCCGAGGACCAGCACCGCCAGCCCCAGGGTCGCCATCAGCAGGCCGTCCTGCGTGGCGGGTTGGGTGGGCGGCGAGTACGCCGGCTGCGGCGTGTTCGCCACGGGCTGGGGCGCCGGGGGCGGCGCGGCGAAGGCGGCCTGCCCCTCGGGGGTGAACCACTGCGCGACGCCAGCGGCGCCGCGCAGGATGCCGCGCACCATCTTCTCCTCGCGGAACCAGCGCACCATCGAGTCGGCCACCACCTGCTGCGCGGCCTGCTCGTAGCGCAGCGCGCCGTCGCCCAGCTGGATGCGCACCTTGCGATCGCCGGTCGCCACCACGAGCAGGACGCCGTCGTTCTCGGGCCGGTCGCCCACCCGCCAGGCGTTGAACAGGCCGCGCGCGAAGTCTTCGATGGTGGCCGCGCCCACGTCGTAGTGGCTCATCCGCTCGACGGTGACCACGCGCACGTCGTACCCCTGGTTGCGCGCCGGCGCCAGCAGGGTGCGCACGCTGTCTTCCATCTTCGAAGACAGCACGCCGGCCAGGTCCTGCACGGCGCGGCCGTTCCACTCGGGATAGCCGTTCTGCGCGGCGACGGTGGAGGCGGCGAACACCAGGGGCGCGAGCAGCCCCAGGACGCGTGCGGTCATCGGAGGATGGAATAGATCGGGTGACGGAGCTGGAACTGCGGGCGGGCGATGACTACGGGGCGGGCGGCGCGATGTTTCATCGGCGCCCGGTGCGGCGAGGGAATGTAACTCCGTGCGGTGCTTGCGTCTAGCGTGTCAGCTGCTGTGCGTGGGCTCGGGCGGGGCCTCGGCGTAGGTGCCGGGGCGGTTCAGGCGGCCGCTGCGGGTGAGGCCCTCCCATCCGCAGCGCGGGCACCAGCGCCGCTGCACGGCGCCGCGGGAAAGGAACGAGAACGCGCGCCCCAGCGGACCCATGCGGATGGGCAGCGTGTCGCCGTCGCACTCGCTGCACACCCGGTCGGCCGGGAAGATCAGGTAGATCATGGCGAACGCCAGCACCGCCTTGGCGCCGAACGCCACGAAGAAGAAGAAGATCCAGGTCAGCATGCACTCCCGCCTGCCATGGGCGTCCGCCCGTTTCCCGGGCCGCTACCCCCGGGCGGGTGCAAGAACCGCCGCACCCGCCGCCCCCCCAGGTAATCTACCCCACAAGCGCCGTGGGGTCATGCCCCACGAGTGGGGTGTCTGCGGCGGAACGCGGCGGGAGGGCGGTTTCTGACCGGCGGCGGGCCCTCACCCTGGCGGTCAGGCGCGACTGCGTCGCGTCCCGAACGCCTGTCCCTCTCCCGAACTGCGGGAGAGGGACTTGGGCGCTTCGCGCGACTACTTCGAGCGTTTCGGATCTTGTGCCGCGCACCGTCACCGCGGCGGCCCCAGCGCCGGTAGTCCGCGCAGGCGGACTTCGTGTAGTCGTTGCAGCGAATTCATTCGCCCCTGGCGACCCCGGCCCGCGACGGATCTACCCCACCACCGCCGCGACCTCGCCCTCCAGCTCGCCTACGGCGGCCGGATCGAGGGCGGCGGGGACGCGCTCCACCTCCACGGCGTTGTCGTAGAAGACGGCGCCGCCGCCCATGTCGGTCACGCGCTGGCTGGTGGTGTCGTTCACCGTGGTGCCGCCCTCGCTGCGGCTGGCCCAGCGCACGCCGTAGCTCACGGCCACGCCCGGGCGTACGTCCTCGGTCACCACCGCGCGCGCCCGGAAGTCGCCCCGCGCGTTGAAGGTGCGCACCCGGTCGCCGTCCACGATGCCGCGGACGGCGGCCTCGTTGGGGTGCAGCAGGAGCTTCGCCTGCGTGCCGGCCGCCCGCTCCAGCGCCGGGATGTTCACGAAGGTGCTGTTCATGAACGGGTGCTCGGGGGGCGACAGCAGCGTCAACGGGAACGAGGCCGCGCGCTCCGGCGCCGCCTCGGCGCTCTCGGCCGGCGGGATCCAGGTGGGGAGCGGATCGAGGCCCAGCCGCTCCAGCTCCGGCGCCAGAACCTGGATCTTCCCGGTGACGGTGTTCGGCGTGGGATCGGCGTAGGGGCGCCATTCGCGCGGCAGGTTCATCCGCACCCACCCCTCCTCCAGCAGCCGCTCGAAGGTGACGCCCCGCATCCGCTCGTGCGGCGAGTCCAGCGCCTGGCGGATGAGGGTGACGTCGTCGTCGCGGAGCTCGGGGTCGGTCAGCCCCATCCGCGCGGCCAGGCGGCGGAAGATCTCGGAGTTCGGCAGGCTCTGGCCCACCGGCTCGATGGACGGGCGGTTGAGGGTGACGTAGACGTGGCCGTAGGTGGTGTGGACGTCCCAGTGCTCCAGCTGCGTGGTGGCGGGGAGCACCCAGTCCGCGTAGTCCGCCGTGTCGGTGCGGAAGTGCTCCAGGACCACGGTGAACAGGTCTTCGCGGCGCAGCCCCTGGCGCACCTTGCGCAGGTCCGGGGCGACCGCGCCGGGGTTGGAGTTGTAGACGACCAGCGCCTGCACCGGCGGCCCGCCCACGCCCGCGTCGGCGAGGGTCAGCGCGTCGCCCAGCTGCACCATGTTGATGGTGCGGGTGCCGGGCGCGATCCAGTCGGGCCGCTCCAGGGCGGCGTTGTTCATCTTGAACGCGCCGCTGGTGGACAGCGTGGCTCCGCCGCCCAGGTCGCGCCACGCGCCGGTGACCGCGGGGAGGAGCGAGAGCGTCCGCACCGCCATTCCACCGCCCGCGTGGCGCTGCAGCCCGTAGTTCAGGCGGATGAAGGTGGGCCGCGTGGTGGCATACTCCGCCGCCAGCGCCTCGATCCGCCCCTCGTCCAGCCCGACGATTGGCTCGGCGCGGCGCGGGCTCCACTCGTTCAGCACCCGCTCGCGCAGCGCCTCCCAGCCGACGGTGTGCGCGGCGAGGTAGTCGAGGTCCGCGCGGCCGTCGCGGAAGGCCACGTGCATCATGGCCAGCGCCAGCGCGGCGTCGGTGCCGGGGCGGATGGGGAGCCACTGGTCGCACTGCGCCGCCGTGCGCGTGCGGATCGGGTCGATGGCGATCAGCCGGGCGCCGCGCTCGCGCGCCCGGCGCAGCGCCGGCCACAGGTGGGGATTGGACGTCAGCGTGTTCGTCCCCCAGAGCAGGACCAGCTTCGCGTGCTCCGCCTCTTCCGGCGTGGGCCCCATCCGGTCGCCGTAGGTGGCCATCCACGCCGCGGTGCCGGCCGACGAGCAGATGGTGCGCGCCAGCAGGCTGGCGCCGATGCGGTGGAAGAAGCGCCGGTCCATCGAGCTTCCCTGCACCAGCCCCATCGTACCCGCGTAGCTGTAGGGAAGGATCGCCTGCGGCCCCTGGGGTCCGGAGCGAATCTGCTCCAGCCGCCGCGCGATGTCGTCCAGCGCCTCGTCCCACGTGGCTGGCTCGAAGCGCCCCTCGCCCTTGGCGCCCACGCGCCGGAGCGGCACCGTCAGCCGCTCGGGGTGGTAGGTGCGCTCGACGTAGCGGTTCACCTTGGTGCAGAGAAAGCCCTGCGTGACCGGGTGCGCGGGGTCGCCCTGCACGCGCACGGCGCGGCCGTCCTTCACGTGCACCAGCATGGCGCAGGTGTCGGGGCAGTCGTGCGGGCACGCCCCGCGCACCACGCCGTCGCGGACCAGCGGTAGATGAGTCACGATCGGGGATGGTCAGGGTCGGGGGGATGCACGCCGCGTGGGCTGCTCTGGATCCACGCCGTCTCTTGAGCAGAACGCGAGGTAGTCGTCCACCGAGACGTGGAACTCGCGCTCGAGCCCTTCCAAGGTCTCGGACTCGAAAGTCACCACGTCGCGGATGTCTGCCACGTGCCCGTGCAGCACGCCGTCGTATTCATCGGCTTCATACCAGGCCGTGTAACCCTTGTACTCCACGCCGCTCGATCTCCTGCCTCGATGTTCTGTAACGACGGATCAGGACGCGGCGCGGCGCCGTTCAGCATGCGGGATGCTGGGGGCCTTTCCTCTCTCCGCACACCAGTCCAGGTACAAATCGACGGATGTCTGGAATTCGCGCTCCAGGCCCTCGATCGTTTCGGACTCGAAGGTGATCACGTCGCGTATGCCCGCCAGGCGGCCGTGCAGCACGCCGTCGTCCTCGTCGATTTCCACAATGGCGGTGTAGCCTTTGTAGTTCATGGGCGGACTCCTGCAGAGATGAGGAACAGCCTCACATTCCGAACGGCGCGTTGATGCGCCTCCTTCTGGAGGTGCGGCCTGTGGAACATGGCGTCGACCCCATTCAGCTCGACCTTGACGCGGGACCCTGCACCCGACGTCACCGTCGCACCGAAATACAAGAACATCGCCTCGACGTCCCTCCACAATATGTTGGCACGGACCGGATCTTCAAAGACTGCGGCGAGCGTTCGCAGGTGTCGGGTCGCCATGGCCTCCGCAAAACTGGACGAAATTGAAGTAAACGGAGGGCTCACGATAAGCGTTGTGCCCTGGACCGTCTCGTCCGCGACCGCACGCACAACCGTTCGCCATGCGACAGCCGGAACGTGGAAGGGGCGCCCCTCGCGAGGGAGCGCCCCTTTGATCCCTGCCCGCGGTACTTGTGAGCTACCAGCGCGAGAAGCCGCTCACGGGCACGTTCACGCCGGCCACCAGCCGGAAGCCGTCGAACTCGTCCATCCCGGTCCAGCGCGCCTCGGCGAAGGGGCGCAGGGCCGAGCGGGCGAGGTTTCCGCCGTCGATCCCGGCCACCAGGTTCCACCCGGCCGTGGTCTCCACGCCGCTGCCGTCGTTGTCGCGGCGCAGCAGCGCCAGCCCGCCGCCGCCGTACAGCCCACCCAGCGCGCGGGGGCGGATCAGCCCGTCGAAGTTCGCCTGCCAGCTGGCGCCCGCGTCGCCCAGGAACGCGTCGAAGCTGGGCTCCAGCGCGAACTGCCGGATCACCGGAATGCGAAGCTGCGCGCCCACGCTCGCCTGGTCGTCCTCGAAGTCGTACCCGCCGCGGATGCCGAGCTCCACGGGCCCGCGATCCCGCCAGAAGGTGTCACGGTGGCGCCGGCGGTCACGATCGCGGTCGCGGTCGCGGCTGGGGTCGCGGTCGCAGATCACCACGTGCCCGTCGCCGTACCGCCGGCAGCGCTCTCGCTGCTGCGCGGCCAGCGCGTTCGTACCCGCCAGCGCCAGCAGGCCCAGGCAAACCAGGGTGCGCTTCATCATCGTCCCTCCCGTTGTGCGGCCGAAGCTCGCGGGCGCACGCCCCCCGCGCGCCCGACCATCGGTCTGATGCCGGGTGCGCGCCAAGGGTTGTAACCTGGCGTGAGATGCTAATGATCCAATCGCGGCGCGGATTTTCCACGCGCGGACGGGGCGCCGCCGGGCAGCTCGCGCCCCGGCGCGCGTCCCCCCGCGTGGACGGCCACGCGCGATTTTCGTCCACCGGTCCGGTGCTCCGCTTGCGCGGGGGGACCGCGCGCACGATCCTCCCCGCTGCCCATCGGAAACGCACCCCCGCACCACGGAACCGCTTTGCTCTACCTATATCTCGCCGCGGGCGGCGTGCTGGGCACGCTGGCGCGGTACGGGCTGGGAAAGTGGATCCCCACGCGGCTGGGGACCGAGTTTCCCTGGCACACCTTCATCATCAACCTGGCCGGCAGCCTGGTGCTGGGGTTCGCGATGCGCGCGTCCGAGACGGTGGCGCTGTCGCCCGAGACGCGCGGGTTCGTGACGGTGGGCTTCTGCGGCGCCTTCACCACCTTCAGCACCTTCACCTGGGAGACGGCGGTGCTGATCCAGGACGGGCAGTGGGGGCGCGCCGCGGCGTACGCGCTGGGGAGCGTGGCGGCCGGGCTGGTGTGCGTGTTCGCGGGGATGACGCTGGCCGGGGCGCTGTTCCGGCCACGCGCGTGATCCCGTCCTGATCCACGCCGGGAGGGCGCCGATGCACGGGCTGACGGGCGAGCGCACCCTGATGCGCATCTTCTTCGGCGAAAGCGACCGCTGCACCAGCGGCGAGCACCGCGGCAAGCCGCTGCACGACGCCATCGTGCGGGTGCTGCGCGAGCGCGGGCTGGCGGGCGCCACGGTGCTGCGCGGGCTGGCCGGCTTCGGCGCCAGCGCGCGCGTGCACACCGCCCGCGTGCTGGAGCTGTCGCTGGACCTGCCGATGGTGGTAGAAGTGGTGGACACCGAGGAGAAGATCCAGGCCGTGCTCCCCGAGCTGGACACGATGATCGGCGGCGGCCTGGTCACCCTGGAGCGCGTCCGCGTGATCGTGTACCGCCCCGAATCGTCGCCGCGCGGCGATCCCCCCGCGTCACCTCC
Source organism: Longimicrobium sp. (assembly GCA_035689035.1). Classification (GTDB taxonomy): domain Bacteria; phylum Gemmatimonadota; class Gemmatimonadetes; order Longimicrobiales; family Longimicrobiaceae; genus Longimicrobium. Next base: position 5,369 of record DASSME010000438.1, on the reverse strand, counting down.
GACATCCGGCGACTGACCCGGTCACGAGGATCACGTCGAGCAGCCGGGGGGCCGGGGCAGCCGAGGCATCTGCGCAGTTCCCCGCTGTCTCTGCTCCCCTGCGTTCCCTGGGTGATCATGGACCCGGCCGCACGGTCGAGTTGACGGCGGAGTGACGGGGCGAGGCCAGGTTGATGGGCGAGGGAGATGGGACGCCGTTCCATCTCCCGTGAAGGAACCGGGCTCAGGATCGGGCCCGGTTTTCACCATCGGAAGTCGTGACCTGGCCAGGAGATCCCCATGCGATCCAGCTCGATCCGCCGCGCGGCGTTCGCCGCCGCGGCTTGCGTCTTTGCCGCGGCCACCGCCCGCGCGCAATCCGCCCCCGGGCCCGTGCGCGACGCGTCGCTCGACGGCGCGCGGATGCCGGTGCGCGTCGTCCTCGTCCGTGTAGCCGATGCGCCCGTGTCCGGCGCCGCGGTGACGATGATCGATCCGTCGGGCGAGTTCGCGCGGCAGGTGGAATTGTCCCGGCCGCACCTGTACGCGTCCATCCCGCTGTCGGCGCTGCTGGGGGTCGCCGGGTCGGTGCTGGGGTACGGTGTCGGGTTCGTCCTGCTGGACTGCGACGACGAAAGCCCGAGCTGCGGCCAGGGACCCGACAACGCCGAGTACTTCACGGCCGCCGCGGGGCTGGCGCTGGGCGCCGCCGCCGGCGCGCACCTGGGCGGGCTGCGCCGCGACAGCCGGGGGAGCCTGGGGCTCACGCTGCTGGGCGCGGCGGCCGGCGCGCTGCCGATGGTGCTGGTGTCCAGGGAGGGCGACGCCGACACGGCGTCGCTGGTGAGCCTGGCCGCCGCCCCCGCGGGCGCCGTGCTGGTGGACTACCTGGTGCGCCGCCCGCGGCACTGATGGCGGCGCCCGCACGTAATCGTCATCCGCGACTCGCGTCCGTGCGCCGCTTGGCATTCCCCCCGGCACGGTTGATCACCGAGCCGGCTACCCCCTTTCCCTGCGCTCCGCTTCGATATGACCTGTTCTGAATGTGGAAACCGGTATTCGGACGATGCTTCGTACTGCGCGCATTGCGGCCGTCCCAATCCCGACTGGAAGCCGCGCCCATCCAGCCCGGCCGGCGCGACCCGGAGCATGGTGCGCGAGACGCCTGCGTCGGAAACGCCTGCCCCGGCCCTCTCCCTGCCGAATGCCGAGAGGCGTCCCACTGCAGCTTCGGACACCGATCAGCCCGAGCCCTGGGGCCCTCCCGGCCAGCGGCAGAGCGGCGGCTCCGGAGCCTCGGATACCCCTTTGTGGATGTGGCTGGTTGGTTTGCTGCTGCTCCCCGTCATTGCCTTCGTGATCCTCGTCTTCATCGGGTTCCAGACATAGCGAGCGAAGTCCGGTGAGCCCCGGCTGGGCTTCTCCCCCGGGCGACGGAAGCTTTGGGCGGATGATTCTCCGGATCCAGCGCGAGTCTCCGGGACACGGGCAAACGCGCGAAACCCACGGCGGCGCACGCACGTACGAGGCGTGCGCCGCCGTTTTCGTACGGCAGGTGTTTACTTGCGGATGCGCGGGGCGGGGCTATCTTTTCCGCACCTGCTGGTCAACGGTCCAACCCTGCATCCGCCGGACCCGGCGCCTGACGCCGGGGCACACGCCCGAACCACCGTACGCGCGCGGCCCAGCCTCGCGCGCACCGTCCTCCCCATCAGGAGCACCCAATGGCCCAGATCACCTGCCCCGACTGCGGAAACCAGTACGCGGACGACGCGCCGTACTGCCCCAACTGCGGGCGTCCCAACCCCGCGCGCCAGGCCGCCGGCGGCACCACCGGGACGACCGGCACCAGCGGGACCGGCGGCGCGGCGCCCGAGACGCCGGCCACGGGGAGCACCACCTACACCGCGGGCACTGGTGACGCGCCGGGCGGCACGGGCGGCACCAGCGGCACGGGCTATGGCGCGGGCACGGGTCAGGCTGGCCCCACCCCCGGCGCGTATGGCGCGGGCACGGGTCAGGCTGGCCCCACCCCCGGCGCGTACGGCGCGGGCACGGGCCAGGCGGGTTCCGCGGGCGGCGCGTACGGCGGTGGGGCGGGCGGGACCGGTGGCGGCTACGGTGCCAGCGGCACCGGCGGCACCGGCGGCTACGGCGGCGGCGCGGGCACCGGTGGCGCGTACGGCGAGACCCCGTCGGGCGCCACGTACGGCCCGGGTGGCGGGTACGGCGGGCAGCAGGGCGGCGGCTACGGCGGTGGGGGCTACGCCGGCCCCGGTGGCCCCGGTGGCCCCGGTGGTCCGAGCGGGTACGGCGGCGCGCCGGGTGGGCCGGGTGGGTACGGCGGGCCCGGTGGCGCGCAGGTGCAGAACTACATGGCCTTCTCGATCATCGTCACCGTCCTGAGCTGCTGCAGCTGCGGGATCCCGATCGGCGCGGTGGCGCTGTACTTCAGCACGCAGGTGAACTCCAAGCTGGCGGCGGGCGACGTGGCCGGCGCCCAGCAGGCGAGCAAGAACGCCAAGCAGTGGTGCTTCATCGCGCTGGGCATCATGGTGGCGTGGTGGATCATCGGCATGATCTTCGGGATCATGGGGTCGATCCTGAGCGCGGTGAGCGGAGCCGCCAACTCGTGATGCGCCTGGCCGCGGCGCGCCCGGCGCTCGGCGCCCGCTTCGGCACGGCAGCCATGCTGCTGGCCGGGGCGGGCCTGGCCGGCGCGCTCGCGGTGCTGTACCTGTACAACCCGCTGCAGGTGGACTTCTACCCCCGCTGCCCGCTGTACCTGCTCACGGGCATCTACTGCCCGGGGTGCGGCGCGCTCAGGGCCACGCACGCCCTGCTGCACGGCCACGTGTTCACGGCGCTCGGCTTCAACGCCTTCTACGTGCTCACGCTTCCGTTCCTGTTCTACGGGCTGGCCGCGCAGGCCGGGCAGCGGCTGTACGGACGGCCGCTCCTTCCCGCGGTGCGCCTCAGGCCCTGGCAGGCGCAGGCGGTGCTGTGGGGGATGGTCGCGTTCACCGTGCTGCGCAACCTTCCCGTCTACCCCTTCAACCTCCTGGCGCCCTGAGCGTCCCCGGGGGAATGACGAGCGCGGCGCCCGGCACATGGGCGCCGCGTCGGCACGGGGACCCAGGCGGGTGATTGGGGCCATGCGGCACGAAAGCCTGGAATTCGTCCCGCATCGCACATCCACATGAGACCGGGCCCGGCGCGGCCACCCGTGGCCGGCGACACCCACCCTCCCTTCATGACCGAACCTCGCTGCCCGGACTGCGGCGCCCCGATCACGGCCGGCGCGGTGGTGTGCCCCACCTGCGGGTTCCCGATCCGCCCGCAAGCATTGGGCGACCCGCGCCGCGGCGGCCGCCGGCTGGGCGTGGGCGGACGGGCCAGCGCGGGTTCGGAATTCGGGACTTCGCGGGTGGCTGTGGGCGTCGTGGCGATGGTGATCGGGGTGGTGGTGCTGATCGGGATCGTGGCGGCGCTGGCCATTCCCCGCTCGCATCGGCCCAGCGCGCGGACCCGCGAGGCGCAGGGCGAGGCGCTGCTCCGGTGGGCGTACACGGCCGAGCAGACGCACCGCGCCGACCATGGAACCTTTACCGCCAGCGTCGATTCGCTGGAGCAGATCTTTGCTCGCCCGAGGGCCGCGGGCCCGGTCCGCTACACGCTGCAGGTGACGGTGGCGGGCGACCTCAAGCTGTGCCTGGACGCCGTCCCGGTGCCGGGGTCCGGCGCGCGCGAAATGAGCATGGACGCCCTGGGCAGCGTCTACCGCGACGCCGGGTGCAGCGGCGGCATCGACGCCTCGGTGCCCCCGGGCTCGGGCGACGAGATGGGAGCGCGGCAGATGATGCTCGAGGTGCACCGGGGCATGGCCGCCTACCGGGCGGAGCACGGGGCGTACCCCACCGGCGTACCGGACCTGGTAGCGCGGGTTCGCCAAACGCCGGTGTCGGCCGGGTTCGAGCTCGTGCTGCGGAGTGCCGGCGGGGGCCGCGTCTGCGTGGCCGCGGTCCCCCGCGAGCCGAGCAGCGCGCCACACGCCTACAGCGTGGACCAGGGCGGAACCCTCTTCGCGGGCGACGCGTGCGCCGGCCGGGCCCTGGAGCACTTCGCCGCCGTCGTTGCGGATACGCTGCGGAGCACCGCGCGGGGCACCGGTCCATCGCGGCTGCAACGGCCCAGCCGCTCCCTCAGGTGACGCCCTGATGCGTCGGCGGAGCGCGTTCCCGCGCGGCCAGCGGCTCGCCGGGCGGCAGGCCGTTCGCCTTCGGGTCGTGTGACACCAGCCACCTCACCTCCTCAACCATCAATGGCCGATTATCACTGTCCGGATTGCGGCGCGCCCGTCTCGCCGACCGCCGTGGTGTGCCCGCAGTGTGGTTTCCCGATCCGCCCGACCGCCATTCCCGGCCAGCCGGGGCGCCCGGGCGGCGGCTCGGGCACCACGGCCGTCGTGATCGGCCTGGTCGTCGGCGGGTTCGCGGTGGTGATGTTCATCGGGTTCATCGCGGCGCTCGCCATCCCGCAGTTCAGCAAGGCCACCCAGCGGGCGAAGGAGATCGAGGGCGAGGCGCTGCTCAGGTGGGCACACACGGCCGAGCAGAGCTACTTCGCCGAGCACGGTGCGTACACCGACCGCGAGGCGCTGCTCACCGAGCCGAAGCGGCCGCCCGCCAACGCCCTGCAGCGGTACACGCTGCAGATCTCCGCCGCCAGCGACCGCGAGCTGTGCCTGGAGGCGGTGCCGAAGGAGGCGGGCGTCCGCGCGATCAGCATGGACGAGGATGGCACGATCTACCGCTCGGCCGGGTGCAGCGGCCCGCCCGACTACCCCACCCGGACGAGCGGCGCGGGCGACGAGGGCCAGCGCCAGATGCTGCGCGAGGTGCACGCGAGCATCGTGGCGTACCGCGACACGCACGATGGGAAGAACCCCGCCGTGCTCCCGGACATGATCACGCGCGTGCACGACACCGAGGCCGGGGCCCGCTACACGCTCACGGTGCGCCGCGCGGACGAGTACGGCGTGTGCGTGGCCGCCTTCCCACGCAACCCGGTGGGCGGGCAGACCGTGCTGAGCGTGGACCAGGACGGGTACATCTACGGTGACGCCACCTGCCACGGGGAAACGGTGGAGGAGCCCGCCGCCGACTCCGCTACCGGGAGCGGCTCCGGATCCTCTCCCGCGAACGATGCGAAGCCGGCCGGAAAGCCCTGATCCGCGACCCTCGATTTCCAGTCGGGGGAGATGCCGCCGTTGGGGTCTCAGGCCGTTTGTGGGAAATGACGGTGCATTCTGCACCCAACCCGCCGCCTCGTCATCCTGAGGCTGACCACGCAGTCGCCGCGGCATGAGCGAGCGGTCGCAAGCCGAAGGA
>DASSME010000437.1:0-4929 GCA_035689035.1 Longimicrobium sp. | reverse complement strand
CGCGGCGGACGGCGTGGTGGGCTCGCCCGCGCATGCAGCGCCGGCGGCGACGACTGCGAGAAGCGCGAGGCGGGTGTATCGTGAGCGCATGGGCCTGCCTTTCCGGTGCGGGCGAAAAGGTTGGAGCTCCCGGACGGGGATGGGAGGATTGCCGGGAAGATGAGCGGGAAAGGTAGGGGATGCTCGATGGCATGCGCCAGCGGGACGGGCGGGGGAGGGCGGATGCTGGTCCGCCCTCCCCGCCGCCGCGTTCAGGGGTTCGCGCGGCGGTAGCGCGTCCCCTCTTCCATCACCAGGAGCGAATCGGCCAGGGTGAGGGTGGCGCCGTGACCTTCGGGGACCACCGTCATCGTCACCTTCCGGCCCTCCTGCCGGTATCGCCCCGCCACCTGCGTGCCGGTGAAGCTGCGGCTGCGGAACGAGCCGTCGCCGCCGAACTCGATCCACTCCGAGGGCTGGTCCACCCGCTGCCACCGCCCCGCCACCGGCGGCGTCCCGCGGTGGCAGCCGGCCGCCAGCGCCACCAGCGCGGCCAGCGCCGCCGTGCGCCACCTTGCCATCCCCGTCCTCATTGCGTGAGCGCCGCCACCGCGTACGGGATCTGGCGCTCGTAGCCGAACTTCAGGTAGTCGCTGCCGCTGAGCAGGTTGAGCGTGGTGCCCTGCCACCAGATCGCCGCCGACGGGCCGCCGTCCAGCCGCTGCGCGCCGCCCAGCACGTTCAGCCCCTCGTAGATGCTGCACAAGTCGTACGCGGTGGTGGTGGTGTTGCTCGCGGACGAGGCCATCACCAGCACCCCGTTGCCGATCCCCACCGTGCTCCAGCGGTTCACCTCGCCCCCCGGCGAGCGGCTGCACACCCCGCCCTTGACGATCGAGGTGGTGGAGGGGACGATCCAGTCGGTGTAGCCGGTGATGTTGATGCTGGCTCCGTTCACCCGCTCGAAGAACGCGTGCGGCGTGCCCGTGTACGCCGACCAGGGGCCGAAGCCGATCATCACCTCGGTCCCCGAGAACCAGGGGCTCACCCGCGTGCCGTTCATGTACACGGTGCCGATCGGCGTGCCGTAGCCGCCGCAGCACCCGAGGTCGCCGTCCCAGGTGAAGCCGTTGATGGCCGCGAAGTCGTTGGTGAGCGTGGACATGTGCGTGGTGATCTCGCGCAGCGCGAAGGTTCCGTCGGTGTAGCGCACGCCGGGGAACACGATCCTGGGATACCCCCAGCCGTTGGCGCCCAGCCCCGAGCGGTTCAGGTTCACCATGATGATGTGCACGTAGGGCGCCACGTCCTTGCACACCCCGGTGTATACGCCCGAGTTGTTGTTGAGCAGGTTGTACAGGTTGGTCCGCTCGTTCACCAGCCGGTAGTAGCAGTCGTTGGCCACGAGCGAGGGCGTCACGCCGCCCGGGGGAAGGCGCATGGCCAGCCGGCGGCCGCCGGTGGTCTCCACCCACGGCACGTCGGTGTCCATGGCGATCTGCCCGAACGCCTTCCCCGTGATGGTGGCCACGTTCCCCGACACCGACGACTCGGCCGCCGCCCCGTTCACCCGCCCGCCGTAGTCGCTCATCGACATCCCCTCGGGGATGCGGGTGCGGTCGATCGGGAAGCGGATGGTGGCCGCCTCGGCCAGCTTGCTCTCGGGCCACAGGTTGTAGGTGGCGCTCACGCCGCGCCCGGCGTAGCTGCCCACGCCGTACACCGTGGCCTCGCTCATGGCGCCCGCCGGCATCTCCACGCTGAAGCCGCCGTCCATGGACATGGTGGCGCCGCGCACGGGGTCGTACACCAGCGTCTCGGACTTCCACGGCATCTCGCCGGCGGCCACGAAGCGCGCGGCCACGTGTCCCGAGGTCCCCACCGGGCTCAGCGAGAGGTAGATGTCGGTGCGCCGCCCGGCCTCCAGGCGGATGGAGCGGTCCAGCCGGATCCGCCCCGCGTCGTAGTTGACGCCGCTGGGCTGCGGCGCCACCAGCTCCAGCTCGCCCAGGTCGCCGGGCTTCACCAGCGCCTCGGCCACCACGCCGCCCCGGTCGTTCTCCAGTTTCGTGACGCGCCACCCCGACGCGTTCTCCAGCATGAAGCACTCGCTGCCGCTGAACAGGCGCACACCGCTCAGGTTCATCGAGTCGACGGCGTTCGCGTCCACCCCCAGCCGCGACACCAGGCTCACCCGCACCCGCGCCAGCTCGCCGCCCCGGCCCTCGTCGATCTCGCCCGCCGTCTGCCGCCGCACCGTGGTGCAGCCGTCGCGGCCCAGGCCCAGCCCGTTGTCGTCGCTGCAGGCGGCCGCCAGCACGGCGGCGCCCAGGAGCCCCGCCGCGCACAGGCGCCGCGGGCGGAAGGTGGAGCCCCTCATCGTTGTCCTCGCCGGTTCAGTGTGGGTGACACCGTCTTGAACCGGGGCGGCCTAGCATGATCGATGCCGCATTTAAGGACTTAATTCGGTGCTGGGACAGACTTCCATGGACGCCCGATCCACGACGTTCAAGGAAGGTGGACGGGCGCTCTGCTCACGATCCATACCGCGCCGTGGAGACCCTCATCGGGTCTAAACAAATGTAGATCATAAGCTTTGGGCGAGCGGCGACCCAGGGCCCGGGCAAAAACCGGAGGGGCGAAAAAGAGCCGGGCGGGCAAGGGGAGGGTGACGGCGTAGACAGGACATTCTGGTACCGCGCATCCGTCCGGCGTCATACGGACGCGGCCGGGGGAGCGAGGGACGGCTCCGGGATCGGCGGCTCGTTACTCGCGCGTGTCTTCGTTGAGCAGCTGGGCGTCGATCTCGGCCATGACCTCCGCGTAGGCGTCGTGGCCGATCAGGCCCTCGCGCTGGGTGCGGATCAGGCGCTCCTTCTCCAGCAGCAGCAGGTGGCGGCGGGCGCGGGCCATCTCCTGGCCGCGCAGCTCCTCCTGGTCGCCCTGCATCTGGCGCAGCACGGACCTCGCTTCCTCCTGGCGCGCGTTGTAGCGGGCGCGCAGCTCGTCGATCACGTCGGGCGGGGCCTGGGCGGTGATCACCATCCGCTCCAGCTCGGCCAGCGCGGCGTTGGCGATCTGCAGGCGGGCGCGCGCCTGGTCGTACGCCGTGCGCGTCTCGTGCGCGGTGCCCACGCCCAGGCGGCGCAGGAGCGGGCTCATCGACAGGCCGTTCACCAGGATCGACAGCAGCACCACGCCGAAGGTGAGCGTCACGATCACCTCGCGGTGCGGAAACGCCGGCGGCAGGCTCAGCACCAGCACCATCGAGAGCCCGCCGCGCAGCCCGCCCCAGGTGAGCACGGCGCTCCACGCGGGCGGCATGCGGTCGCCGCGGCCGCGCAGGGCGGCGGTGACGCCGTACACCACCACGGCGCGCGCCACCATGGTGGCCAGGTACGCCAGGAGGATCCCGGGAACGTGGCTCACCAGGCTCCCCAGCCGCACCTCGAAGCCGATCAGCAGGAAGACGATGGAGTTGAGCGCGAACGCCACGTACTCCCAGAAGGTCTCCACCGCGATGCGGGTGGACGGGCTCATCCCCACCCGCGCCGCGTAGTTGCCGCACAGCATCCCGGCGACCACGGTGGCGATCACCCCCGAGTACCCCAGCCCCTCGGCCAGCACGAAGGTGCCGTAGGCGGCGATGGTGGTGAGGGTGATCTCGATCATCGCGTCGTCCACGCGCTCGATCACGTGCGACACGACCAGGCCGATTCCCGCGCCGATCAGCGCGCCGATCCCCACCACCTGCAGGAACTCGAGCGCCAGCCGCGCCGCGCTCACCGGCTCGCCCATCACCAGCCCCAGCACCAGGGTGAAGAAGACCACGCTGGTGCCGTCGTTCAACAGGCTCTCTCCCTCGATCAGCGACGCCAGCCGGTGCGGCACGCCCAGCTGCTTGAAGAGCGCCACCACGGCGATCGGGTCGGTGGCGGTGATCACCGCGCCGAACACCATGGCGTCGCGCCAGTTGAACACGTCGCGCGCGCCCACCAGCGCGGCCACGGGGGCAAGGACCAGCGTGATGGCGGCGATGGAGACCACCACGCCGGGGACGGCCAGCGAGGTGATGGCCACCCGGTTGCGCCAGAACTCCCGGAACTCCAGGTGGAACGCGGCCTCGAAGAGCAGGCCGGGAAGGAAGACGGAGAAGAGCAGCTCCCTGGTGAGGTGCGGCGGCTGGAACGCATGGATGCCGCCCAGCAGCAGCCCGGCCAGGACGAGCGCCACCGTGTACGGGATCCCCCAGCGCCGCGTGAGCAGCGCCACGGTGGTCGCCGCGACGAACAGCAGGACGAACGACGATTCGAGATGCATCCGGCAGCCGACGGCGGGTCGCGGGTAGGTCTGGCCTGCGCGGGCAAGCAGGATGCAGGCCGGGGGCCGGAAGATGAACACAGGTGTGGAAGCGGTCCGGCGGGGCGAATGAATTCGCAGCAACGACCACACGAAGTCCGCCTGCGCGACGCCTGCGCGGACTACCGGCTTCGGCTCGGCCAAGGCTCGGGTGCGCGGAAGAAGCTTCGTTGCACCTTCGAAGTAGCCGCGCGAAGCGCCCCCGGGTCCCTCTCCCAGGCTGTTTTTGGGAGAGGGACAGGCGCCCGCGACGCGACGCAGTCGCGCCTGGGCGCCAGGGTGAGGGCCCGCGGGGCGGCGTCGCGCTCGGCGGTTGTTGCAGCGAATTCATTCGCCCCTCTACATTCCCGCCTTCCCACCGCCCTTCATCTCCCCGAACGCCTGCCCGATGCCGACCGACGCCGAACTCCCGCTCGTCTCCCGCGCCCGCGCGCACCCCCGCTCGCTCGCCCTCGTCGATGCGGGCGGCGAGCACACCTACGCGGCGCTGCTCGACGCGTCCGCGCGGGTGGCGGCGGCGCTGCTGGACGGCGCGGCGGACCTGGGCGAGGCGCGGGTCTGCTTCCTCGTCCCGCCGTCGTTCGACTACGC
>DASSME010000436.1:0-11825 GCA_035689035.1 Longimicrobium sp. | reverse complement strand
CCGGGAAGGGCGAGCTTGCGAAGCGTTCCGTTCATCGTCAGTGTCCTCTCGTTCCAACGGTGGTACATCGTCTTGCCGGGAATGGGTACACAGCGGGGCGAAACCCCGTTCCGGCAAGGGATTAGCGGAGGATTAGGCGCCGCTTAACCGATCTTAATCCGGGGCACCGATGCGCATTCTGGTCGTAGAAGACAACCCGAGGATCGCCGCGTTCCTGCAAAAGGGGCTGCGCGAGGAGGGCTACGTGGTGGAGGTGGCCGCCGACGGCGACGCCGCGTTCGACAAGGCCACCACCCAGGGGTTCGACGCCGCCGTGGTGGACGTGATGATCCCCGGCCGCAGCGGCTTCGAGCTGGTGCGCGACCTGCGGCAGGCGGGGGTGCCGCTGCCGGTGCTGCTGCTCACCGCGCGCGACCGCACCGAAGACAAGATCGCCGGGCTCGATTCGGGGGCGGACGACTACCTGACCAAGCCCTTCGAGTTCTCGGAGCTCACCGCCCGGCTGCGCGCGCTGCTGCGGCGCACGGCGTCCACGGGCGCCACGCCGGTGCTGAAGGTGGGCGACCTGGAGATGGACCCCGCCACCCGCGACGTGCGCCGTGGCGAGAGCGGGGTGGAGCTGACGCCCAAGGAGTTCGCGCTGCTGGAGTTCCTGATGCGCAACGCCGACCGGCCGCTCTCGCGCGCCACGCTGATGGAGCACGTGTGGGGGATCCGCTTCGACCCCGGCACCAACATCGTGGACGTGTGCGTGAACTCGCTGCGCAACAAGCTGCAGGACCGCGACCGCGAGCTGATCCAGACCGTGCGCGGCGTGGGCTACGTGGTGCGCAACCCGGGCGAGCGCACGCCGGCCGAGCAGGTGGCCGAATGATGGAGGCCCCCGTGCAGCCGCCCTCCCGCGCCGCCTACGTGGCGGCCGAGCCCTCCGTCCCCGCCGCCGGCGCGAACGGGAACGCCACCCCGCCCCCGGCGGACGGGGCGGGGCGGCGCTCGTCGTCGCTGCGGCGCGAGATCGTGGTGGGGTACACGGCGGTGCTGGTGATCTCGCTCCTCTTCTTCGCGGGGGCCACCTACCTGATCATGCGGCAGACGCTGGCCCGCGCCGGCACCCAGAGCCTGCGCCAGACCGCGCTCGCCGCCGAGCAGCTGATCGCCCCGCCCAACATCCCCCGCGTCGCCGTGCGGGAGGATCCTCTTCCCCCCGCCCCCGGCGACGTGGAGGCGCTGCGGCGGCGGACCCGCCTCGCGACGGGCGAGGTGGTGGACATCTACGTGGCGCGCACCGGCGACGTGGAGAAGAAGGCGGTGCGCTCGTTCGCGGTGATCGCGCTGCTGCTGATCCCGGTGACGGCGCTGGCGGCGGCGCTGGTGGGCTACTCGGTCGCCAACCGGGTGCTGATGCCGCTGAACCGGCTGGTCGTCGCCACGCGGCAGATCGGGATCACCGACCTGTCGCGGCGGGTGGAAGAGCCCGAGCACCCCACCGAGCTGCGCGAGCTGTCGATGGCGGTGAACGGGATGCTGGGCCGCCTGGAGCGCGCGGTGGAGGCGCTGCGCAGCTTCACCGCCGACGCCAGCCACGAGCTGCGCACCCCGCTCACCGCCATCCGCGGCACCGCCGAGGTGGCGCTGGCCCGCCCCCGCAGCGAGCCCGAGCTGCGCGAGACGCTGGAAGAGGTGCTCGACGAGACGCGCTCGATGCTGAGCCTGGTGGAAGACCTGCTGACCCTGGCCCGCGGCGACCAGAGCGTGGCCCCGGCGATGGAGCAGGTGGACCTGGCCGCCGTGCTGCGCGACGTGCAGGACGTGGGCGAGGCGCTGGCGATGGGCAAGGACGTGGAGGTGCGCCTGCGCGCCCCCGAGTCGCTGCCGCTGAACGGCGCGGCGGGCCCGCTGCGGCGCCTGTTCCTGAACCTGGTCTCCAACGCGGTGAAGTTCACCGACCGCGGCACCGTGACCATGGCCGCGCGGGTGGTGGACGAGCCCGCCGCCCTGGCCACCATCGACGACGCGCAGCCGAACGCCGTGGCCGCCCCCGCTCGCCGCTGGGCCGAGGTGGTGGTCGAGGACACCGGCAGCGGGATCGCGCCCGACGCGCTGCCGCGCGTGTTCGACCGCTTCTACCGCGCCGACGCCGCCCGCGAGCGCAGCGGCGGCACCGGCCTGGGCCTGGCCATCGCGCGGATGATCGCGCAGCAGCACGGCGGCACCATCACCGCGGCGAGCGAAGTGGGCCGGGGGAGCCGGTTTACGGTGCGGCTGCCGGCTTGAAGTGCTGAGTGCTGGGTGCTGGGTGCTGGGTGCGAAAAGCGAGAGGCCGCTCGAAGGAGCGGCCTCTCGGCGTTTCGGCGGGGTTCGGCGGGGTTTGTGGGGCGAATGAATTCGCTGCAACGACCACACGAAGTCCGCCTTCGCGGCGCCTTCGCGGACTACCGGCCTGGTTGCATCCGAGGCCCGGGCGCGCGGAAGGTGGTTTCGTGGGGCGCGGTTGAAGCCTCGCGCAGTTTGCGAGGCTTTTCGTGGTTGTTGCTGCGGCTTCAGCCGCCGGTGCAGCCTCGGCCTCGCCGCCATCCCCTTTCAGCACTCAGCACTCAGCACTCAGCACTTCCCTCACCCCGGCTGGGGCACCGCGAGGATGCGGTTCAGGAATTCTTCCGCGCGCTCGAGGACGGCGCGCTTGCCGGGGAAGCGGAGGAGGCGGTGCGCTTCGTCGTAGGCGGCCCAGCGGTAGGCTTCGGCTTCGTGCGAGATGGTGACGGCGTCGGTGTGGCTCTCGGCCACGAAGTATACCACGCGCTTCACGATCAGGACGCGGTTCTCGCCCTTTCCCTGCGTGAACACGTAGCGCTCCTCCTCGCGGAAGCCGGGGATCACGCGGTAGTCGCCCTCGCGCACGCCGGCCTCTTCGCGCAGCTCGCGCTCGGCGGCGATCTCGTCGGTCTCGCCCGCTTCCACCCCGCCCTTGGGGAACTCCCAGATCGGCCGCCGGGTGAGCGCCGACCGCACCAGCAGGTAACGACGCTCCCCGTCGGTGACGTGGAACAGCACGACCCCCGCGGCGATCTGTGACACCCTCCTCAAGCCACCCTCCGGGGGGCGGTGCATGGATGAACCCGGCGCAAATCTGCTACGCCAATCGCCATCAGGCAACGGGCATTGCTTTTGCGCCGAAGCGTGCTGCCCCAAGCACTTACCTCGTCCCGCGGCCACATGGCCGAGCCCGACACCCCTTCGCACCCGCCAGCCGCTTTGGACGACGCGGACAATCCTTCGCTCGCCACCCTCGCCCGCCGCCTGGGCGCCGACGCGTCCACGCTGGCGCGCCAGGAGATCGCGCTGGCGAAGGCCGAGCTGCGCCAGGGCGCCCGCTCGCTCGCGTCGCACGCCGGGAAGCTCGCCGCCGGCGCCGTCACGGCGCTCGCCGGCGCGCTGGTGCTGGTCCAGGCGCTGGTCCTTGGCCTGGGTGACGCGCTGGACGGGCGCTACTGGCTTGCGTCGCTGATCGTGGGCGTGCTCCTGCTGGCGGCCGGCGCGGGGCTGCTGCTCGCCGGGGTGCGCGGCGCCCGCGCCCAAACCCTGGCCCCCGAGCGGACGCTGGCCACGCTGCGCGAGACCGGCGACTGGGCCCGGGCCGAGGCCTCGGCGCTGCGCTCCAGCCTCACGGGCCCGGGCGACGGGGGCGCGATGGATGCGGACACCGGCGGCCGCGTGGCCGTCCTCGCTCCGTCTCGCGGCGACCGTCTCCGCGGGGTGGATGCGGCGGCGGCCGATGCGGACGGCCGGGCGCCGGCAGCGACGGGGACCGGGAGCCCGGCGAAGGACGCGGAGGCGCCGCCGCTCGCCTGGCCGCTCTGGAAGCGGGTGTGGACCCGGTACAAGAACGACGACGTGGCGAACCAGGCCGCCAAGGTGGCCTACTTCTTCTTCATGTCGCTGCCGCCGCTGCTGATGGCGACGTTCGGCCTGGCCGGCATCTTCGGCGGCGACGGGACGGCGGCGTGGCTCACCGACGGCCTGCGCCGCAACCTGCCGGCCGAGGCGGGCACGCTGGTGAACGGCTTCGTGACCGAGGTGGTGCGCAAGGAGCACCCGGGGCTGGTGTCCATCGGCCTGCTGCTGGCGCTGTGGGCGGGCGCCAACGTGTTCATGGCCCTCGAAGACACGCTGAACGTGGCCTGGGGCGTACGCCAGCAGCGCGGGTTCGTGAAGCGGCGGGCGATGGCGCTCGGCACGCTGCTCGCCGTCGGCCTCCTCTTCCTGGCGGGGAGCGCCGCGCTGCTCGCCGGCCCGGCGATCGCGAAGGCGCTCGGGCTGGGCCTCGCGTGGACGGTGCTGCAGTACCCGCTGGGGCTGGCGATGGTGGTGGCGGCGTTCTGGGTCGTCTACTTCGTGCTGCCCAACCGCGACCAGCGCCGCCACAAGGGCGTGCTGCTGAAGAGCTCGGCGATCGCCGCGGGGCTGTGGCTGCTGGCCACGCTCGCCTTCCGCCTGTATGCCGCCAACTTCGCCAGCTACGACAAGACCTACGGCGTGCTGGGCGGGATGATCGTGCTGCTGCTGTGGATGGACTACACCTCCCTCGTCATCCTCCTGGGCGGCGAGATCGCCTCCGAGATGGCTCGCTCGCGCTGAAGCTCCCCAGCGCGCCTCCACTCGGCTCGATGCAGCCGCTGGATCGCACCGGCTGAAGCCGCGGCAACCTCGACGGAAAGCCTCGCAACCCGCGCCAGGCTCCGACAGCGCTCCACGAACCCACCTTCCGCGCCCCATACCCTCGGCCGGACAAAAGTCCGTAGTCCGCGAAGGCGGACTTCGTGGCGTGGTTGCAGCGCATTCATTCGCCCTGGCGACCCTCGGCCCCACCCAAAGCCGTATCCCGCGCCGCTGAACTCCGCGTGCTCGTCCCCACGGATGCCACGGATTCATCCGCCCCTCCCCACGCCCGGCGCTCACTCCGCCTGCCCGGCGCGAGACGTGCGGTGCAGAGAAGGTGCGGGAAATGAGAGTGTACAAAGTTTACGCCGGGCGCCGAACGGCGGGGGGCTTGCCACTTTGCCCCCCATCCCCGCCGGTTGCGTGAGGGATGCGCGCCCGAAGGGCCGGGACGGCGGCGGCGCGCCGCGCCGGCCGTCGGCCGGCGGCGATGTGGAGCGCGCCGCCGCTGGCCCGGCGCGGTTGGCAACGGCGGTATCGTTGCCTACCGCGCGCGCAGCCCGGCCCGGAGCGCAGCGGAGGGACACGCCCACGCCCCGCCCTCGATCCCGCTGGCAAACCGCACGGCGTTTGATTGTCGTTTCAACAGCGGTCCGCTAGCTTCATCCGAAATGGGATGACGCCACGGGCGCGTAAGGCGCCACCGCAGGCCCGGCACGCGGCGCTCACCGCGCGTCCGGGGCGCAACGCACTGGATGGCCACGAACACGACCACGACACCCACGGCAGGCACACCCGCCGCGCCCCGGCTCCCCGCCGCGGCGCGTCTCGTCGCGCGCGCGGTGGCCGCACCGCTCGGCGCCGTGTACGCCGGCGGCGAGCTGCATCCCTCGGACGGGGCGGGCGAAGCCGCGCGGGGCGCGCTGGCCGCTCTCTGCGCGCGGGCCGGGGCGTCCGGCGCGCCGCTGGCGATCGAGCACGTCGCGGACGCCGGGGGGGGAATCGCGGCGTTCGTCGCGGCGCCGCTGGCGGGCGGCGGGTGCGTGGCGGCGGCGGACACGCGGCCGCGGGCGTGGAGCGACGCCGACCGCGCCGCGCTGGCCGACGCAGCGGCGCTCCTGGCCCCGGGCGGCGGGGCGGCGCCGCCACCGGCCGCCGCGCGGCAGGGGATCAGCGTGTTCCGCGCGATGTTCGAGGGGTCGGCGTCCGGGCTCGCGGTGCTGGACCTGGGCGGACGCATCCTGCGCGGCAACCGCGCGCTGGCGCAGATGCTGGAGGTGCGCGCCGCCCGCCTGTTCGGCCGGCCGCTGGCCACCTTCCTGCGCGGCGAGGGCGGCGCGGTCGCCGGGGTGGTGGAGGCGATCGCCGCCGCGCGCGACGCCGACGTGCACGACGGGCTGCGCCTGCGCGGGCGCGGCGGGCGCGAGACCTGGGTGCGGGTGAAGCTCACCATCCGCCGCCGCCAGGGGCGTCCCGTGTTCGCGCTGGCGATGATCGAGGACGTGGGCGACCGCCGCCGCGCCGCCGAGGCGCTGGCCCGCCGCGCCGCCATGCTGGAGCTGATGCAGCGCGTCTCGGCCGCCGCCAACCGCGCCGGCTCGCTGCACGAGGTGCTGCGCGAGGCCCTGGACCTGACCTGCGACTACACCGGCTGGCCGGTGGGCCACGTCTTCGTCCGCGGGCTCGAGGGCGAGCTGGTGAGCTCGGGGATCTGGCGCTTGGCCGACCCGGAACGCTTCGAGCCGCTGCGCCGGGCCACCGAGTCGCTCCCCCTGGGCGGCGGCGGCACCCTCCCCGCCCTGGCGGCCGGCGGCGGCGCGCCGGTGTGGATCGACGACGTGCAGCGCCACCCCGGCTTCGCGCGCGCCGAGGCCGCCGCGCGGGCGGGCGTGCGCGGCGCGGTGTCGTGGCCGATCCGCGCCGGCGGCGAGGTGGTGGCGGTGGCCGAGTTCTTCTCGGCGCGACCCGAGCACGCCGACCCCGAGCTGATGGAGCTGCTGGGGTACCTGGGAACGCAGCTCGGGCTGGTGGTGGAGCGTGAGCAGATGCTGGAGCGGCTGCGCGAGAGCGAGGGGCGGCTCTTCCAGATCCTGGAGGCGCTCCCCACCGCCGTGGTGGTCCGCGACGCGGACGGCGAGGTGTACTACAGCAACCGGGCCGCGCGCGAGCTGGTGGGGCGCGACCCCGACCGGCGCGTGCAGGCCGGCGGCGCCGGGCCCAGCTACCCGCTCTTCGTCACCGGCACCGACCAGCCGTACCCCGCGGCGCGGCTCCCCATCACCCGCGCCTACGCCGGCCACTCGGCCTGGGTGGACGACCTGGAGCTGCGCTCCGCCGGCCGCCGCGTGCCGCTGCGCGCGGGCGCCGCGCCGATCGTGGGCGCCGGCGGGCGGGTGGAGTACGTGGTGGGCTCGTTCGTGGACCTGTCGGAGCGGGTGGAGATGGAGACGGCGCTCCGCGAGCACGCGCGCGAGCTGGAGCGCAGCAACCGCGAGCTCGAGGAGTTCGCCTACGTCGCCAGCCACGACCTGCAGGAGCCGCTGCGCAAGATCCGCGCGTTCGGCGACCGCCTGCGCGACCGGCTGGGCGCCGCGATCGACCCCGACGCGGCCGACTACCTGGCCCGCATGCAGGCCGCCGCCGGGCGCATGCAGGCGCTGATCCGCGACCTGCTGCACTACTCGCGCGTCGGCCGCGCCCGCGCGCACCCCGAGCCGGTGCAGCTGGCCGAGGTGCTCGGCGAGGTGCTGGCCGACCTGGAGCCGCTGCTGCGCGACACCGGCGGCCGGGTGGAGGCCGGCCCGCTCGCCACCGTCTGCGCCGACCCCACGCACGTGCGCCAGCTGCTGCAGAACCTGGTGGCCAACGCGCTCAAGTTCCACCGCCCGGGCGAGCCGCCGCGCGTCACCGTCCGCGCCGCGGGCGGGGACGGCGCCGTCCGGCTGACGGTGGAGGACGACGGGATCGGCTTCGAGCCCGGGCACGCCGAGCGCATCTTCCTCCCCTTCCAGCGCCTGCACGGGCGCGCCGAGTACGAGGGGACGGGGATGGGGCTGGCCATCTGCCGCCGCATCGCCGAGGCGGCGGGCGGGTCGATCCGCGCCGAGGGGCGGCCGGGGCGCGGCGCCACCTTCACCGTCACGCTGCCGCGGTGCGCCGCCGGGGGAGAAGGCGCGCCGTGACGCGATCGGCACCGCTCACCATCCTGATGGCCGACGACGACGAGGACGACCGGCTGCTGGCCCGCGACGCCCTGCGCCAGGCGCCGGTCCCCGCCTCCCTGCGCTTCGTGGGCGACGGCGGCGAGCTGCTGGAGTACCTGCGCCGCGAGCGCCGCTACGCCCCGCCCGCCGACGCGCCCGCGCCCTCGCTGGTGCTGCTCGACCTGAACATGCCGCGGATGAACGGGATCGAGGTGCTGCGCGAGATCCGCGGCGACCCGGCGCTCCGCCGCATCCCCGTGGTGGTGATGACCACCTCCACCCGGCGCGAGGACGTGGACCGGAGCTACGAGCTGGGCGCCAACTCGTTCATCACCAAGCCGGTCTCGTTCGCGGGGCTGGTGGAGGTGATGGAGAGCCTGGGGCGCTACTGGGGCGGCACCGTGTCGCTCCCCAGCGGGGAGTAGGCGCCCGTGCCCGGCATCGAGCGGCTCCGCATCCTGGTGGTGGAGGACGACGACGACGACTTCGTCCTCACCCGCGACCTGCTGCGCGGCGCGGGCGGCCGCTTCACCGTCGACCGCGCCTGCACCTACGCCGACGCGCTGGCCCGGCTGGACCGGTACGACGCCGTCCTCGCCGACCACCGCCTGGGCGCCCACACCGGGGTGGACCTAGTGCGCGAGGCCGACGCGCGCGGGGTGCGCGCCCCGATCGTGCTGCTCACCGGCCAGGGCGGGCGCGAGCTGGACGTGGAGGCGATGCGCGCCGGCGCGGCCGACTTCCTGGAGAAGGGCGAGCTGACCCCGGCGCTGCTGGAGCGCACGCTGCGCTACGCGGTGGCGCACGGCCGCGCCGAGGCCGAGCTGCGCGAGAGCCGCCGCGCGCTGGCCACGCTGATGGCCAACCTCCCCGGGATGGCGTACCGCTGCGGGGTGGACCCGCGCTTCACCCTCGAGTTCGCCAGCGAGGGCTCGCTCGCGCTCACCGGCTACGCGCCCGACGAGCTGGTCGGCAACCGGGTGGTGGCGTTCGGCGACCTGATCGCGCAGGCGGACCGGCCGCGCGTGTGGCACGAGGTGGAGCGCGCCGTGGCCGAGGGCCGCCCCTTCCAGCTCGAATACCGCATCACCCACCGCGACGGCGGCGAGCGGTGGGTGCTCGAGAACGGGGTGCCGGTGCAGCGGCCCGGCGCCGAGCCGGTGCTGGAGGGGTTCATCACCGACATCACCGAGCGCCGCCGCGCCGAGGAAGCGCTCCGCCGCAGCGGCGAGTACTTCCGCGCCATCACCGAGGCGGTGGGCGAGGTGGTGGCGGTGGGCGACGGCGACGGCTCGCTGCGCTTCATCTCCCCCGGCGCCACCCTGCTCACCGGCTACACCCCGCAGGAGTGGGCGGAGATGAAGGTGCTCTCCACCATCCACCCCGACGACCTGCCGCTGGCCCGCGAGACCTTCGAGCGGCTGCTGGCCGAGCCGGGGCTGCGCGTGCAGGTGGAGCTCAGGATGGTGCACAAGGACGGCACCCCGCGGATGGTGGAGGTCACCGCGCGCAACCTGCT
Organism: Longimicrobium sp.; assembly: GCA_035689035.1. Classification (GTDB taxonomy): domain Bacteria; phylum Gemmatimonadota; class Gemmatimonadetes; order Longimicrobiales; family Longimicrobiaceae; genus Longimicrobium. The sequence goes on along the minus strand of DASSME010000436.1, from coordinate 2,447 downwards.
GCACGACCCGGCGGTGCGCGGCATCGTCTACAACACCCGCGACATCACCGTCCGCCGCCGGGGCGAAGAAGCGCTGCGCACCCGCGAGCGCCACTTCCGCTCGCTGATCGAGAACGCGCACGACCTGATCACCGTGCTCGAGGGCGACGGCGACGTGCGCTTCGCCAGCCCCTCGGTGGAGCGGACGCTGGGGTACCCGCGCGAGCGGCTGGCCGGCGTCTACCTCTTCGAGCTGGTGCACCCCGACGACGTGCCGGCCGTGCTCGAGGTGTTCGACCGGGCGATCCGCTCTCCCGGCGAGCCGCGGTGGCTGGAGTTCCGCATGGCCCACGCAAACGGATCGTACCGCACCCTCGAGGCGATCTGCACCAGCCTGCTGCACGACCCCGCGGTGGCCGGGATCGTGGTGAACAGCCGCGACGTCACCGAGCGCAAGCACGCCGAGGAGGCGCTGCGCGTGTCGCAGCAGCAGCTGCTGCAGGCGCAGAAGATGGACGCGGTGGGGCGGCTGGCGGGCGGGGTGGCGCACGATTTCAACAACCTGCTCACCGCCATCCGCGGCAACGCCGAGCTCCTGCTGTACGACATCCCCGCCGGCGACCCGCGCCGCGACGACGTGGACGAGATCCGCAAGGCGGCCGACCGCGCGGCGGCGCTCACCCGGCAGCTGCTGGCCTTCAGCCGCCGCCAGGTGCTGCAGCCGCGCGTGCTGGACCTGAACGACGTGGTGCAGGAGATGGAGCGGATGCTGCGCCGGCTGATCGGCGAAGACGTGGAGCTGGTCACCCGTCTGTCGCCCGGGGTGGCGCAGGTGCGGGCGGACCCCGGGCAGGTGGAGCAGGTGGTGCTGAACCTGGCCGTCAACGCGCGCGACGCCATGCCCGGCGGGGGCAAGCTGATCGTGGAGACCGCCGACGCCGAGCTGGGCGACGAGACGAAGCGCGCGCACCCGTACGTGGTCCCCGGCCGCTACGTGATGCTGTGCGTGAGCGACACCGGCCAGGGGATGGACCCCGAGACCCGCGAGCGAGCCTTCGAGCCGTTCTTCACCACCAAGCCGGCGGGGCGCGGCACCGGGCTCGGCCTCAGCACCGTCTACGGGATCGTGAAGCAGAGCGGCGGGTTCATCTGGCTCGACTCGGAGCTGGGCCGGGGGACGCGGGTGCGCATCTACCTGCCGCCCGCGGCGGCGCCGGCGCCACCCCCGGCCACGGCCCCGCGGCCGGTGGAGCACCGCCGCGGCGAGGGAACCGTGCTGCTGGCCGAAGACGAGGTGACCGTGCGGCGGCTGGCGGTGCGCGTGCTCCAGCGCGGCGGCTTCGCCGTGCTCGAGGCGGCGGACGGCGAGGAGGCGCTCACGGTGGCGCGCGAGTACGCGGGCTCCATCGACCTGCTGGTGACCGACTTGGTGATGCCGCGCATGGGCGGGCGCGACCTGGCCGCGCGGCTGCGCGGCGTGCGCCCCCAGGTGCCGGTGGTCTACGTCTCGGGCTACGCCGAGGAAGCGGTGCAGCGTGACGGCGTGCTGGACCCCGGCGCCCGCTTCCTCCCCAAGCCCTTCACCGCCGAGCAGCTCCTGGACGCCGTCCACGCCGCCCTCCGCGATGCGCGCACCGCGGCCTCCCAGCACTGAAACAGCGAATCTCACGCAGGGTCCTCAGGGCCGGCAGAGAACACCCGTGCAGTTCTCTGCGAACCCTGAGGACCCTGCGTGAGATTCCGCGGTTCTACGTCAGTCGGTCGCGACGTGCCCGAAGACGCGGGCCATCTGCCGGACCACGGCGGCCTCGGCCTCGGCCAGGGTGACGGCGCGGCCGGTCTCCTCGCTCAGCGAGCCCACCCCGTGGTCGCGGATGCCGCAGGGCACGATGGTGCCGAACATCCCCAGGTCCGTGCTCACGTTCAGCGCGAAGCCATGGCTGGTGATCCACCCGCTGCTCACGCGCACCCCGATCGCCGCCACCTTCCGGTCGCCCGCCCACACCCCGGTCAGCCCCTCCTTGCGGCTCCCCTCGATCCCGAACTCGCCCAGCACGCCGATCAGCATCTCCTCCAGGTCGCGCAGGTAGCGGTGCAGGTCCTGCCGGCCGGGCTTCAGGTCCAGGATCGGGTAGCCCACCAGCTGTCCGGGCCCGTGGTAGGTCACGTCGCCGCCGCGGCCGGTCTCGTACAGCTCGATCCCGCGCGCCGCCCGCTCTTCCGCCGACACGAGGACGTTCTCGTCGTGCGCGCCGCTGCCCAGCGTGATCACGTGCGGGTGTTCCAGCAGCAGCAGCGTGTCGGGGATCTCGCCCGCGCGGCGCTGGTCGACGAGTCGCTTCTGCAGCTCCAGTGCGTCGCCGTAGGGGAGTAGCCCCAGCCGGCGCACGTCCAGCGGCCGCGTCGCGGTGGCGGTTTCGTTGTCGGAGATGACGGTGCTCATGCGCTGAAATCAAGAAAGAGCGGGG
>DASSME010000435.1:0-2987 GCA_035689035.1 Longimicrobium sp. | reverse complement strand
CAGGATCCGCGCGCCCGCGTCTTCTTCAATGTCGCAGTCCTGGAGCTCCCAATCCAGAGCGCCGAGTGTTTCGGCCTCCGAGAAGAACGCCCTCGTGTCCCACTCGTCGCGCATGCTGCGCAGGTAGTCGGTCCCGGCGTTCAGTGCCACGGTGGTGCACCACTCCAGCAGGACGGCGTCGTTCTCGGCGAGCGGCGTGTCCAGGCTGCGCGCGATCTTGATGATCGTCTCCTGCGCGAGATCGTCGACCGTGTCCTCCCAGCCGGGCCGCCGGTAGAGCCAGCGGGAGAAGAAACGGTGGACATGCACGTGCACCTCGGCCAAGAAGCTCTCCAGCGCGTGCTCGTCGCCTTCGCGCGCCCGCGCCATCAGCACACCAAGTTTTCTCGTCCGTGCCACCTTGTCCATCGTCTCTACCCCTGCCGAGGCGTTGCCGTTTCCCGTGGTCGGCTACCCGGACGCGGGTGCGGCACCGCCCAGAGTGGTGCCGCGGCCGCGTCCGTCCGCCCGGACGGCGGAGACGCCGGGACGGAGCGGGTGCTCCGGCCGGCGCCCGCCCCGGCGTGGAGCGGACGATGGCGATTCGGAAGGAGCCGGCGGACTACGAGGCGATGGCCAAGCGCCGGAACGCGAGGTGGCTGGGCCCGGCGGTGCCCAATGCGAACGTGAGGACGTGGTGGAAGTGCCTGGTGTGCGGCAGAAGGTGGCGTGCGATCTACAACTCGCTGCAGCGTGGGCGCGGATGCCCAGCCTGCGGCGTGCGGCGGCGCAACGAGGCCAACCGGGTCAAGCCCGAGGGCTATCACGCGCTCGCCGCCGCGCTCGGGTTCAGGTGGACGGGAACCTACCCTGCGTCCGCGAACCACCCGACCGAGTGGGAGTGTGGCCAGGGCCACCGCGTGATGTCGACCTTTGCCCGGATGAAGCAACACGGCGCCTGTGCCCGCTGCGCCGCGGCCTCGCACCGGGAGCGGTGCGCCCGCGAGCGCCATGGACCGGGGGCGTACCGCGCGGTGGGAGAGACGGCCGGGCTGGAGTGGCTCGGCCCCGAGGTGGCCGCCGCGCACGTGAAGACGGGATGGCGCTGCCGCACGTGCGCGCGGCCGTGGCGTGCGAGCTACCACAAGGTCTCGCAGGGACGGGGGTGTCCCCGCTGCAGGCTGGACCAGAGGAACGAAAAGCTGCGGATCCCGGGTGAGCGGTACGCTGCCCTCGCGCGGGAGCGCGGGATCGAATGGCTTGGGCCTCGTCCTGCGCGCATCTCGCACCCGACGCGTTGGCGCTGCCCGCGCGGGCACGAATGGGAGACGTCATACACGTCGGTGACGCTCGGCAGCAGCTGCCACGTCTGCCAGGACCGCGTGAACGGACTGCTGGTGTCGCAGGTGCAGCGCAGGCTGGCCGAGCACCTCGGCGGCGAGTTGAACCACCGGGTCGGCAGGCGCTGCATCGACGTGGCGCTCGAGCGTGCGGGGGTGCGCATCGCGGTGGAGTTCGACTCCTGGTACTTCCACGGCCATCCCGGCCGGCAGGCCCAGGACGAGGTACGCGAGCGGGACCTGCTCCGGCTCGGCTGGCGGGTGCTCCGGATTCGCTCGGCGTACCGGCTCCCCGCGCCGGAAGAGGTCGACGCCGCGCTCGGGCGGCTGATCGCCGGTGCGAAGCGAGTCGTCCTCACGCTGCCGGAATGGGGTGTAGGGCCGTACGTGGGGGCTGCGTTCGATCCCGACTGGAAGTCCCGGCCGTACCGCAGACGCGAGGGAGGGCACCATGCCTGACACCGTCCTGCGGGAAGCCGCGCTCGAGCGGATCGCCGACGCGCTCGACTCGACCGGCGCGTACCAGGTTGCCCGGCGCTTCCGGCCGCGGGCCCGCTACGCCGAGGATGACGGCACGCCCACGCTCACCGGGCTCTTCGTGGACGTGGAGACGACGGGTCTCGACTCCAAGGCCGACGCGATCATCCAGCTGGCGCTGGTGCCGTTCGAGTACTCGCCCGAGGACGGGCGGGTCTTCGCGGTGGGCGAGGCGCAGGTGCATCTGGAGGACCCCGGGCGGCCGGTCCCGCCCGCCGTCACCGCGCTGACCGGGATCTCGGACCGGGACGTGGCGGGCAGGCGGATCGACGACGACGCGGTGGGTAGGCTCGCGGCCGACGCCCACCTGGTGATCGCGCACAACGCGGCCTTCGACCGGCCCATGATGGAGCGGCGCCTGGACGTTTTCCGCGAGCGGCCCTGGGCCTGCTCGCATACCGAGGTGCCGTGGGCGAGGCACGGCATCGCCTCGGCGAAGCTCGAGTACCTCCTGTTCCGGCACTGCCGCGCCTTCGCCGAGGGGCACCGCGCGGATGAGGACGCGCACGCGGGCGTGCACGTGCTGGCCACGCCGTTCCGGTCCGGCGAGAGGCCGCTCGCGCTGCTGCTCGCCGCATCCGAGAAGCTCACCGTGCGCATCTGGGCGACTGACGCGCCGTTCGGGTGCAAGGCGGCGCTCAAGGCCCGTGGCTACCGCTGGAACCCGAGCGAGAACGGGCGGCCGCGCGCGTGGTACGCCGACGTCGACAGGGAGACTTACGAGGCCGAGGCCGCGTGGCTCTCCGCCGAGGTGTACTGCGGGACGCGCGGCCGCTGGCGCAGGCAGGTGTTCGGGGCGATGGACCGGTTCTCGTCGCGCGTGTGACGGGCGGCCGCAAATCACCACGTGGCATTCGCCAGTTCCTGGGCAACCAGGTGCGCAACTGCCAGCCAGCGGGCGATCAGTTGCGGCTCCGGTTCACCGGGGCTATCGAAGCTTCTCGCGATCCGCGCGAGCGTCTCGCGGACGAGATCGTGAGCGAGACGCTCCCCGCCCGGGACGTCGCGGAGCCAGTCGCGGAAATAGCGGTGAACGTGGACGTACGCGGCCTGCAGGCTCGCCTCGAGGTCGTCGGGGCGGGCGGCGCCTGGGCGTGGGTGGGAGAGGCTGCTTGCGTCGTGAGGCATGCA
>DASSME010000434.1:0-2763 GCA_035689035.1 Longimicrobium sp. | reverse complement strand
ACGCCTGCTCGCCGAGCGGGTCGCCATCCTCGATCTCTTCGGGGTCGAAACCCGGGTCCTGCATGCGCTTCGTCATCATCCCTCCAGTCACGCGGTTCAACGCTGCCGCGGCTCGCGCCGCGGATCTTCCCCATCACCCTCACCGTCCAGCCGGAGATCGGCCGGCGGCGGGATCAGCCTCTCCACGCCTAGCCCCGCCCACCCCAGCACCGGATCGGGCCCCGGCACGGTGAAGGGGATCCGGGGCGGCACGCCGGCGCGGCCACCCGCGTCCGCATCGTCTCGCAAGTCGTTCGGCTGCTGTGGGTTGTGCGGCATCTCCGCCTCCGTTGCGAGGGCGCCGGGAGGGAGGGTGCGTCCGCAAGGACCGTGCGTGCCGGGGGGGAACGGGTGTTGCACTCCCTCACGCCCTCGATACGCACCGAGGGAGCGAGGGACCGATGATGCTGTGGCTGTGGCTGATGATGGGGGCGGTGGCGGTGGGGATCACGCCGTGGGTGGTGTCGCACTACCTGGGGCGGCTCCCGTACGCGCCCGAATGCCCGCACTGCCGCGCCGTCACCAGCCAGGCGCCCGCGCACGGACTGCTCGACCGCGCATGCGCCATGGTCGCCGCCACCCCCGTGCGCACCTGCGCCCGCTGCGGCTGGGCCGGCCGCATGCGCTGGCGCCTGGCCCACGAGCGCGCCGGCGGCTCGCACCGCCAGCAGTAGGCGGGGCGCGGTCCCGCCCGGTCCTTTCCACCCACATCACTCTCCGCTGCAACGCGTTTCCGCAGCAGCCCCGCGGCACTCCGTCGACCTCGCAAAACCCGCCTGCGGCCTTGCGTCCAGCCGCGCCGCGGCACATCGGCGCGGGGGTGCACAAGAGGACGGCGGACAGCGTGCGCGGCTGGTTGCGGCGGGTGGGGCCGCGGTCTATGTTCCCGCATCACCCGCGCACACACTCCAGGCCAGACCCATCCACGCAGCTTCCGTTGATGACCAGGAACACGGCCGAAAGCGGCGCCGCGCAGGCGTACGTGGCACAGCGCCGGAATCGCATCTTCCACCTGCTGGGGCGCACGCCCGAACCGGTGGGGAACGGCGCCGTGCACCTGCCGCCCGACCGGCTGACGTACCTGCGCAAGGAAGCCGAGGAGCTGTACTGGAACGAGCTGGTGTGGGAGGAGCTGACCGACGAGGAGGCCATCACCGGCGGGCACCTGACCGAGATGGTGTTCCCCGCGTTCCTGGCCTTCGTCGACGGCCTGCTGGTGGACCGCGTCCCCGAGGATTCGCTGGCCCCCGCCTTTCCGCACCCCGACGCGGTGGAAGAGATCCTCAGCTTCCTGGGCGAGCGGTACGCCGAGGCCAGCGCCGACCTGGAGAACGGCTGCGACAGCCAGAAGGTGGTGTGGGCGCGGCTGATGGCGCGGCAGCTGATCGACCTGGTGCTCTGCCGCCTCTACCGGCTGAGCCCCGCCGAACGCGAGATGCTGGAGCACGCCTGATCGTTCACCGGCGCCGGGGCAGATGCTTCGGCGCCGGGGTGTTTTCGCGGCGGCCGAGGCGAGGTTGAACGGGTGCGTGAGTGCGCAAGTGCGTGAGTGCGTTGAAAAGCGGCGCCCACGGCGGGTTGAAACCCGCCGCTGAGTAGAAGAAAGTCCGCCTTCGCGGACTCCCGGCCGAGACATCGGCGCACGACGCCAGCGGCCGTTCGTACGGATGCGGACCCGCAGTCCGCGAAGGCGGACTTCCCGCAGTTCCAGCGGCGGGTTTCAACCCGCCGTGAGAGGCGCGCCTCGACGCCCTTTGCGTCGCCACGATGCAGACGTGCGAGTCCGCGAAGGCGGACTTCGGGCCGTTGTTGCCGCGGTTTCGACCGCCCGGCCCCTCAACCGCCGGAGCGCTCCCAACGCACTTCCGCCCCCGACACTCCCGCACTCCCGCACTCCCGCACTCCCGCACTCCCGCACCCTTTTCGTTCCTTGCCCCTCGCCAACCCGCTCCGCAAGCCGCCGACCCGCCCCGGCCACCGCTACCTGGCCGGCGCGCCGCTGCTGATCGCGCATCGCGGCGGAAGCGCGCTGGCGCCCGAGAACACGCTGGCGGCGTTCCGGCGCGCGGTGGAATGGTGGCGCGCCGACCTGCTGGAGATCGACGTGCAGCCCAGCCGCGACGGCGACGCCATCGTCATCCACGACCCCACCGTCGACCGGACCACGGACGGCACCGGCCCCGTCTCCTCCTTCACCGTGGCCGAGCTCAAGCGGCTGGACGCCGGGCACCGCTTCACGCCGGACGGGGGGAAGAGCTACCCGTACCGCGGCACGGGCGTCCATTTCTCCACCCTGCGCGAGGTGCTCGAGGCGCTGCCGCACGCCCGCGTCAACGTGGAGATCAAGGACACGCGCGCCCAGCAGGCGGTGTGGGACGCCGTGCACGACCTGCACGCGGTGCACCGGGTGCTGATCGCGGCGGGCGACCGCAACAACCGCTCGCGCTTCCGCGTCTACGGCGGCCCGCAGAGCGCCGGCGCGCAGGACATGTACGCCTTCTACGGCCTGCACCTGGCGCGCGCGTCCCGCCTCTGGAGCGCCGGCGTGGACGCCTTCCAGATGCCCGAGGAGCGCGGAGGCCGGCAGGTGCTGACGCCGCGGATGCTGGCGGAGTTGCAGGCGCGCAACGTGGCCGTGCACGTGTGGACCATCAACGAGACGGCCGACATGCGGCGCCTGCTGGAGTGGGGCGTGGACGGCGTGATCACCGACCGCCCCGACCG
>DASSME010000433.1:0-8081 GCA_035689035.1 Longimicrobium sp. | reverse complement strand
CGGTGGCGGACTTCACCGGCCGCTTCGGCTGGGGCTACGACGGCGTGCTGCCGTATGCGCCGCACCATGCCTACGGCACGCCCGACGACTTCAAGCGCTTCATCCAGCAGGCGCATCGCCTCGGGCTCATGGTGTTCCTGGACGTGGTCTACAACCACTTCGGCCCCGACGGGTGCTACCTCCGGGAGTTCTCCCCCTTCTACTTCACCAGCCGCTACGCGAACGAGTGGGGCGAGGCGCTCAACTTCGACGGCGAGCAGAGCGGGCCCGTCCGCGAGCTCGTGGTCGCCAACGCCGGCTACTGGGTCGGCGAGTTCCACCTGGACGGGCTGCGGCTGGACGCCACGCAGCAGGTGTTCGACGCCGGCCCCGTGCACGTGCTGGCCGAGGTCACGCAGCGCGTGCGCGACGCCGCGCCCGGCCGCCACACCCTGGTGATCGCCGAGAACGAGCCGCAGGAGGTGAAGCTGGTGCGCCCCCGTGACCAGGGCGGCTACGGGATGGACGCCCTCTGGAACGATGACTACCACCACACCGCCCGCGTGGCACTCAGCGGGCGCAGCGAGGCCTACTTCACCGACTACCGCGGCACCCCGCAGGAGCTGCTTTCGGCGGTCAAGTGGGGATACCTGTACCAGGGGCAGCGCTACGCCTGGCAGAAGAAGCGCCGCGGCACCCCCGCGCTCGGCGTGCCGCCCGCCGCCTTCGTCCTCTGCATCCAGAACCACGACCAGCTCGCCAACTCGGGCTTCGGCGCGCGCTGCCACCAGCTGGGCGGTCCGGGGGACTGGCGCGCCCTCACCGCGCTCACGCTGCTGGCGCCGGGCACCCCCATGCTCTTCATGGGGCAGGAGTTCGCGGCCTCCACCCCCTTCCTCTACTTCTCCGACCACCAGGGCGAGCTGGCCGACGCGGTGCGCAAGGGGCGCGCGGACTTCGTCAGCCAGTTCCCCAGCGTGGCCCAGGCGCGCGCGCTCCTCCCCGACCCCAACAGCCCCGAGACCTTCGAGCGCTGCAAGCTGGACCTGGGCGAGCGGGAGCGGAACGCCCCGGCGTACGCCCTGCATCGCGACCTGCTGCGCCTGCGCCGCGAAGACCCCGTCTTCCGCGCCCAGCGCCCCGGCGGGGTGGACGGCGCGGTGCTGGCCCCCCAGGCGTTCGTGCTGCGCTGGCTCACGGACGGCGGGGGCGACCGGCTGCTGGTGGTGAACCTGGGCGGCGACCTGCGCCTGGAGCCCGCCCCCGAGCCCCTCCTGGCGCCCCCCGAGGGGTGCCGGTGGGCGACGCTCTGGTCCAGCGAAGACCCGCGCTACGGCGGCGCGGGCACGCCCCCGCTCGACACCGATGAATTCGGCTGGCGCATCCCCGCCCACTCCGCCGTCGCCCTGGCGCCCGGGAAGGGGGAGGAGGGCGGGGAGGAGGGAGAGGGGGGCGAATGAATTCGCTGCAACGACCACACGAAGTCCGCCTTCGCGGACCTACCGGCTTCGGTACAGCCGAATTGCCCGTGCCCGGCACCACTCTCGTTGCCTGCGCGCAATCCGCGGTTCTCCCCTCCCCCCGCGGAGCGCGGGGGAGGGGCCGGGGGAGGGGGGCCGCCGCGGCCGAATCGATGCCCGGCGCAACGCCGCGACGCCCGCGCGGGTGCCCCACCGGCGGCGCACGGATGTTGAATCTCCGGAGATGAACCGGTGGATCGGAGCAACCGGGGAACGATGGACCGAACATCACGGAACGGGGCGATGACGGACACGGCGGCGGGGCGGAGGACGGGGGAATACCTCTGGTGGCAGCGCGGGATCATCTACCAGGTGTACCCGCGCTCGTTCATGGACAGCGACGGCGACGGCGTGGGCGACCTGCCGGGGATCACCGCGCGGCTCGACCACCTGCGCTGGCTGGGGGTGGACGCGCTCTGGATCTCGCCGATCTACCCCTCGCCCATGGCCGACTTCGGCTACGACGTGGCCGACTACGCCGGCATCCACCCGATGTTCGGCACCATGGCCGACTTCGACCGGCTGCTGCGCGAGGCGCACGCCCGCGAGCTGAAGGTGATCCTCGACTTCGTCCCCAACCACAGCTCCGACCAGCACCCCTGGTTCCTGGAATCGCGCTCCAGCCGCGACAACCCGAAGCGCGACTGGTACATCTGGCGCGACCCGGCGCCCGGCGGGGGGCCGCCCACCAACTGGCTCAGCTGCTTCGGCGGGAGCGCGTGGGAGTGGGACGAGGCGACCGGGCAGTACTACTACCACGCCTTCCTGCGCGAGCAGCCCGACCTCAACTGGCGCAACCCCGCGGTGGCCGAGGCGATGCTCGGCGTGCTCCGCTTCTGGCTGGACCGCGGCGTGGACGGCTTTCGCGTGGACGTGATCTACCACCTGATCAAGGACGACCACTTCCGCGACAACCCGCCCAACCCCGGCTGGCGCCCGGGGATGGACCCGTTCCAGCAGCTGGTCCCCCTCTGGACCACCGACCGCCCCGAGGTCCACGGCGTGATCCAGCGGATGCGCGCGCTCTTCGACCAGTACCGCGACCGCGTGCTGATCGGCGAGATCTACCTGCCGGTGGAGAAGCTGGTGGAGTACTACGGCGCCGACCTGTCCGGCGCGCACCTCCCCTTCAACTTCCAGCTGATCCTGGCCAGGTGGGACGCGCGCACCATCGCCGGGCTGATCGGCGAGTACGAGGCGGCGCTGCCACCGGGCGGCTGGCCCAACTGGGTGCTGGGGAACCACGACCAGCACCGCATCGCCACCCGCGTGGGCCCCGCGCAGGCGCGCGTGGCGGCCATGCTGCTGCTCACGGTGCGCGGCACGCCCACCCTGTACTACGGCGACGAGATCGGGATGCGCGACGTGCCGATCCCCCCCGACCGCGTGCACGACCCGCTGGAGAAGAACGTCCCCGGCCTGGGGCTGGGGCGCGACCCCGAGCGCACCCCGATGCAGTGGAGCGCCGGCCCCGGCGCCGGCTTCACCACCGGCGAGCCCTGGCTGCCGCTCGCCGAAGACCACGCCGCCGTCAACGTGGAGACCGAGCGCGACGACCCCGGCTCGATCCTCACCCTCTACCGCCAGCTGATCCTTCTGCGGCAGGGCGAGCCCGCGCTGGAGGTGGGCCGCTACGAGCCGGTGGAGGCGAGCGGCAGCGTGCTGGCGTACCTGCGCCGCTCGCGCGCGGGCGAAAGCGACTTCCTGGTCGCCCTCAACCTTGGATCGTCTCCGCAGACGCTCCCGCTCTCGCCGGAGACGGAGGGCGCGACGGTGGCGCTCTCCACCCACCTGGACCGCGCGGGCGAGCGCGCCGCCGGCGAGCTTCGGCTGCGCGCGGACGAGGGGGTGATCCTCCGCCTCCCCGCGGCCGGTTCCCCCCGGTAGACGCGCGGCGCGGCCGCCACGCTCGCCCTGTCGGGGTTTCTCCCGACGCGGCCGTTGTCGGGGAAATCGCGGATTTCACCGGGGGTGAAATCTTCGCAGATTCAAGGTCCGCCGGTGCCTCGCGTCGCAGTGGCCGTCGGGGGGGGGGGGGCGCTGCGACACGCCAAGAACGAACACTGCGGCTCGTGCCGATCGCGCAACGGCATTCCGCCCCCGAACCCCAGCGGTCCGGGCGAGTGGTCTGGCCGGAAACTTGCGCAAATATTCTGTTCACGGCGTTCACGTCTTCGCCGTGTCCATTTTGCGTTCGGCTCTACCCGCCACCCCGGGGAAATGCAGCATGAACGATTACCGTTCCCTCGACGACTTCCTGAAGCGGATCGAGCCGCGCCTGCGTGGCGGGACGTGGGACGCCGCCAGCGAGCTGCTGGACCAGACGGTCGAAGAGCTCAAGGTGGCGGTGGAGGAGCTGCGCGTGATGCAGGAGGAGATCGAATCCTCGGCCATGCACGGAGTGGACGAGCCCGCCCAGGCCGCCGGCGACCGCCGCTTCCGCGACGCCTTCACCGCCGCGCCCGTGCCCATGCTGCTGGCCGACCCGGCCGCGACCATCGCCTACGCCAACGCCGCCGCCGCGGCGCTGCTGGGCGTGCGGGCCGACCAGCTCGCCGGCAAGCCGCTGGCGGTGTACGTGGCGCCCACGGCGCGGCGGCCCTTCCGCGCGCTGCTCAACCGGATGGCCGTCGAGGCGGTGCCCGCCAGGCTGGAGCTGCTGCTGCAGCCCCGCGCCCGGGCCACGGTGCAGGTGGAGGCCATGGTCTGGCCGGTGCCGGGCGACGAGATGCGCTTCGCGTGGTCGTTCACCGAGCCCGCCCTGCCGCGCGAGGCCGCGGCCGACGAGGCGGCGGCCACCCTGCGCGCCGCCTTCGACTCGCTCCCCGTGGGCGTGGCGGCCATGGACCGCGACGGCACGGTGCTGGCCTGGAACCGCACCGCCGCCCGGCTGCTGGGGTGGACCGAGGAGGAGTTGGTGGGCCTCCCCAACCCCGCCGTGGCCGACGAATCTTCGCTCGATGCGGTGCGCGCCCGCGGCGAAACGGCCGGCGCCTCGGTGCTGGCCGAGGCGCGCGACGGCGGCGTGGTGCCCGTGGAGCTGACCCTGGCGCCGATGGCCGACGCCGCGGGCGGCGTGGCCGGCACGGTGGCGCTGATCCGCCCGTCGGAGCAGGCCGAGGACGCGGTGCCCTGCTGGACGGCGGGCGACATGCGCCGCGTGCTGCTGGACGGCGCCACCGCGGGGAACGTGGCCGAGCGGCTGCGCGCCGGGATCGCCGCGGGGCTGCACGCCGGCTACCTGCGCGTCGGCGACCGCCTTCCCAGCATCCGCGACGCGGCGGCCGAGACGGGGGTGGACCACCGCGTGCTGGCGCTGGCGTACCGCCGGCTGGCCGCGGCGGGGCTGGTGGAGGTGCGCTCGCGCAAGGGCGTGCGCGTGGCCCCGCAGCGCGTGCCGCCCGACCCCGGCCTTCCCGAGACCGCCGAGTGGCTGGCCGAGGTGCTGGAGCAGGCCGCCGCGCTGCAGGTGCGCGTGCCGCAGTTCCCGGACCTGGTGCGGCGCTGGACGGCCGGGGTGGAGCTGCGCTGCGCCTGCGTGGACGACACCGCCGACGGGCGCGCGGCGCTCTGCCACGCGGTGAGCCACCAGTGGGGGATCCGCGCCTTCCCGGTGGACCCGCGCGCCGACGCCGAGGGCCGCCGCGAGCTGGCCGAGGCGCTGCGCAGCGCCGGCCTGGTGGCCACCACGCACTACCACGCCCCCGAGCTGGCCCCGCAGTGCGACGCGGCGCGCCGCCCCATGCTGCTGGCCGCCCTCTCGCCCGACGCGGTGCAGGCGGTGGAAGAGCGCCTGGCGCGCGGCCCCCTCACCGCCGTGGTGGCCGACGCCGCCTACGGCGAGCGGCTGAAGGCGCTGCGCGGCGGCGAAAAGCTGCACGTCGTCTGCGCCGGCGACGTCCCCGCGGTGGAGGCGCTGGACCCCGAGACGCCGGTGCTGGCCACCCTGGCCGCGCAGCAGCAGGTCACCCGGCGCCTGCGCCTGCTGGTGCCCGCCACCAACCTGGTGGCGCCGGTGGCTCCGCGCGCCCTGGCCCGCCTGCTGGTCCGCGCCAACCTCTCCCCCGGCCGCCCCGCCGACGCACAAGGCGGATCGGGGGCTTGATCGAACAGGCGCCGGTGCGGACGAATCGCACCGGCGCCTCTTTTCTCGACGCCGTCATCTCGTTGGCCCCGGCCGAGGGTGCCGGCCTTCCGCTCGGTCCGCGCGGGGGAGAACGGCGCGCGGCTGCACGAGGTGGCATCGGAACCTCCCACGCCGCGGCGCATCCGCGAGATCGGCCGGGCGCGATGAATCGCGCCCCTGCGGGTGCTATCCGCTGATCTTCCCGGTTGCGGGAGCTCTGGAGGGAGCCGGGACGCCGATGCGCCGACAGGGAAATGAAACACCGCGACGATCGGCGCCCCAACCGCGATAGCTGCGCGCGTCGACATGAAAACGCAGGCCGCGATAGATGCCGAGGCCGATCCCGGCGCGTGCGCCTTCTTGCCGGTGAATGGCGCACAACGTGGAAATCAGGCGCTCACGCGTGATCGCGCGGTCAACGGGAAGCAGGTCGATGGCTTGGTATTCCTGGTGTGCACTGGCCGGCGCCCCGCCCACACAGGCATTGAACGCCGGATCGCGATAGGCCGAAACGACCCGCACCTCACCGATCGCCGGCTCGACGTGATCGCGGATGAAGCGCAGCGCCGGGACAATGTTCGGCCACTCCCCGTCTGGTGGAGCGACAAAGGGCTCGACGAGGCACTTCGGCATCACACGGTCGGCGATCCACAGATCGTACGCAGGAACGACGTCTCCCACGCCAGCGGCGCTCAGCATGGCCTCGAAGCGAGCGAAGGCTTCGGTCCTGCCGGGGGCCTCGTTGCTCCACCGGCGGAACTCGGCCTCGGTCGCCACGGGGCTGGGCGCCGAGCGACACCCCGCAGCGAGCACCGCGAGCACCGCGACCCATCGGGACCATCGGCGTTCGCGCATCCAATCCCCCTGTTCCGGCCGCTCCACGTGCCGCGCGAGCCACATCCGGCAATGACGCGTCTGATTTCCGGTTTGGGATGAGCCAGGCATCAGCCGCCGGGGAGCGGGGCGGAGGGCACGCGGAGGTGTCGGTGGTTCGCCGTCACGGCTCGGGCATGGGCGGGCGGCCGTTGCCGGGGAAGCGGAGCACGGTGGCGCGCAGGGCCTCCTGCTCCTGCACGGCGCGGATGCGGGCGCGCAGCTTCCTGGCGCGGGCGTCCAGCGCGGCCAGCTCGGCGGGGTCGTGCCCGGGCTTCAGCAGGAGCCGGGCGATGCTCCGCGCCACCTCGGCCAGCTCGTCCTGCAGGGCGGACAGCTCCGTGTCGGTCAACACCGGCGCTCCGGATGGGGATGGATCGGCCGGCGGCGGCCTGGAGATCGATACCGCCGCGGAGCGCCCAGTCTACCGCTCCCCATCCTCTGCCGCCAGAAGGTTGCATCAACTCGTACGCGGTGGCCACCCGCGCCCGCCTTTCGCCGCCCGACCACGCCGCGAAACCGGCGACACCGGGTCACGCCGCCTGGACGGTCCGCCGGGCGAGATCGACCCTGCCCGCGCGGACGAATCAGACCACATCCGGGTAAAGACTTGCGCTCCGGATGTTCGGTTACGAACCTCGTCCACAGATCCTTCGGCCTGCAAAACGATACAATGCCGCAGGTTGTGGCGTGGTCGGCCTCAGCCTCAGGATGACGTCGTCCAGTTTTTACCGAAGTGACCAGTGCTCAACCGGAGTTCACGCAGTGAGGGCGTCGGCGACGCGCGGGAGAACCTCGCCCAGGCGACCCTCCACCTTCGCCGCCGCCACGTCGTCCGCCCGGGTGGGGCCCAGGTTGACCACGGCGACCGGGATCGCCTGCTCGGTGGCGCGGTAGATGAAGCGCCGGCCGGAGTAGACGGTCAGCGACGAACCGGCCACCAGCAGCACGTCGCCCTCGCCGAAGAGCCGCCACGCCTCGTCCACCCGCTCGCGGGGCACGTTCTCGCCGAAGAAGACCACGTCGGGCTTCATCACCCCGCCGCACCCGGCGCACCCCGGCACCCGGAAGCGCTCCACGGCGGCGGCGGGGAGCTCGGCGTCGCCGTCCGGCGCCGCCTCGATCTCGCTCCAGAGACGGGTGTCGGCGTTCAGCGCCTGCAGGCGCGCCTGGAAGTTGCCGCGCGGCACCGCGCCGCCGCACTCCAGGCAGCGGACCGACGCCAGCGAGCCGTGCAGTTCCACCACGCGCCGGCTCCCGGCCGCGTGGTGCAGCCCGTCCACGTTCTGGGTGATGATCCCCGCCACCGCGCCCGCCCGCTCCAGCCGTGCGAGCGCCTGGTGCGCCGCGTTCGGCCGCGCCCGGGCGATGCGCGGCCACCCGGCCGTGCTGCGCGCCCAGTAGCGCACCCGCGCCGCCTCGCTGCGCACGAACTCCTGGTACTGGACCGGCTTGCGCGCGCGCTGGAGCGACTCGGGCCCGCGGTAGTCCGGGATCCCGCTCTCGGTGCTGCACCCCGCGCCCGCCAGGACGACCGTGCGGCGCCCGCGCAGCAGCTTCAGCAGGGCCTCCATCCCCGAGAC
>DASSME010000432.1:0-11600 GCA_035689035.1 Longimicrobium sp. | reverse complement strand
CGTGTGTGATGGACGAGGCGATGGCGTCGCCGGCGTACAGCTCGGGCAGGCCGCGGATCTGGACGCCGGCGGCGGTCGCGGCCAGCGGCGGCGCGGCCGGGCGGCGGAAGATGCGCGGGTCCGCCTGCTCGGCCACGGGGTTGGCGTTGGCGAACGCCGCCCTCGCGCCCCCGCGGACGGCGCGCGTGAGCAGGTTGTGCTCGCCCAGCATCGCGCGCAGCCCCGTGGGCACCCACGGCCCGAAGTGGCGCCCGTACTCCGCGGCGGCGTTGCGGCCGGTGAGCAGCGACGTCTGCCCCGTCCCGCTCTGCGGCGTCCCCGCGATCCCCAGCGTCGCGTCGGCCGCGGCGAGCACGGCGTGCTCCGTCACGATCCGCCCGTCCGCGTCCAGGTCGTCCGCCAGCGGCAGGCGACCGCCCAGCAGGCGCCGCAGCGCCGGCAGCTCCGCGCGGGCGAAGGCGTTGCGCGCCGGGTCCGCCGGGCCGATCCCCACCCCGTCCAGGAAGACCAGCAGCACCCTCGACGGACGGCTTTGCGGCACGGCGGAACGGGCTCGGGGAACGGATCGCGCGGGCGAGGGGATTCTATCGCGGGCGAACCGTTTGCGACAGCGAGCGTACGGTGGAGCCGAGCAGGCGGCTCTCCAAGACGCGTTCTCGCCGTCGCGCCAGGGAACGGCCCGGCGCACGAAACGGGGCGGGCGGATCGAAATCGCTGCGACGATGAAAGTCAGAACGGCCTCACGCAGGGTCATCAGGGTCAGCAGAGACCTGCTGTTTTTCTGCGGACCCTGCGGACCCTGCGTGAGGAAGCAGTTCAGCCGGATCAGCCGGTAGCGCCCCGTCGGCGGCCCTGCTGCCCGCAACGACGCGCCCGACGGCTGAAAACACGAACGCCGCCTCCGGAAGCCGGGGCGGCGTTTCTGCTGCGATGGACGCGGCGGCGCGTCAGCGATGCCGGCGCGAGCGGCGGGCGGTGGTGTGGCGCACGGTCCGGCGCCGGGCCACCGTGGACTTGCGGCGCGTGGTGGCCCGGCGGGCGGCGGACCGGTGGGCGCGGCGGCGGGCGGCGGCACGGGCTTCCGCGCGGGCCTCGGCACGGCGCGCCTCGGCCCGGCGGGCTTCGGCGCGGCGTTCGGCGGCGCGCTCGCGGGCGACGGCTTCTTCGCGGGCGCGCTCGGCGGCGGCGCGGGCCACGGCCTGGGCGTGCAGCGCGGGGAAGGCGCCGCTGAACTGGCCGCTGCGGCCCTCGGGGATGCGCACCGGGAACGCCTTCTTCCCCGGCGGCGTCATCTTGCGCACCAGGTGCGGGTTCAGGCGCGCCAGGTCACGCTCCGTGACCCCCGCGGCCTGCGCCACGGTGGCCAGCTCGGTGCCGCCGGGCACGCTCACCGTGTCGGTCTCCAGCGGCATCCAGCGCTCCACCGCGCCCAGCCCGTACTTCTCGGGCTCCTTCCCCACCACCGCGGCGGCCAGCATCAGCGGCACGTACTCGCGGGTCTCGCGCGGGAGGCGGTGGCGGATGCGCCAGAAGTCGGCCTCGCTGCGCCCCTTGGAGCGCCCGGTCTCGGCGGCCAGGGCGCGGCTCACGCGGCCGTCGCCGCCGTTGTAGGCGGCCGCGGCCAGGTACCACGAGCCCAGCTGGTCGTGCAGGTCGCGCAGGTAGCGCAGCGCGGCGTCGGTGCTGCGCTCGGGGTCGCGGCGCTCGTCCACGTAGCCGTCCACGCGCAGGCCGTAGCCCCGCGCGGTGCCGGCCATGAACTGCCACATCCCCACCGCGTTGGCGTGCGAGCGGGCGTTGGGGTTGAACCCGCTCTCGATCATGGTGAGGTAGACCAGGTCTTCCGGCATCCCCGCCCTGCGCAGCTTGGAGCGGATCATCCCCTCGTAGCGCCCGCTGCGCTTGAGGTAGATGGCCATCTCTTCGTTGCGGCGGCCAGAGAACACGTCCACGAAGTGCTCGACCGCCTCGTTGCGAACCACGGGGATGTCCCACCGGGCGGCCGTGGCCGCCGCGGCTTCGCGGATCAGGCCGCGGGGGGCGCCGTCGCCGGCGGCCGCGGAAGGGTCGGCGCCGGCTGCGGCGGCGACCCCGCCCAGGGCGCCCCCCAGGACGAGGGCGACCGGGAATGCCGATCTGAACTGCATGCTACCTCCGGGTAGGCACTGCGGATGCGCCGCTCTGGGGGGAGAGCCCGCGGCGATCCTTAAGAAAACTTCCGGCTTGTACGGGGAAGATGGCAGCAGAACGCGACCACGGCGGGCCTCGTTCCTACGCAACATAATACGCACCAAGCGTTTACGCAACCGAACCGGTGTCGCGGCGCTCCGGTCTAGGCCGGGCCGATCCCCGCAAATACCCCGTTCTGCCGCACTTGGAAGGATCGGCGGGGTCGCGGGTAGAAGCACCCTCGCCGCGGCCCGGGCAGTGGACGCGGCGGCCGGGGGAGTGCATTCTGTCACCCGTCGTCCGGACCGTGTCCGTCCCCCGAAGTCCGTCCAACCCGAAGAGCCGAGCCGTCCCGATGCGCCGTTCGCTCCTGGTCGCCCCGCTGCTCCTGCTCGCCACCGCCGGTGGCGCGCTGGCGCAGGCCGAGCCGCCCTTCACGCACGCCGACACCCTGCGCGGCGCCATCGGCCCCGGCCGGGCGTGGTGGGACGTGACCTTCTACGACCTGCACGTGCGGGTGAGCCCGGCCGACAGCAGCATCGCCGGCTGGAACGGCATCACCTACCGCGCCACGCACCCCGGACGCAGGATGCAGATCGACCTGCAGATGCCGCTGCAGGCCGACAGCGTGGTGCAGGACGGCCGCCGGCTCACCTACACGCGCGACGGCAACGCCTTCTTCGTCGACCTCCCGTCCGAGGTCGCGGCGGGGCAGACGAAGACGCTGCGCTTCTACTACCACGGCCGGCCGCGCGTGGCCAAGAACGCCCCGTGGGACGGCGGCTTCGTGTGGACGGCCGACAGCACGGGGGCGCGGTGGGTCGCCACCGCGGTGCAGGGGCTGGGGGCGAGCGCCTGGTGGCCCAACAAGGACACCCAGGCCGACGAGCCCGACAGCCAGCGCATCGCCATCACCGTCCCCGACCCGATGGTGGACGTCTCCAACGGGCGGCTGAGGAACACCGTCAAGAACGCGGACGGGACGACGACGTACGAGTGGTTCGTGGCCGAGCCGATCAACAACTACGACGTGGCGGTGAACGCCGGGCACTACGCGCACTTCACCGACACCTACCCGGGCGAGGCGGGCGCGCTCACGCTCGACTTCTGGCCGCTGGCGGGGAACCTGGAGAAGGCGCGCGCACAGTGGCAGCAGGCGAAGCCGATGCTGCAGTGCTTCGAGCACTGGTTCGGACCGTATCCGTGGTACCGCGACGGCTTCAAGCTGGTGGAGACGCCGCACCTGGGGATGGAGCACCAGAGCGCGATCGCCTACGGCAACCACTACCAGAACGGCTACCGCGGGCGCGACCTGAGCCACACGGGGCTGGGGCTGCGCTGGGACTTCATCATCGTGCACGAGGCGGCGCACGAGTGGTGGGGGAACAGCATCACCACCAACGACCTGGCCGACATGTGGGTGCACGAGAGCTTCGGCAACTACGCCGAGAGCCTGTACACCGAGTGCCAGCAGGGGAAGGAAGCCGGGGCCCGCTACCAGATCGGCACCCGGCAGAACGTGCAGAACGACCAGCCGATCATCCCCGCCTTCGGCGTGAACGCCGAGGGCTCGGGCGACATGTACTACAAGGGCGGCAACATGCTGCACACCATCCGCCAGCTCGTCGGCGACGACGAGAAGTGGCGGGGGATTTTGCGGGGCCTGCAGAGCACCTTCCGCCACCAGTCGGTGAGCGGGATGCAGGTGCGCGACTACATCAGCCGCCAGAGCGGGATCGACCTCGGCAAGGTGTTCCAGCAATACCTGGAGACCACCATGATCCCGGTGCTGGAGTACCGCACGCAGGGAGGCGCCGTGCAGTTCCGCTGGGCCAACGTGGTCCCCGGCTTCGACATGCCCGTGCGCGTGCTGGCCGGCGCCGGCGGGACCATGCTGCGCCCGACCACGCAGTGGCAGACGGCCCCCGCCGCCGTCGCCGCCGCGAGCTCGGACGGGGGGCTGCGGGTGGACGAGAACTACTACGTGACGGTGAAGAAGGTGGAGGGCTGAAGCGGATGCGTGGAATGATGAGGCGCCGGACGGGAATCTTGACCGTTCGGCGCTTCTTCGGTAGCGTACGCGGGGTGCGGTTTTCCGTCTGCTCCGGCGCGAGGATGGGAGAGTGAGCGAGCGCAGCAAGATCGAGTGGACGGACGCCACCTGGAACCCGGTGACGGGGTGCACCAAGGTGTCGGCGGGGTGCGACCACTGCTATGCGCATACCCTGGCACACGTTCGGCTGGCCAGCGTGTACCTGCGTAAGCTGCCGGTAGTGCAGACGCCCGAGAACGAAGCAGACCCGTTCGCGGTGCGTACGTGGGAGAACCGCCTGGGCGACCCCGCGAAGTGGAAGGACCCGCGGATGATCTTCGTGAACAGCATGTCGGACCTGTTCCACGTAGACGTACCCGACGCGTTCGTCCGCAAGATCTTCCAGGTGATGCTGAGCGTCGACCGCCACGTCTACCAGGTGCTCACCAAGCGCCCGTCGCGCGCGGTCCGCTTCTTCAAGCTGAACCGCGACCTGTTCCCGCGCGGCGAAGTACCCGGCCACGTCTGGATGGGAACGAGCGTCGAGAACCAGCACGTGGACTACCGGATCGCGCACCTTCGCGGGCTACCGGCCAGGGTGCGCTTCCTTTCCTGCGAGCCGCTGCTGGGCCCGCTGGACCTGCGAGGCAGGCTGGACGGGATCCACTGGGTGATCGCCGGCGGCGAGAGCGGCACCAACCATCGCCGGATGGACCCGGAGTGGGTGAAGCTGATCCGCGACCGCTGCGCCGAGGCGGGCGTGTCCTTCTTCTTCAAGCAGTGGGGCGGCCGGACTCCGAAGGCGGGGGGACGGATGCTGGATGGTGCGGAATGGAACGCATTACCCATCGAAGTGCTGAGTAGTCTAACACCAACAACAGCAACGACATAGCCATCGATTCGGGGGATTCCACCTCGCTCCTACTTCGTCTCGGTCATCTTTCTCCGTACCCACGGCTCGCCACCACCTCCGCCACCCGCGCCAGCACCTCGCTCGCCTGCCGCAGCGCGTCCTCGCCGATCTCGGCGCCGAGGGCGTCGGCCCAGGCGCGCTGGGCGGTCTGGATGGTGCGCAGGGCGGCGCGGCCGGCGACGGTGAGCTGAAGGAGCGCGGCGCGGCGGTCGGCGGGGTTGGGGATGAACTCGGCCAGGCCGTCGCCCTCCAGCAGGTCGGCGATCCGCTGCACGCTCTGGCGCGCGAGGCCCAGCGCGCGCGCCACCTGCGCGACGGTGGCGGGGCCGTGCTCCACCACGCCCATGACCTGCCACCGGGCGCTGGTCTGCCCGGCCGGGCGCGCGAGGGCGTCGCCGGCGGCGGTCAGGTGGCCGTTCAGGCGAAGGACCTGCACCACCAGCGCGGTGAACGCGTCGCCGGCAGGGGTGCGCGAAGGCGGATCGTCGTAAGACATTGACAGCATACTGTCAGAATGCTATCCTGCGGATCGACAGGATACTGTCGTTCGCGGCGCGGGGGCGCCAGTCTTTCGTTGCAACGGAGGATCTGCGGATGGCTGCACGGGCGGCGGCGCGGAAGGCAGCGGGGCGCGGCGCGAAGGGTTCGGGCGACGTGCTCACGCGGCGCGCGCTGAACCGCGCGCTGCTGCAGAGGCAGATGCTGCTGGATCGTACGAGCCTCTCCCCAGCGGACGCGATCGAGCGGCTGGCCGGGATGCAGGCGCAGGCGCCGTACGCGCCCTACGTGGGCCTGTGGACGCGGCTCGCCGGCTTCCGCGCCGACGATCTCTCCACGCTGCTGCTGGACCGGCGCGCCGTCCGCATCGTGGCGATGCGCTCCACCGTGCACCTGGTCACCGCCGGCGATTGCCAGACGCTGCGGCCGCTGATGCAGCCGGTGCTGGAGCGGCAGTATCGCGGCAGCCCGTACAGCAAGCGGCTGGCGAAGAAGGACGCGGACGCCATCGCCGCCGCGGGGCGCGCGCTGCTGGAGGAGGAGCCGCGCACCATCACCGACGCAGGCAAGGCGCTGTGCGAGCGCTGGCCCGATGCGGACGCGGACTCCATCGCGCACCTGCTGCGCACCGCGCTGCCGCTGGTGCAGGTGCCGCCGCGCGGCGTGTGGGGCCGCGGCGGGCTCCCGCTCTGCACCACCGCCGAGCAGTGGCTGGGCCGCCCGCTCGCGGCGAACCCGTCTCCCGACGAGATGATGCTGCGGTACCTGCGCGCCTTCGGCCCCGCGAGCGTCGCGGACGTGCAGGCGTGGTCCGGGCTCACGCGGCTGCGCGAGGTGGCCGAGCGACTCCGCTCGGGCTTGCGCACCTTCCGCGGCGAGGACGGGAGCGAGCTGCTGGACGTGGAAGACGGTCCGCTCCCCGATCCGGAGACGCCGGCGCCGGTGCGCTACCTTCCCGAATACGACAACGCGCTCCTTTCGCACGCCGACCGCACGCGCATCATCACCCCCGCGCAGAGCGCCCGCGTCTTCACCCGCGGCGCGCTGCTGGTGGACGGCTTCGTGCGCGGCGCGTGGACCATCGTCCGCGCGAAGGGCGTGGCGACGCTGAAGGTGGAGGCGTTCGCGAAGCTCTCGATGGCGGAGCGAGCCGAGGTGGAGGACGAGGGCGCGAGGCTGCTCGCGTTCGCCGCGGACGCCGCGAAGGGGCGGGAGATCGAGATCGAGGTGGCGGGATGATGTTCTGGCTGATGGACCCGTGCTTCGCGCTGGGCGTGCTGGACGCGGCGCGGGTCCAATCCCCCGCCCGGCCGATGGCGGTCGCGGCGGAGACGGCGACGGCTACTCCGGCGGCTTCTCCTGCGTCAGCAGGCGCACCAGCGCGGCCACGCCCAGCCAGAAGATGAAGAAAGCGATCGGCCACGCCAGCCAGCGCGGGTAGCGGATCCCCACCACCGAGAGCGCGAAGAGCAGGACGGTGAGGACGGCGATCCACCCCACGTCCTCGCGCTGGATGGCGCGCTCGCCGATCAGCGCGCGGAAGAGGACCGAGCCGGCGCGCGCCAGGCGCCCCAGCAGCCGCCCGAACTCCGTCCCCCGATACGACCGCGCCCGCCGCTCGCGGGCACGGGCGCGGCCGGGCTTGTGCTCCTCGCCGGGCGCCTCGATCACGCTGCTCTCCACCACCGTGCGCTCCACCGCGCGGCGGTCGCGGTGGGTGGACCGGCCGGCGTGCGCGGAGCGGAGCCCCACCTCCACCGCGCCGGCCATGTCGGCCTCGAACAGGTCCTCCATCGCCTTGGCGAAGTGGCGGTCCGTCACGGCCACGTCCAGCTCCCAGTTCCCCACCAGCGACGCCAGGTTCTGGTTGCTGCTCCCCACCCGCGTCCAGATCCCGTCGGCCACGGCGGTCTTGGCGTGGATCATGGGGCCTTCCCACTCGAAGATCCGCACCCCCGCCTCGAGCAGCGGCCGGTACCCCGCGCGCGACAGCCCCCCGACGATCGGCCAGTTGTTGAACGCCGGCACCAGCACCCGCACGTCCACCCCGTCGCGCGCGGCGGCCGCCAGCGCCTCGGCCATCGCCGGCGGCACCAGGAAGTAGGGGTCCGTCATCCACAGCCGCTGCTCCACCGCCAGCGACAGGAACTGCTGCAGCCGGTAGATGCGGCTCTTGGCCGGCTCGCCCTCCACCACCCTCACCGAGACGTCGCCCATCGGCTTCGACCGCGCCGGATCGGGGACCTCGTCGGGCGGCAGCGGGCGGCCGGTGAGCGCCCAGGTGCGGCTGAACGCCACGTCCAGCGCCGCCGCCACCGGCCCGCGGAACTCGGCGCCGGTGTCGCGCCAGGCGGGGATGCCGCGCTCGGGGTCGCCCGCCCACTCGTCGCCGATGCACATCCCCGCCACGGAGCCGTACACGCCGTCCACCGCCACGACCTTGCGGTGGTCGCGCCGCGCGAACGCCAGCGGGTTCCCCGCGCGCGGCGGGGCGAAGGCGCGCACCTCGACGCCCGCGTCGCGGAAGGGCTTGAAGTAGCGCCGGGGCGTGGCCCAGCACCCCATCCAGTCGTACAGCACGCGTACCTTCACCCCGTCGCGCGCGCGGTCGCACAGCGCCTCGCGGAAGATGCGGCCGGTGCGGTCGTCGCGAAGGATGTAGTTCTCCAGGTGCACCCAGTGGCGCGCCTCCTGGATCGCGTTCAGCCACGCGGGGAACGCCTGGGAGCCGTCCACCAGCAGCCGCGCCGTGTTGCCGCGCACCTGCAGGGCGTCGCTGCTGCGCTCCATCGCGCGCTCGGCGTAGCGCACCAGCGTCCGCACGGCCACGGTGTTGCCGGCGGGCGGCGGCAGCCTGGGGTGCTCGGGTGGAGGCGGCGTGGCGAGGTCGGTCAAGGCGCGGGGCTGGGCGGGGAAACGGGTGCGCGAGTGCGCCAGTGCGTGAGTGCGTTTCGGGCATCATCGCACGCGGCGTTCCGTGAGCGGCGGACGGCCCGGTCGAATGTAGATGCGGCGCGGGGGCGATGGAAGAAAGGCCCGCGCGATCCGTGGCGCCGCGCCCCCTCCGGCCGGCCGAGGCCGTCTACCTCCCGCGTTCCGAAAGGTCTGCCGACGCCGCGCGTGGGCGCTGCGCCCGTCTCGGCGCACGGGGCCGAATCAGCTACTCCCGCGAGGCTCTGGCGCTCAGGAAAGCACCCGTCGCAGCGTCTCGGCCGTTTGCGCCACGTAGCCGCCGCCGAACAGGTTCACGTGCACCAGCAGGTAGTAGAGCTGATAGACGGAGCGCCGCCGCTCCGCGCCCGGGCTCAGCGGCCACGCCTCCTCATACGCCGCGAAGAAGGCGCGGTCGAAGCCGCCGAAGAGCGCCGCCATCGCCAGGTCCACCTCGCGGTGCCCGCGGTAGACGGCGGGGTCGATGATGGCCGGCCCGGCGGAGGTCGACAGCGCGTTGCCGCTCCACAGGTCGCCGTGCAGCAGCGACGGGCCGTTGTCGTCACCCGCCGCGAGCAGGTCGGGGAGACGATCGAACAGCCGCTCCCACTCGGCATCCGTTCCGGGGAGGCGGCGCGCGCGGCGGGCGAAATCGAGCTGCGGCGCAAGGCGGCGGTCGCGCCAGAACCCGGGCCAGGAGGCGGCGGGATGATTCGGCTGCGGGAGCGAGCCGATCCAGTTGTCCCGCTCCCAACCCCATCCGCCCGCGCCGGTCCGATGGACCGCGGCGAGGCCGCGGCCCAGGCGCTCGCCGTGATCGCGGCCGGGCGGCGCGGGCTCCAGCCACTCCAGCGCGATCCATCCACCGCCGTCATCGCCCGCGTCCCCCAGCGCGAGGACGGAGGGGACGCGCAGGTGCTCGCCCGCGGCGGCGCGGAGGGCGCGCAGGCCCTCGGCCTCGGCGGCGAACATGCCGGCGGGCGCGGCGTGGTTGTGCTTGAGGAAGACCGGACCGTCCGCCGTCTGGACCCGGCAGCCGTTGCTGATGCAGCCGCCGCCGACCGGCTGGGCCGAGCGGATGGTGCCGAGCTCGGCCTCCACCGCCGCGCGCACGGCGTCCGGCAACGCGGACGGGGTCACCGCAGACCGCGCTCCGCGGCGATGTGCGCCAGCAGCCCCGCGCACCCTCGTTCGACGATGTCGTGCACGTCGTCGAAGCCGCGCGGGCCGCCGTAGTACGGGTCCGGCACGTCCAGCGAGTCGGCTTCGGGCTCGAACTCACGGAGCTGGCGGAGCTGGGCCGTGCCGCCGGACCGATCGCGCAGCTCGTCGAGCGCGGCGCGGTTCTCGGCGTCCATCGCGATCACGTAGTCGAAGGTCCGCAGGTCACTCGCGATCACCTTGCGGCTGCGGCCGGCCAGCGTGATCCCGCGGCGCCGCGCGGTCTCGGTGCTGCGCGCGTCGGGCGGCGCGCCGCGGTGCCAGCCGCTGGTCCCCGCGCTGTCGATGTCGAAGCGATCCGCCCACCCCCGCTCCTCGACCAGGTGGCGGAACACCGCCTCGGCGAGCGGCGAGCGGCAGATGTTGCCCAGGCACACGAACAGCACGCGGATCGGCTGCCACGTGCCGTCGGGCTGGAAATCGAGCTGCGGTTCGGTCATAGGATCGAGATCAGGGGCTTGGCGACGGAACGTGCCTCCGCCGCAAGTATAAATCCTTCAGCCGCTTAGGCTCCTTCGGGATGACATCGGAAGGGAGCCGGATCATCGGCAGATCAGATAACGCGGACGGGGCGCCTCCGCCAGACGGCGGAGGCGCCCCGTGATGCTCTCCTCGCCCTGGCCGCGAAGCTACATCGGGCGAACGGCGCGGATGACCAGGCCGATGCCGCCGCAGAGCAGGAGCAGCATCATCAGCATGGCGAACAGCGGCGTGTGCTGGAAGTAGACGTTCAGGTTGGCGATGATCCCGGCGCCGATGATCACCAGCCCCACCACGATCAGCAGCTTGGCGATCATGGAGCGTCCGTCGTAGAACAGCATCCCGATCCCCAGCATCAGCGGGATCAGCGACAGGCCGAAGCCGCTGTAGCCCCACATCTGCCAACCCCCGCTGCTCACGGTGACCCGGCTGGTGAGCAGGTAGGCGCCGGCCGCGGCCATCGCCACGCCCAGGAAGAAAGTGGCCACGCCGCCCTGGGTCCCTCCCGCGCCGCGGTGCTCGTCCGCGGTGGCCTGCTCGTTCATCTCGCCGCTCCGGTGGTGGGGTGGTTAATGCTACTCCGTTGTCTCGCAACGGGTTGTGTTACGTGCTGGATCGTCCGCCGGTTTCGCCGCGCCGTCCACGCCGCGCGCCGGGCGCAGCATGGGCACGGTGGTTGCCCTCTGCTACGCCAACCTTCTCGGAGAGAAAGCCATGGGCATCCTGATGTGGATCCTGGTGGGGCTGATCGCCGGCGTGCTCGCGTCGGTGGTGATGGGCGGCATCGGCTACGGCATCGTCGGCGACATCATCGTGGGGATCGTGGGCGCGTTCCTGGGCGGCTGGCTGTTCAGCAAGCTGGGCGTGGGCACGCCCTTCGGCGGGCTGGCCGGCACCATCTTCGTCGCCTTCATCGGCGCCGTGGTGCTGCTCTTCCTGCTGCACCTGCTGATGCGGGGGCGGCGGCGGTACCCCTGACGACCGGCTGAATCTCGAAAAGAATCGCGTCCTCCGCGCCGCGGGGCCCTCACCCTGGCGGTCCGGCGCGACTGCGTCGCGTCCGGATCGCCTGTCCCTCTCCCAAAACAACCTGGGAGAGGGACCTGGGCTCGCTCCGCTCGCGGCTACTGCGCACCCACCGCGAAGCTTCTTCCGCGCCTTGTCATCCAGGCTGAGCGTGCGCCTGTAGTCCGCGAAGGCGGACTTCGTGTGGTCGTTGCAGCGAATTCGTTCTCATCCGGAAATCCTTGATTCCGACCAATCGGGCGGGGCAAGCAGGCCCTTGTTCCGGTACGAACGATCTTCGCCGGCACCGCTTCTCGCACTTTGTCGATCCTATTCAGCCACCGGGAGCAC
>DASSME010000431.1:0-10090 GCA_035689035.1 Longimicrobium sp. | reverse complement strand
CCCTCCCCCGCGGAGCGCGGGGAGGGGGCCGGGGGGAGGGGGCCAGCCAGGGCCGCGACGAGCTCAGCCCGCGAGCAGCGACCCGGAGGCCGCCCTTCCCATCGAGCCAACCTGTGAGCAAACGCGAGATGCCACACATCTTCGGCACGCACGCGGTGGACGAGGGCGGGATCGACATGGCGGTGCGGCGCGCGGCGAACGCGGGGCTCCGCGCCGTGCAGATCTTCACCGCCAAGCCCATCTTCTACGGTGACAAGTCCGGGATCAGCCCGGCGCGGGTGGAGCGCTTCCACGCCGCGCTCGAGGAAACCGGGATCAAGCCCGAGCACGTGGTGGTCCACGCCGCCTACGTGCTGAGCGTGGCCACGCCCGAGCCCGAAAAGTGGGAGCGCGCCGCCGCGGGGCTGGCCAAGGAGATGGAGCGCAGCACCACGCTGGGCGTCGGCCAGGTGTGCTTCCACCCCGGCAGCGCCAAGAACGGCGACATCGGCGAGGCCGCCGAGCGCGTGGGCAGGGCGATCAGCGGGGCGCTGCAGGCGACCGCGGGGAGCAAGACGCGGCTGCTGGTCGAGAACACCGCCGGCGCCGGGAAAACCCTGGGCCGCACCGCCGCCGAGGTGGCCGACATCCTGCGGCACGTCCCCGACGAGCTGCGCGAGCGCACCGGATACGGGCTGGACACCTGCCACCTCTTCGCGTCCGGCTACGACATCCACGCCAGCCAGAAGCGGCTCAAGGCGATCCTGGACGAGTTCGAGGAGGCCACCGGCGAGCGCCCCGGCTTCTTCCACCTGAACGACAGCGAGGGTGCGCTGGGCAGCAACCGCGACCGCCACGTGCTGCTGGGCGACGGGCAGATCGGCCGCGACGCGTTCGCCTGGCTGCTGAAGGACCCGCGCTCGCGTGGCGTGCCGCTGATCCTGGAGACGCCGCAGCAGAACTACGAGCCCGGCCCCGACGACGACTCGGCCGACCCGTACGACCTGCGCATGGCCGCACTGCTGAAGGAGCTGGACACATGAACGCGATCCCGGTCCCGCGCCTCCGCCTGGTCCCCGCGGCGCTGCTGCTGGCGGGGTGCGTGGGGGTGATGCCGGTGCCGGCCGGCTCGGCGTCCACGCCGGCCGCGGGCGGGGGATCGGGAGGGGGGACGATGCCGGTGAGCAGGGAGACCGCCGAGGTGGCGAGGCTGGTGAACGAGCACCGCGCGCGGATCGGCTGCCGCGCGCTGGCGTGGGACGACGCGGCCGCCCGCGCCGCGCAGGCGCACAGCGCCGACATGGCGCGCCGCAACTACTTCTCGCACACCTCGCCCGAGGGGCGCACCATGGTGGACCGGTTGCGGGCGCAGGGAGCGAGCTACCGGATGATCGCCGAGAACATCGCGATGGGGCAGCCCACGGCGCGCGAGGTGGTGCGCGGCTGGCTGAACAGCCCCGGCCACCGGCAGAACATCGAGAACTGCGGCTACACCCGCCAGGGCGTGGGGCTGAACGCCGGCCGCTGGACGCACGTCTTCTACACCCCGCTGCAATGACCGACGACGAGGTGCGCCGCCGGCGCGAGGCCCGGCGGCGCTTCCTGGAAGTGCTCTACGACCACAGCGAGCGCGGCGAGAGCGAGTACCAGGACGGCTACGACATCGCCGCCGGGCTGGGCGTCAGCCGGCAGGACGCCGAGCGCATCGTGCGCTACCACGAGGACCACGGCTTCATCGCCAAGTCGGCGGGGGTGCGCGGCGGTCTGACGGTGCGCATCACCGCGCGGGGGATCGACCACGTGGAGGGGGGCGAATGATCCTGACCACACTCGCCGAGTCGCACGCGTACGCCACGCTGGACGGAGGGATCGCGGAAGGGCTCGCGTGGCTGCGGGCGTTCGACGCGGAGATCCCCGACGGCCGCGTCGACATCGCCGACGACGACGTGTTCGCGCTGGTGCAGAGCTACCAGACGGGGCCGGCTACGGAGAAGCGCTTCGAATCGCACCGCGTGTACCTGGACCTGCAGTACGTGGCCCGCGGCTTCGAGCGCATCCTGCACACGCCGACGGCCGGGCTCGACGTGGAGGTGCCGTACGACGAGGCCAAGGACATCGTCTTCTACGCCGAGCCGAAGGTGTCGAGCTCGCTGCTGCTGCGCGAGGGCGACCTGGCCTTCTTCTACCCGGGCGACGCGCACAAACCCGGCTGCATGGCGGGCGGCAGCCACGCGGTGAAGAAGGTGGTGGTGAAGGTGCGAGTGGGATAGCCGGTCCCGGCGACAGGCTTGAACGCGGCGTTGCCGGGCAGATGAATTCGTTGCGGGGCGAATGAATTCGCGGCTTCGCTGCAACAACGGCACGAAGTCCGCCTTCGCGGACTACCACCCCCCGCGCCGCCGCGGCAGTGGAGCACGGCACGAGCGCCCGCCCGTCCGAGGCGGCCTACCGAAGCCTTTAGCGCACCTCAACTCTCGGCCACACGTGAGGCGGTAGTCCGCGAAGGCGGACTTCGTGTAGTCGTTGCAGCGAATTGAATTCATTCGCCCCACCCTGCCGGTCTCCACGCTCGTCTCCGCGCTTGAGCACGATCCCTGCTGTTCACGTCGTCTACCTGTACATCCAGCCGACGGGGAGAGGCAGCGTGGACGGACGCGTGCTGATCGGGACGCAGGGGTGGAACTACGCGGCGTGGGTGGGGCCGTTCTATCCGGACGGCACCCGCCCCGCCGACATGCTGACGCTGTACGCGCAGGCGTTCGGCACCGTGGAGGTCGATTCCACCTTCTACGCCATCCCGCCGGTGAACACCTTCCGCGGGTGGGCGGGGCGGACGCCGGATTCGTTCGTCTTTTCGCTCAAGCTGCCGCAGGAGATCACGCACGAGCGCCACCTGCGCCGCGCGCACGACCAGACGGAGCTGTTCATCGAGCGAGCCCGCCTCCTGGGCCGCAAGCTGGGGCCGATCCTGGTGCAGATGGGGCCCGAGTTCTCGCCGTCGGATTTCGACGCGCTGGAGGCGTTCATCCCCACGCTGCCGCGCGACCTGCGCTTTGCCGTGGAGCTGAGGCAGGAGCGCTGGATGCGGCGCGACGTGCTCCCGGACCTGCTGGCGCTGCTGCGCGAGCACCGCGTGGCGCTGGCGCTCAGCGACGGCAAGTGGATCCCGCGCGACACCGTGCTGGAGCTGGCCACCGAGCCCACGTCCGACTTCCACTACCTGCGCTGGATGGGGCCCAACCGGGACCTGACCGACTTCTCGCACGTGCAGGTGGACCGCTCGTCCGAGCTGGGCGAGTGGATCGGCGTGCTGCGAATGCTCCCGGCGCGCGGCGTCGACATCTTCGGCTACGCCAACAACCACTTCGAGGGCCACAGCCCCGCCAGCGCCCGCGCCATCCAGCGCCAGCTCGGCGTCACCCCCGTGGACCCGCACGAGATCGGCGAGCAGATCTCGCTGTTCTGAGCTGAGCGGGTTCGTCACGGCCGCGGTGGCCCCTCGCCCCCGCTTCGGAGAGAAAAGGTGATCGCTTTGGGGAACTGCACGGGTGTTCGAGATGAAGTAGCCGCGCGAAGCGCCCCCGGGTCCCTCTCCTGCAGTTCGGGAGAGGGACAGGCGTTCAGGACCCGACGCAGTCGGGCGCCTGAACGCGCAGGGTGAGGGCCCGGATGCCGGAGACGCGAGCGGGCCCGCCCCGGTGCGCCGGGGCGGGCCCGCTCGTTCATGCCGCCGTGGGTCGGTCAGTGGACCACCGCGACCGGCGTGGCGCTGATCGTGGTGGAGTTGTTCCCCAGCTGGCCCCAGTCGTTCTTCCCCCAGCACCAGGTCTGGCCCACGGTGTCGAGCGCACAGTAGCCCGTCCCCTCGGCCTTGATGCTGGTGAAGGTCACGCCCGCCGCCTGCGACACGGCCACCGGCAGGCGCTTGTCCACGAAGCTGCCGTTGCCCAGCTGCCCCGAGGTGCCCTGCCCCCAGCAGTACGCCTGCCCCGTGGTGCTGACCGCGCAGGTGGAGGTCTGCCCCGCGGCGATGGCGGCGTAGCTCACGCCCGACGGCATACGCGCCGCCACCGGCGTGTAGCGGGCGGTCTTGGTGCTGTCGCCCAGCTGCGCGTTGCTGTTCAGCCCCCAGCAGTACGCCTGGCCGCTGCCGTTGAGCGCGCAGGTGTGCCGGTAGTCGCTGGAGATGGTGGTGTAGGTCGCGCCACCCTGGCTGACGGCCGCCGGCACCGAGTCGCCCACGGTGAAGCCGTAGCCCAGCGCGCCGTCGCCGCCGTAGCCCCAGCAGTACGCCTGCCCGCCGTTGTCGAGCGCGCAGGTCTGCCAGAAGCCGGACGTGATCTGCACGTAGGTGGAGCCGCCCTGCTGCACGGTCACGGGCGTCAGCCTGAAGCTCTGCGAGTTGTCGCCCAGCTGGCCGTTGCTGTTCGCCCCCCAGCAGTACGCCTGGCCCGAACCGTTGAGCGCGCAGGTGTGCCCGTACCCCGCGCTGATGCTGCTGAAGGTGGCGCCGTGCTGCTTCACCTGCACGGGGATCAGCGGGATGGTGGCGGTGGTGCTGTCGCCCAGGCGCCCGTCGGCGTCGGTCCCCCAGCACCACGCCTGCCCGGCGTTGGTGATGCCGCAGGTGTGCGAGTCGCCCGCCGTGATCTGCGCGAAGGTCACGCCGCTCTGGTGCGTGGCGACGGCGACGGACGAGTTGGTGGCGGTGCTGTCGCCCAGCTGTCCCATGGCGTTGCGGCCCCAGCACCACGTCTGCCCGCCGCTGGTCACGCCGCACGCGTGCGTGCCGCCGCCGTCGATGCTGGCGAAGGCGTTGGTGGGGGTGACCGTGAGCCGGGGGATGGCGGGGTTGCGAGAAACCGCGTCGGACGGCAGCTCGGAACAGGCGGTGACCAGGGTTGCCGCGGCCAGCAGCAGCGGCGCGGAGCGGAGGATGGTTCGGCGATTCATGTGGAGCGCCTCGGTGTTGGGGGTGGATCCCCGTGAACTGCGGTGGGGTCACCAAGTTGCTCGGTTCCGCGCCTTCGGGTCAACGGAAATCGTGTCCTTATTCGAGATGGACGGTGGACGCATATGCCAGATTCCGCGCCGCGTCTGGCGAATCGGCTCAACGTCGAAAACGTCTGATTCTTGATTCAAAAGGAACGATTTGTCGCACCGGACCGGAATGGCTTCCGCGGCGCGCCACCGTGGTTCTCTCGTGTGCCGCGCCCAGCTTTCAGCTGCTCCCGAACCACGTCTCACTTTCAACGATGCGACCACTGGAGAGGACGCCCGTTTGCGTCAGCCCGCGCCACCGTCGCCCGGCGCGTTGGTCAGCCGCATGGCGCCGCCCTTGAAGACGCGGAAGAGCCACCACAGCGAGGGGAGGAGGAGCAGCATCCCGAACGGGGTGCTCCAGAGCACGAAGCGCAGCGTCGCCGAGCCCGCGGCGGCGGTGTGCACCGTCACGTCGGGGTAGATCAGGTACGGGTGCTGGGCGATCCCCCACCCCGCCAGCAGACACGCGGCCTGCGCCACCGTGGCCGTGCGCGCCAGCCGCGGGCGGTGCCGCCAGAGCGCCCACCCGCTCAGCAGCGCCGCGGCCACCCCCACGGCGAGCACCGGCCACGCCCGGGCGCCCAGCAGCCCGTGCCACAGGTGCGGCGCCCGCGCGCGCAGGAGCGGGAGGACCAGCACCGACATCGCGACGACCGCCGTGCCCGCCCACAGCGCGCGGCGGCGGAAGTCGGCGCGCAGCTCGCCCTCGGTCTCGTTGGCCAGGTAGACGGCGGCCAGGTAGGCGCAGACGGCCAGCGCGAAGCCGCCCATCGCCAGCGACAGCGGCCGCAGCCACGGCGCGGCGCCCTCGATCGTCACCGCGCCGGCGGGATCGACGTGGACGCCGCCGGCGCTCACCGCGCCCAGGCACATCCCCAGCAGCACGGGGGTGATCACGCTCGCCGCGCCGAACACCGCGCCCCAGCGCCGCGCCTGCCGCCCCGGCGCGCCCGGCCGGCGGATGCTCTGCGGCGAGTAGGCGCGGAAGACGAACGCGGCGCCGCGCAGGATGATCCCCAGCAGCACCAGGTGGAAGGGGGTGAAGAGCGCGATCGAGAGCGCCGCGTACGCGCCGGGGAAGCAGGTGAAGAGGAGGACGACCACGAAGATCAGCCACACGTGGTTCGCCTCCCAGACGGGCCCCATGGCGTGTGCGATGGCCTCGCGCTGCGCATCGCGGCGGGGCCCGCGCGCGAACGCGTCCCAGATCCCCCCGCCGAAGTCCGCGCCCGCCAGCACCGCGTAGGCGATCAGCGCGGCCAGCGCGAGCCCCGCCGCCAGGTCAGCGAGCATGCGCCACCTCCGGCGCCGCGGCGCCCGCTTGGGCCGCGCGGGGCGGCGCGCCCGTGGCCAGCCGGCGCAGCAGCAGCGCGAGCGCGACCCCCAGCACCAGGTAGAGGAGCGAGAAGCCGAAGAAGGTCGCGGGGACGGCATCCACCGTGGTCACGCCGTCACGGGTCAGCATCACCCCCCGGATGATCCACGGCTGGCGGCCCACCTCGGTCACGATCCACCCCGCCTCCAACGCGAGAATCCCCAGCGGCGACACGAGCACCAGCGCCCGCAGCAGCCACCGCCCCGGCTCGCGCCGCCTCCACCCCGTCCACCAGAACCAGAGCCCGGCGCCGATCAGCGCGAACCCGCACGCGACCATCCCCTGGAAGGCGAGGTGCGCGACCACCACGTTGGGCCAAAGCTCGCGCGGGAACGCGTCCAGCCCCTTCACCTCGGCGTCCGGGTCCGCGAAGGCGAGGAAGCTGAGGAGTTTGGGGATGCGGATGGCGCCGTGGACGACGCGCGCCTGCACGTCGGGGATCCCGCCGATGACCTCGGCCGCACCGCGCGTGGTGTGGAAGTGCGCCTCGTAGGCGGCCAGCTTGAGCGGCTGGTGGCGGGCGGTGTGGTCGGCGCTGAAGTGGCCGCTCACCGGCTGCAGCAGGGCGGCCGCCGTCCCCAGCCCGAGCGCCAGCGCGAGCCCGGAGCGGTGGTACGCGTCGCGGCGGCCGCGCAGCATCCCGAGCGCGTAGACGCCGGCCGCCGCGAAGCCGGTGGCGATGTAGCACGAGAGCGTGGAGTGCAGCGACATCACCCCCCACGCACGGCTCAGAAACGGCGCGAGCGCGTTGTCACGGACCACTGCCCCGCGGGCATCCAGAAGGGGCTGCTGCATCCACGCGTTGGCCGCGACGACGAGGATGCCGCTGACCATCCCGCTCGCCGCCACCGCCGCGCCGGCGGCCAGGTGCGCCCGCGGCGACAGCTTCTCCCAGCCGTACAGGTACAGGCCCAGGAAGATGGCTTCCAGGAAGAAGGCGTACCCCTCCAGCGCGAACGCGGGGCCGACGATCCCCCCGGCGAAGGCCATGAAGCGCGGCCACAGCAGCCCCAGCTCGAAGCTGAGCGCCGTGCCGCTAACCGCGCCGATGGCGAAGGTGAGCGCGGTGGCCTTGGCCCACTTCTTCGCGAGGTCCCGGTAGTGCGCGCGGCCGGTGCGCAGCCACAGCCCTTCGGCGGCCACCATCAGCAGCGGCATCCCGATCCCCAGCGCCGCGAACACCATGTGGAAGGCGAGCGACACCTCCATCTGCGCCCGCGCGGCCGTCAGCGTCTCCATCCGTCCTCCCCCGTGGCGCGTCTCGTCGGTGATCCCGCGCGGTGAATCTGCACGATGCGGATCGGCCCCGTCGTAGGGAAGGTTACGGACACGGCGGTCGGGGGTAGCCTGAACCTGTTCCCACGGACTGACAGACGCGGGTCTCGCGCAGGGTCAGCAGAGTCGTCGGTAAACTGCAGTTTTCTGCTGACCCTGATGACCCTGCGTGAGATAAGTCTTTCTCTTGATTTCTGGATAACGCTCGCCTTCCGCAGTCAGGTCGCGGATGAGCCGAGCGACTCCGGACCGATGGGCAATCCGCTCTGGATCAGGGCGATCCCCGGCGTCGGCCCATGCGCACCCGCGGTCAGTGCGGCGCGACGAAGAGGTAGAGCGCGGTGGCGGCGCAGGTGGCGACCAGCACGCCGGTGCAGATCCATCCGACGGCTGTCATCACCGGGCCGACGGCCCAGCCCACGCGCGGCTCGTCGTGGGGGCGGGGGACCAGCAGCGCGCCCAGCGCCACCCCGGCCAGCAGCCCGCCCAGGTGCCCGGCGTTGGCGATCATGCGGAAGCCCACCAGGCCCACGGCAGCCACGAACGCCACGTCCTTCAGCATCGACGCGCCGAAGCCGTGCGGCACCCGCTCGCGCCGGCGGAAGCCGACGACGGCCAGGAACCCGATCACCGCCAGCAGCCCGCCCGACACGCCCACCATCGGGATGTCGGGCCCCATCACCAGCCCGATCAGGCCGCCGCCCACGATCCCCGCCAGCAGCACGGGCGACAGCAGCGCGCGGTTGGCGTGCACCTCCATCAGCTTTCCCAGCGACCACAGCGCCAGCAGGTTCAGGCCGATGTGGAGAGGGTGTGCGTGGAGCACGCCGTAGCTCAGCAGCCGCCACCACTCGCCGTGCCGCACCGCCTCGGGGAGCATCCCCGCCGCGTTGGCCGAGCTGCCGGTCGACAGACCCTGGGCCACGAAGACCCCGATCATGGACCCGATCAGCACCTTCGTGAGCTGGGCCGGCTGGCCGCGCAGCCACCCGGCGTGCCAGGCGTCGTCCAGCTCGTGGCGCACGGCCGCGGCGTCCAGCCGCATCGCCGAGCGGCGCATGTACAGCCGGATACCCAGCAGCAGCGCCGAGCCGGCCAGCCAGAACGCCGGCCCGCCCCCCAGCGTCACCGGCTCGCCGCTGGTGAGCATCCCCACCAGCACGGTGACCAGGAAGGCGAGCGGGCCCCAGTAGCCGCGCCGTCCCGCGGCCATCCGGCCGGCACGGTAGCGGTCGAGCAGCTCGGGGACGTTCTCGAACCAGGTGGGGCGCGGCGTATCCGGCGTCCACACCATCAGCACCATCCCGCCGCCCTCGAAGCGCCGCAGCAGCTCCTCGCGCGTGCACCCCACCATCCGCCCCGCTTCGATGTAGCCGTAGTCGCTCCAGTACGGCTTGCCGACCGGGCCCAGGGCGAGGCGCCACGGCGCGTCCGGCGGCGGCTCGGCGAAGGCGCCGGGCGGGAGCGGAACGCCCACGGGGTCGGCCGCCGCCGTCTCCGCCTGCGTGGCGACGGCGGCGAGCCCGGCCGATCGCGCGGTCGCCGATCCTTCCTCGCCCAGGCCGCACCGCGGGCACGCCTTCGCCGTCTGCAGCCAGCTGGCGCTCTGCCCGACCTCCTTCCTGGTGACCGCGTGCCACGACAGGTTGTAGCCACAGCGCGGACACCTGATCGCGTTCCACTGGTAGAGCATCGTCGCGAAAAACGACACGATGCCCACGGGGAGCAGCACCAGGCTGCCGGACACGATGGAGCCGAACATCACGCCGGCCCCGGCGGCCTGGATGGCGTTGGCGCGGTTCTGCCGGTCGGTCTGCCCGGTCTTTTCGATGAGGTTCAAGTCGGGATGGATGAAGGAGCGGGACGGCGGATGGGGAGCTGCTGCGGCCGGAAGATAGTGATTTCGATCACCGCGCGTCCACAGCCGTCAACGGCGGTGCGCGCGTCGGAACGCGGAGCGGCACCCCTCCGGTCGGCGGAGGAGTGCCGCGGGGTCCGGCATCATCCAGCGTCAGGCCGCTTCGGCGGCGCCGGCCAGCGCGCGGTCGATGGCGGTGTGGAACGCCTCCGGCGGCTGCGCGCCCGAGACGGCGAAGCGCCCGTTGAACACCACGAAGGGGACGCCGGTGATCCCCGAGCGCTCCGCCAGCAGCTGCGCGGCGTCCACCTCGTGCCCGTACTCGTCGCCCGCCAGCATCCGCCGCACCTCGGCCGCGTCGAGCCCGGCGGCGGACGCGATCCCGGCCAGCGTATCAGCGTCGGTGACGTCGCGGCCCTCGGCGAAGTACGCGCGGTAGACGGCGTCCGCCGCTTCCCAGAGCCGTCCGCGCTCCCGCGCCAGGAGCAGCACGCGGTGCGCGTCGCGCGTGTTGGGCGCGCGGGTGACGGACTCGAAGTCGTACGCCAGCCCCTCTTCGG
>DASSME010000430.1:0-2189 GCA_035689035.1 Longimicrobium sp. | reverse complement strand
GCACCTTCTCGCGCGAGTTCTGGTCGTGGCTGCGCGACGAGGCGCGGCGCTTCCGCGAGCTGAACGGCGGGCCGTTCGCCTTCGCGCTGCGCTACCGCATCGACCACGACCTGGCCAGCGAGATCCACCAGGCCGCCCGGGAAGAAGGGATCGACCCTGAGCTCGCCTTCCGGCTGGTGCGCGTGGAGAGCGCGTTCAACCCCCGCGCCCGCAGCCGCGTGGGCGCGCTGGGCCTCACGCAGCTGATGCCCAGCACCGCGCGCTGGTTCGACCGCACCCTCACGCGCGAGGGGATCCTGGCGCCGAGGACCAACCTGCGCGTGGGGTTCCGCTACCTGCACGGCCTGATCGACAAGTACGACGGCGACCTGCAGCTGGCCCTGCTCGCCTACAACCGCGGCGACGGCGCCGTGGACCGCGACCTGCGCCGCGGCCGCAACCCCGAGAACGGGTACTCGCGCATGGTGCTGGGCGTGGGCTTCGACCGTTACAGCGGCAGCGGGGTGATCGCCTCGCGCTGACCGCACGGGTGCGCGGGCGTGGAGGTGACGAGACCGGGGCGGGCGGATCGATCCGCCCGCCCCGGCCCGTTCTCGGCCGCTGTCCAGGATGACGAGCGGCGGGTTGGATGCAGAAGTGCGCGGTCGTTTCCCGCAATCGGCATCAGACCGCGACTGCGGCTTCGGCCTCGGCTGCGGCGGGGGCGAGGTGGGCGATGGAGTTGGCGTAGTAGGAAAGGACGCGCATCTCCTGCGGGTTGGCGGCGAACAGGCCGTCACGCTCGTGCACCAGGTGGCGCAGGGTGAGCGTGCGCAGACCCACCGTCACCGCGTAGTCCAGGTCGCGGCGGGGAACGTAGACGTGCGCGCCGCCGGCCTCGAGCTCCGCCAGCAGGGTGTGCACGCGGCCCTTGATCTCCAGCTCGTCCAGGCTCGCCGCGGGGTCGCGCACGAACACCGTGGCGACGAGCGGGACGGGGACCACGGGGACGACCTGGCCCACCGCGCCCATCAGCTCGCGGCCCAGCGCCTCCACGGCGGCGAAGCGCTCGTCCCTGCCCAGGCGCCGGAAGTCGATGCCGTGCCCGGCGCAGTACGCCCGCATCGACACCGGCGTGCCGAAGTTGACGCAGGCGTAGCCGAAGCGGTGCCAGCGGCTGCGCGCCATCTGCCACAGGTTGCGCCCCGCGAAGCGGAGGGTGCGGCCCAGCGCGGCCATCCGCCCGGGCCGTACGCGCACGGGCTCCAGGTCCAGCAGCAGGGTGCGGTCCTCGAGCGTCCGGTCGTAGTTGATGCCGACGGGGATGAACACCAGGTCGCGCTCGCCGTGCGGGTCGAAGGCGCGCAGGATGTAGTCGAGCAGGCCGAGCTTGGGCTGGCGCAGGCGGCCGTCACGCGTAAGGCCGCCCTCGGGGTAGACGGCCTGGGTGACGCCGGCCGCCGTCGCCATCGCCACGTAGCGCTCCAGCACGCGGCGGTACAGCTCGTCGCCGCTGTTGCGGCGCACGAAGTAGGCGCCCATCGAGCGGATCAGCGCCTGCAGCGGCCACACCCGCGCCCACTCGCCCACCGCGTAGCTGAGCGCCGCGCGGGTGCTGGCCAGGTAGCCCACCAGCACGTAGTCCATGTTGCTGCGGTGGTTCATCACGAACACCACCGTGCTCCCCTTCGCGATGGACGACAGCCCCGCCTCGTCGCTCCACCCCAGGCGCACGCGGTACAGCAGCCGCGCCACCCGCCGCGCGATCCAGATCCCCAGCCGGAAGTAGAGGTAGGCGTTGAACGCGGGGACGATCTCGCGGGCGTAGCGGCCCACCCGGTCCATCGCCACCTCGCGCGGGGTGCCGTGCTCGCGCGCCCAGGTGTCCGCCGCCTCCAGCACGCGCGCGTCGTACATCAGCCGGTCGATCAGCACCTGCCGGCGGGTGAGGTTGAAGTGCGGGATCTCGATGGGGAGCCGCGTGTTGACCTCGCTGATCACGCGGTTGGTGCGCTGGCGGACGATCCAGCGCACGCTGGGCACCATCAGCCGGTCCAGCGCCGCCCACGCGGCGAACACGGCCAGGAGCACGAAGAGCCAGACCGGAACGCTTACGGTGCTGCCCATCTGGGGATCTTTTGAAGGGGGGGATGGGTTTTCGGCCGTGCGGAAGGTGAACGGTCGTCCGCACCGACGGCGGGTTGTAAACC
>DASSME010000429.1:0-2838 GCA_035689035.1 Longimicrobium sp. | reverse complement strand
CGGCGGCGACGAGGCGAGCGCGCTGGCGCTGCTGGCCCGGGTGCGCGCCCGGCTCGACGCGGGCCTCATGCTGAGCGCCGGCGTGGTGGAATACTCCCCCGCGCTGACCAGCGCCGACGAGCTGCTGGCCGCCGCCGACCGCAAGCTGTACCACGCCAAGCAGCGCGCCCACGGCCCGCTGCACCTGGAGCCGCGCATGGACGATCCGTAACGCGCGCGACCGTTTCCCCCGGAGCGGGCACCTCGGCCCGCTCCACCCCTCCTTCCGACAAGGGCACCCCGGCCGCGAGGCCGGTCCGCAAAGCCACGGGTCTGTTCGCAGACGGCCGGGCTACCGAAGAAGCACACGCCGGCTGCATCCGGCATTGTCGAAGGAGCCCTTCCCATGAACGCTCGCCATCTGGTCCTCCCCGCCGCGCTCGCGGTGTTCGCAGCCGCCTGCGGCGGCGACGGCTCGAACCCGGCCTCGAGCCGTGACGGCCCCGGCGGCAACAACGCCAACCTGACCGGCGCCATCTACACCACCACCGGCGCCTGCGCCGGGGTGGACGCCAACCTCTACCCGCACAAGGACTCGGTCTACGCCAACGGCGGCCCGCAGAACGACCACGCCTCGGGCCTTCCCGACGGCTGGTACTTCGTGCAGGTGACCTCGCCCGACGGGCAGCTGCTGGGCACCAGCGTGGGGAGCCCGGTGGAGCAGCCGGTGCACGTGACCAACGAGCGCTTCGACCACTGCTACCAGCTCTCTGCGATCCTGATCCGCGCCAGCAACGGGCAGCCGGGGTACGACGACACGCCCAACGCCGGCGGCGAGTACAAGCTGTGGATCAGCTCGGACCGCGGCTTCAAGGAGAGCGAGTCCAAGACCGACAACTTCAAGGTCCAGCTCCAGGCGCCGCCGCCCCCGCCGGTGATGCCCGAGGTGAGCGTGGCCAAGACGGCCGGCACCTACTACGAGCGCGTCTGGAAGTGGAACATCACCAAGACGGGTGACACCGGCACCCT
The DNA here is from genome assembly GCA_035689035.1 of Longimicrobium sp. Lineage (GTDB taxonomy): Bacteria > Gemmatimonadota > Gemmatimonadetes > Longimicrobiales > Longimicrobiaceae > Longimicrobium. The sequence continues at coordinate 1,830 of DASSME010000429.1, read as the reverse complement.
CACGCTGGCGCCCGGCCAGTCGAAGGTGGTGAACTACGCCGTGGTGGTGACGAACACGGGCACGCAGGACCGCGCCTTCAGCGTGAGCGGCACCATCACCGTCACCAACACCGGCACCGTGCCGGCGACGGTGAACAGCGTGGCCGACGCCGACGACTTCGGGGCGGCGGACGCGGTGACCTGCGGCACGCTCCCGCGCACGCTGGCCGTGGGCGAGGCGATGAGCTGCGCGTATTCGCAGGCGATCGGCGCGCCCACCTTCGGCACCACGTACAACAACACCGCCACGGCCTCGGTCGCCAGGCCGGGCGGCGGGGCGGACCTGGCGTTCAGCGGCTCGAAGGACTTCGCGTTCGACGGCGCCGCGCCCAACCTGAAGGTGGACGAGTGCGTGGCGGCGAGCGACACCTTCGCCGGCTCGGGGGTGACGGGGAACGTCTGCGCGTCGGACGGCCCGAAGACCTTCACCTACACGCGCACCTTCGGCCCCGGCCACATCACCGACTGCGGCAAGACGATCGGCTACCCGAACACGGCCACGGCCACGGGGACCGAGACGAACCTGTCGGCGAGCTGGAACGTGGCGGTGAGCTACGTGTGCGGCTGCACCCCGGGGTACTGGAAGAACAACACGGGCGGGTGGCCGGTGGCGACGAGCACGCTGACCAAGACTCCGTTCCCGGCCTCGGACGCGGCGATCTACACGCTCAGCAACAAGACGCTGGGCAACTACACCCTGCCGCAGGGGCTGGCCTTCCAGGGGAACAGCACGGTGGAGGGCGGCGCCGAGATCCTGCTGCGCGCCGCGAACGCCGCGTACCTGAACGCCAGCAAGTTCGGCTACGCGATGAGCGTGGGTGCCGTGACCAGCCAGGTGAACGCCGCGCTGGCCACGGGCAACCGCGCCACGCTGATCACGCTGGCCACGCAGCTCGACGCGCTGAACAACGCCGGCTGCCCGCTGAACGCCAAGGGCGTGCCGATCAACCCGTAACCCGCCGACCGCGCGGCGCCGGGTCCGTCCTTCCCGGCGCGGCGCGGACCCCACCCCCGAACGCCGCGCCGCTCCCGACCCGGCGGCGCGGCCCCTTCCCCACCATCCGGTCCGGTCTCCCATGCTCCAGTGGCTGCACCGGCGCGCGCTTTCCCGCCGCGCCGCCGGGATCGAAGACGAGCTCCGTGCGCTCGAGACGGAGGCCGCCGCGGCGGCCGAGGCGGCGCGCGGGCGGCTGTTCAACCGCGCGGGCGACCTGTGCACCGCGGCGGGGCTGACGCGCCGCGGCGTGGTGTTCTACGGCCGCGCGGTGGACGCCTACCTCGAGGCGGGGTACCTGGGCCCCGCGTCCGCGATGTGCCGCAAGATCCTGCGCAGCTCGCCGGGCGCGGTGCGGGCGCACTGCACGCTGGCGTGCGTGGCGGCGCACGAGGGGCACGCGCAGGCGGTGCGCACCGAGATCCGCTTCTTCGTCGAGGCGTCGAGGCGCACGCGCACCGAGCGGCTCACCATCCCGCGCCTGCGGCTGATCGGCGAGGCGGTGCGCGACGGCGAGGTGAAGCGCTACGTGGCCGCGCAGCTGCTCGAGCTGGGCGACGTGCTGGGGAGTGAGCGGATCCTGGCCTCGCTCGAGGCCGCCGCGGCGGCGGGCGACGACGAGCTCACCCCCGAGGAGCTGCAGTGGCAGCGCCTGGTGCGCACCGCCGCGCTCGATCCGGACGAGCTATGGAAGTACGCGTGACTTCCGTGCGAAATCCTCGTGTTCTTTCGCGGCCCGGGCACCGCTGAGGTCACACGGAGGAGCGGAGGGCAGGAGTAGCGGAGAACTGCGTCAC
>DASSME010000428.1:0-8323 GCA_035689035.1 Longimicrobium sp. | reverse complement strand
CGCGGCGGAGGCGTGGTCGCGCTGAATAGAAAGTTGGTTCCAGTGTGGCAACGGGTGGTATCTACCGAACGACGCAGGCCTGAACAGCCGGTCTCTCACAGAGTTCACAGAGTCCACAGAGGAACTGCGGTTGTTTCTGTGAACTCTGTGAACTCTGTGAGAGACCGTCGTTTCATTCCTTCGTGGTCGCGCGCAGCGCGGTGGGGGACTCAGGGCGACGTCGTCGGACTTTCATCGAAACAGCGAGCATCCAGGCGGATTCGGTACACGACCTGATCCGCGAATACGAGCGGTGAACGGACATCGCTGAAGGGTCCGAGACCGCGGCCATGGACCCGCCGCGCCGGGGCGGCGGCACCGGGGCCGCGGTTGCGCAGATTGGCCCGAGGACACATGTTACCGGGCTTTCAGGCACCCGCCGGGTGCACCTGTTTACGGCAGCGGGGCGGCTTCACGGGATGTGCGGGTTCTCAGCCTTGGTGGGCGGCGCGGGCGACATTTCGCCCGCGCTGGCGCGCGCCATGACGCGCGCGGTGCGCCACCGCGGGCCGGATGACGAGGGGTACGTGCTGTTCGGCGGCGATGCGGCGCCCGCTCCCCTGGGCGGGCCCGACACTCCCGCCGATTGCTTCGCCGCGCCCATCCCCTACGCCCCGGGGCCCGACACCGCGGCCCCCGAGCGCGCCTACGCCGCGCTGGGCCACCGCCGGCTGTCGATCCTCGACCTTTCCCCCGCCGGCCACCAGCCGATGTCCGCCGCCGGCGGCCGACACTGGCTGGTGTTCAACGGCGAGGTCTACAACTACCTGGAGCTGCGCGACGAGCTGAAGGCGCGCGGGCACCGCTTCACCACCGACGGCGACACCGAGGTGGTGCTGGCGGCGTACCGCGAGTGGGGCGCCGAGTGCCTGCACCACTTCAACGGGATGTTCGCCTTCGCGCTGGTGGACCTGGAGCGCCGCGTCCTCTTCGCCGCGCGCGACCGCTTCGGGGTCAAGCCGCTGTACTACTGGGTGTCGCCCGCGGGGCTGCTGGCGATGGGCTCCGAGATCAAGCAGTTCGCCACCCTCCCCGGGTGGACCGCGGCGCTCAACGGCCAGCGCGCCTACGACTTCCTGAACTGGCGCGTGACCGACCACACCCCCGAGACGCTCTTCGCCGGGGTGCGCCAGCTGCGCGGCGGCGAGTGCGTGGAGATCCCGCTGGACGGCGTGATGCGCGGCGAGCCGCTCCCGTACCGCCCCGGGGGGACGCTCCCCGCCCGGCGCTGGTACCGGCTGCGCGCGGCGGAGTTCGAGGGGAGCTTCGAGGAGGCGGCCGCCCGCTTCGGCGAGCTGCTGCTCGACTCGGTGGGGCTGCGGCTGCGGGCCGACGTGCCGGTGGGGAGCTGCCTGTCGGGCGGGCTCGACTCGTCGGCCATCGTCTGCGCCATGGACCTGCTGCTGCGCCGCGGCGGCGGCGGCGTGCAGAAGACCTTCTCGGCGTGCGCGCGCCAGGACCGCTACGACGAGCGCCGCTGGGTGGAGCAGGTGGTGCGGCACACCGGCGTGGAGCCGCACTACGTCTATCCGGGGATGGAGGGCGCCTTCGACGAGCTCCCCTGCCTCACCTGGCACCAGGACGAGCCGTTCGGCTCCACCAGCATCTACGCGCAGTGGAACGTCTTCCGCCTGGCTCGGCAGAACGGGGTGACGGTGATGCTCGACGGCCAGGGCGCCGACGAGCAGCTGGCCGGCTACCACACCTTCTTCGGCCCGCTCTTCGCCGGGTTGCTGCTGCGCGGCCGCTGGCGCGCGCTGGCGCACGAGGTGGGCGCCGCCGGCCGGGTGCACGGCTACACCGCCGCCGCCGCGGCGCGGATGATGGCGCCCGTGCTGGTGCCGGCGCCGCTGCGCCGCGCCGCCCGGCGCCTGGCCGGGCGCACCGCGATGGCGCCCGATTGGCTGGACCTGGAGCTGCTCGGCGCGCGCCCGTCGGACCCGCTGGCCGACCGCGGGGCGAGCGCGGCCGACATGCGCGGGCTCTCGCGGGCGCAGCTCACCGCCACCAACCTGCAGATGCTGCTGCACTGGGAAGACCGCGACTCGATGGCGCACTCCATCGAGAGCCGCGTCCCTTTCCTGGACTACCGCCTGGTCGAGTTCGTGCTGGGGCTCCCCGACCGCTACAAGATCTCCGGCGGCGTGACCAAGCGCGTGCTGCGCGAGTCGATGCGGGGGCTCCTTCCCGAGCCGGTGCGCACCCGCATGGACAAGATGGGCTTCGTGACCCCCGAGGAGCACTGGATGCGCAGCGAGGCCCCCGGCCGCTTCCGCCGCGAGGTGGCCCGGGCCGTCGAGGCGTCGCGCGGGGTGGTGCTCCCCTCGGCGCTGGAACGGGTGGAGCGGATGATCGACGGGCGCGAGCCGTTCGAGCCGCTGGCGTGGCGGGTGGTGAGCTTCGGCGCGTGGATGGAGGCGTTCGGCGTGGACCCGGGCGGGGCGGCCCGGTGAAGGTGCTCACCGTGGTGGGCGCGCGCCCGCAGTTCGTGAAGGCGGCCACCGTCAGCCGCGCGCTGGCCGGGCACCCCGGCGCGCGCGAGGTGCTGGTGCACACCGGCCAGCACCACGACGAGAACATGTCGAAGATCTTCTTCGACGAGCTGGGGATCCCCGAGCCCGACCACCACCTGGGCGTGGCCGGCGGCGGCCACGGGGCGATGACGGGGCGGATGCTGGAGCGGGTCGAGGCGGTGATCGAGGGCGAGCGCCCCGACTGGGTGCTGGTGTACGGCGACACCAACTCCACCCTGGCCGGCGCGCTGGCAGCGGCCAAGCTGCACGTTCCCGTCGCGCACGTGGAGGCCGGGCTGCGCTCCTTCAACCGGCGCATGCCCGAGGAGGTGAACCGCGTGCTCACCGACCACGCCGCCGACCTCCTCTTCGCGCCCACCGACGCCGCCGTGGCCCACCTCCGCCGCGAGGGGATCGACGGCGCCCGCGTGCGCAAGGTGGGCGACGTGATGTACGACGCGGCGCTGCACTACGCCCGGGCGGCCGAGCGCGAGAGCGCCGTGCTCGAGCGGCTGGCGCTGGAGCGCGGCGGCTACGTGCTGGCCACCGTCCACCGCGCCGAGAACACCGACGACCCGGCGCGCTTGGCCGCCGTCCTGGGCGGGCTGGCCGAGGTGGCCGAAACGATCCCCGTCGTCCTCCCGCTGCACCCGCGCACCCGCGGCCGCGCGGCCGCTCTTCCCGGCGGGGGTGACCTGCTGGGGCGGCTCACGGTGACCGAGCCGCTGGGGTACCTGGACATGGTGCGGATGGAGCGGCACGCCGCCGTGGTGGCCACCGACTCGGGCGGAGTGCAGAAGGAAGCCTTCTTCCACCGCGTCCCCTGCGTGACGCTGCGCGACGAGACCGAGTGGGTGGAGCTGGTGGAGCTGGGGTGGAACCGCCTGGCCCCGCCGCGTTCGGCCGGCGAGGTGGCCCGGGCCGTCCGGGCGGCGGTGGGGACCGCCGGAACCGAGGCGTGGCCGTACGGCGACGGCCGCGCCGCGCACCACGTGGTCGATGCGCTGCTCGAGGCGGCGTGAGCCCGCGGGCGCGCGATGTGCCCGCGGTCCAAGGGGCGCCGCGTGGCCCGCAACGCGCGAAGGCACGGCAGGGCGGGCCGCTTCCCGGCCCCCTGAACCTGATCTCCTGACCTGATGTCCACGAAATCGATCGCACCCGCCGCCCCGGCCCGCGCCGGCGCCCCGCGCGAGGCTCCGCCGCGGCCGGTGCGCCTGCTGGTGATCGGCGAGGAGCACGTGCGGGTGAAGGCGGCGCGGCACTACCTGGCGCTCGCCGAGCACGGGATCGAGGCGCACATGTACGCCGACGACCGCAGCGGGATCACCCGCGACGTGGTGAAGAAGTACCCGGTGCCGGTGCGCTACGCCCCCAACCCCTCCACCGGGGTGAAGGGGCTGCTGGCGTACTGGAGGGAGTTCCGCCGCTACTTCAACGAGGTGCGGCCCGACGTGGTCGAGGTGCAGACCTCCATCAACTTCGCCGCCACGCTCCCCATGATGCTGTACGCGCGGATGCGGGGCGTGCCGCGCATCGTGGTGTGCCGCGGAGAGCTGTACCCGCCCGCCTTCCAGGCGATGGGCAGGGCCGCCCGCGGGCTGCTGGTGGCGGCGCTGCGCTCGGCCACGCTGGTGCTGTACAAGGAGCTGTACATGGAGGCGATCCTGGAGCGGATCGCCCCCGGGGTCCGGCGCTTCTTCTGGTCCAACGCCGTCCCCGTGCGCCCCGAGCCCTCGCTGGAGCGCGAGGGCGAGCACGTGGTGTTCATGAACTTCTTCTGGAAGCGGCGCAACCTGGACCTGATCATCCGCGCCGCCCCGCTGGTCCGCCGCGAGGTCCCGGGCGTCCGCTTCCACCTCGTGGGGAGCACGCGGGCGATGGTGGACAAGAGCCAGTTCTACGCGGGGCTGTACGAGAACGAGAAGGAGCTCAGCGCGCTGATCGACGAGCTGGGGGCGGGCGAGTACGTGACGGTGGAGCCCTTCACCGTGGAGGTGGACGCGCACCTGTCGCGCGCCAAGGTCTACCTCTTCCCGGCCGACCAGGTGTTCTGCAACTACGGCCTGCTCGAGGCGATGGAGCGCGGTGTGCCGCCGATCGTCTCGGCCGACCGGGACCCCGACGCGCTGCGGGTGGTGGAAGACGGCGTGAGCGGCCGCGTGGTGCCGCTCACCCCCGAGGCACTGGCCGCGGCGATCGTGGAGCTGCTGGGCGACGAACGCCGCCGCCAGGCGCTGGGCCGCGGCGCGCGCGACAAGGTGCGCGCCGAGTACGACCTGTCGCGCTGGACCGGCGCCCTGGCCGAGCTCTACCGCGAGCTGACCGCGGCGCGCGCGAAGGCCGGCCCTGGCGACTGACGGGTTCCGCGCACCGCCGCGCGGGACGGGCCGATGCCGCCCGGGGCCGCGGGGGAGCTTCCCCCGCGGCCCCGCCGCTTTGCTGCCGGATGCCTCCGGCTCCCGTGCATGCGCGGGGTCTGCCGGGGGTCACACGGAGCAGCGGAGGGCAACGGAGCAGCGGAGAACTGCTCGCGCACCGATCCACCCTGCCAGGTCCGCCGGATACCTGGCGTTTCGAACGACCACTACCAGGGCCTCACACAGAGTCAGCAGAGTAAACAGTGAACAACCGCTTTTCTCTGTTGACTCTGCTGACTCTGTGTGAGGCGTCTTTTCCCGGATCTGGTTTCACGCGGGTGCACCGGGTACGGAGAGGCGGCCGGCCCGGGCGCGGTTCTCCGCTGCTCCGTTGCCCTCCGCTGCTCCGTGTGACCCGCTTCACGGTCCTCGTCCCCTCGCCGAAGCCAGCCGAAGCGCGGAGAGCGAGCCACGGATCGGACGGAGGCGAACGGACCGGCCGCGATTGACAAGCGCGGCGGCCTCCGTCAAGTTCCCGCCGCTCCGCACACGATCGGGCCGCCTGGCGAATCCTGGCCCGCAGGACGGCGGGAGATCGCGTCGGCGCCCGGCATCCCGGCGCGCGGACCGATTCCGTTTGCAGGCATCCGCGGCGGCGGAACGACGCGCCCCCGCGGGCGCCATCGAAAGGAAACCCGAGGTTTGAAGACGATCATCCTGGCGGGCGGGCTGGGTACCCGCCTGTCGGAAGAGACCCAGCTGCGCCCCAAGCCGATGGTGGAGATCGGCGGATTGCCGATCCTCTGGCACATCATGAAGCTGTACGCCGCCTCGGGGCTCACCGAGTTCGTGGTGGCGCTGGGTTACAAGGGCGAGGTGATCAAGGACTTCTTCCTGAACCTGCACGCCCGCGCCAACGACCTCTCCGTCCACCTGAAGACGGGTGACGTGGTGGTGCACGGCCGGCAGCAGCCGGACTGGACGGTCCACCTGGTCGACACCGGCCCCCGCACCGAGACCGGCGGCCGCATCGCGCGGCTGCGCTCGTGGGTGGACGGCGGCACCTTCCTGCTCACCTACGGCGACGGCGTGGCCGACATCGACGTCGCCGAGCTGGTCGCCTTCCACCGCGCGCACGGCAGGCTGGCCACGGTCACGGCCGTGCACCCGCCCGCGCGCTTCGGCGAGCTGGTGGCCAGCGGCGACCAGGTCACCGAGTTCCGCGAGAAGCCGCAGACCGCCGACGCGTGGATCAACGGCGGCTTCTTCGTGCTGGAGCCGGGGATCTTCGATTACCTGGCCGACGACGAGTGCATCTGGGAGCGCGAGCCGCTCGAGGCGCTCGCCCGCGACGGGCAGCTGATGAGCTACCGCCACCGCGGCTTCTGGCACCCGATGGACACCCTGCGCGACAAGCGCCTCCTGGAAGAACTCTGGAGCTCGGGCGAGGCGCCTTGGAAGCGATGAGAGACCCCGGCTTCTGGGCCGGCAAGCGCGTGTTCCTGACCGGCGCCACCGGGATCGTGGGGAGCTGGCTCACCCGCGCGCTGGTGGAGCGCGGCGCCTACGTGGTGGCGCTGGTGCGCGACGCCGACCCGCAGAGCGAGCTCTACCGCGCCGGCACGGTGGGCCGCGTGACGGTGGTGAACGGCGCGCTGGAGAGCTACGCCACCCTCGAGCGCGCCATCAACGAGCACGAGACCGACACCGTTTTCCACCTGGGCGCGCAGACCATCGTGGGCAACGCCCTGCGCGCGCCGCTGGCCACCTTCGAGGCCAACATCCGCGGCACCTGGAACCTGCTCGAGGCGGCGCGCGCGATGGGCTCCGTGGTCCGGCGCGTGGTGGTGGCCAGCAGCGACAAGGCGTACGGCGACTCGCCCGAGCTGCCGTACGTGGAAGAGATGCCGCCGCTGGGGCGCCACCCCTACGACGTCTCCAAGAGCTGCACCGACCTCCTTTCCACCACCTACGCGCACACCTACGGTCTGCCGACGGTGATCGCGCGCTGCGGCAACATCTACGGCGGCGGCGACCTCAACTGGAGCCGCATCGTCCCCGGCACCATCCGCAGCGTGCTGGCGGGCGAGCGGCCGGTCCTGCGCAGCAACGGGCGCTTCATCCGCGACTACATCTACGTGGCCGACGTGGTGGACGCCTACCTGCTGCTGGCCGAAAAGCTGGACCAGGCGCGGCTCTCGGGCGAGGCGTTCAACTTCAGCAACGAGAAGCAGGTGTCGGTGCTGGAGATCGTGGAGCGCATCACCACGCTCATGGGGCGGGGCGACCTGGAGCCCGTGATCCTGGACCAGGCCCGGGCCGAGATCCGCGACCAGTACCTCTCGGCCGAGAAGGCCAGGACGCGGCTGGGGTGGACGGCGCGCCACGACCTGGACGGCGGGCTGGCCGAGACCATCGAGTGGTACCGCGCGTTCCTGGCGCGCCCCACCCCGGCGGGCCCCGCGGCGCACGGGCCGTGACCCCGCTCACCGGCGCGTCGGTGCTGGTCACCGGGGCCGGCGGCTTCATCGGCCGGCGCGTGGTGGCGCGCCTGCGCCGGGGCGGGGCGGCCGTGGTGGCCTGGGTGCGCGCGGCCGACGAGGTCCCCGCGGAGGGCCTCGGCCAGGTGGTGGACCTCGGCTCGGGGGGCGCGGTGCGGCAGGCCCTGGAGGGCGCGCGCTTCGACGCCGCGGTGCACCTGGCCTCGGCCGTGCGCTCGGTCGCCTCCTTCGCGGACGCGGTGGCCGACGCGGCGATGCTGGCGCACCTGCTCGACGCCTACGCCGCGGGCGCGTTCGGCCGGGTGGTCTGCATGGGGAGCGCGGACCAGTACGGCGCCGCGCCCGCGCCGCAGGGCGAGGACGCGCCGCCCGCCCCCGCGAGCCACTACGCGCTCTCCAAGTGCGTGGCCGACGTGCTGGCCGCCTTCAGCGGCCGCGCGCTGGGCCGCCCCGTCACCGTCCTGCGCCCCTTCACCGTCTACGGGCCGGGGCAGCCGGAGCACATGTTCGTCTCCCAGCTGGTGCGCGCCTGCGTGGCGGGCGGCGAGTTCCGCATGAGCACCGGCACCCAGCGGCGCGACTTCGTCTACGTGGACGACGTCTGTGACGCCGTCGCCCGCGCGGTGGCGCTCCCCCGCCCGGCGGAGGGCGCGTTCAACCTGGGGACGGGCGTGGGCACCACGCTGTGGGAGGTGGCGCAGCGCGTGCGGGAGATGACCGGCGGGCGCGCCACCGTGGTCCGCGCGTGGGAGGCGCCGCCGGGTGACCCCCCCGCGCTGGTGGCCGACGCGTCGCGCGCCGCGGACGTGCTGGGCTGGCGCGCCGCCACCACCCTCGAAGCGGGGCTGCGGAAGGTGATCGAACACGAGGAAGCGCGTGCCTGCTGACGCCATGCGGCTGCTGTACGTCTGCG
>DASSME010000427.1:0-21235 GCA_035689035.1 Longimicrobium sp. | reverse complement strand
CCTGGCGAACGATGGCGACCACGGCGGCGGCCGCCAGTTCAGCGAGGAAACCGCGCGGGAGATCGACCGCGAGATCCGCGGCCTGATCGACGGAACCTACGAGCGCGTGCGCCGCATCCTGAGCGACGATCGCGCCGTGCTCGAGGTGCTTTCGCAGCGGCTGCTGGAGAAGGAGGTGGTGGACGAGGCCGAGCTGCGCGAGATCATGCAGCTCCCGCCGCGCACCCGCGAGCCGAGCGAAGACCGCGTGGTCACGCCGCCCCCCGCCGCGCCGCTGGCCGCCGAGCCGCAGCCCCGCGCCGCCAGCTCGCCCGCCGGGGGCGCGGCGGACTGACCGCTCCGACGTAGGTGGAAGCGCGTGGTGCATGAAGCCGCCCCGGCCGTCCTGGCCGGGGCTTTGGCTGAGGGGAAGAATCGTGAACAGGGGATCGGAGGACGGATGAGCGAGCAGGACAGCGGCGGCAAGGACCCGCGCTACAGCGACAAGAGCCCGCACTCCACCGGCGAGCAGGACCAGCCCGAGCCCGAGCGCCCCGTCTCGGGCGAGCAGCTGGGCGACGAGCCCGCCCCGCAGGACAAGCCCTCGCAGGCCGAGGGCGAGCGCTGAACCGCGACACGCCGCGTTCGACACCGTCCCGCGCCGGAGCACTGGCGCGGGACGATGCGTTTTACCGTGCGAATTCTGCGGAACACCGGGTGGAAGTCAGCCAGGTGGAGGTTCACACGGAGTCGGAGCGCATTGCCCATCGCTCTGAAGTCGCTCGGCTCATCCGCGGCCTGGCTGCGGAAGGTGAACGTTATCCCGAATCAAGGAAAAGACTTATCTCACGCAGGGTCATCAGGGTCGGCAGAAAACTGCGGTTTGCTGATGACTCTGCTGACCCTGCGTGAGACCCGGTGTCTGTCAGTTCCGTGAACGAATCAGGCGGGATCTCATGAGTAGGGGATGAGATGAGAAGCGCCTCTGGACTCTGCCGCAAACCGCTCTAGCCGAGTCGACGGAGTTCACGGAGCGCGTGTGCCGATTCTGCTCACTGAGATAACTCCGCTGACTCTGCGTGAAACAGCTTCAAAGCGGATTGAATCATTTTCAGTCAGGGGCCGGCTGCCGCGTGACCGACGGCAGAGTTTCCAGGAAGCCCTCAGTAACGGTCCTTTAATTTCTGCTGACGCAGACTTGCCCGGGCAAAAAAACTATGCGTTTCGGCAGTGTCCTCAACAAATTCTCGACACCGTGCGTTTGCCGGAAAGATAAATCCACATGCCCGGCCGATCGTATTGAGAGCTGAGGTGCTGGATCTGGCATCGTATATGCGCGCCCCGGTCCCGCCCGGTGGCGGCATCTTCGTCGTCCTCCGGGCGCAACCCCTTGCCCGGAGGGAGCCATGTCTCGTGCGGCGAAGTACATCCGGTACGGTGCGTTCGCGTGGACGTTGGCGGTCGCGCTGGTGTTCGAGGCGAGGCAGCCGGCGGCGGCCGCCGCGCGCGCCTGCGTGGACGAGAGCTGCGACGGCGCGTGTATCGCCAGGGGCTTCAGCGGCGGCGTCTGCAACCCGGGGTGCCACTGCTTCTGACCGTGGCGTCCAGGCACGGCGGGTTCGCCCCGCGCCGGGGCTTCCGGCGCGGGGCGTCCTCGTGGTCGGCGGCGCCGCTTCCGATCGGGTCATGTTCGTTGATCACGGCGGTCTCCACTCCATTCCGCGTGACCTCGGGGTTCCGCGACGGTGTGACGGCCCCTTCGGTCAGCGCCCGTTCGGCGCAATCGACTCGATCGTACAATAAACATCCCGATTGGCCCCGAAACTGGGTGATACGGTCCAGAAACGACACCCGGGCATCGGCAAGATAGATCGGCCTGATAGAATCGATGAATGTGCCGCGCCGACTGCGGCCACTTCGGCCGGTTGTGCGTCACGACCGGACGGATCGCGAGGGGTTGCCACGCATCGGCGCGGCCTCGGCGCACCGGCGCGCGTGGAGGCAACTCGCGGCGGCCCGCGGCATTCCGTGACGGGCGCGCTAAACGTGTATCAGAATACGGTCTAGTTCGATATCTGATCGCTTTACGTTTCCTTGACACCGTTGCGGCACGGGGTTATTGGTCTTAGACCATTCCGAACGCTGCTCGTTCCGACCCTACGGCCGTCAGGGCGCTGCCCGCCCGCGGCGGCCCGCCGCAACCTCCCGAACATCCGTGTGTCCGCGCCGCCCGTGTCGGCGCTCTGCCCACCGGGGCAGGCCCACCGCGAATCCCCCGCGTGCGCCCGTCCCCGGCTTCCCCCAAGAGCCAAGACCTCACCCCCCACCAGGAGGCAACCACCCCACGCCATCCGTCGTGAGCCGGTCCGGAACGGGCGGGCAAGACCGGGCTTCCACCGCGCCGCCGCTCCCGACCATGCGCACACCCTCGCGCCGCCCAGCCCGGGCGCCGCGAAACCACCACCGCAGTACCAGGAGGACGTCTCGATGAACAGACTATGCAGGCTTCTGGTCTCGGCCTGCATCGCCCTGGCATTCGTGCCGGGAGCGTTGCGGGCGCAGGAGCCGGCGACCATCACGGGCCGCACCACCAACGTGTCGGGCGAGCCCGAGGCCGCGGTGCAGGTCCGGATCGCCGCGCTCAGCGTGGGCGCGATCAGTGACGCGCAGGGCCGCTACACCATCGTGGTGCCGGCCGCCCGCCTGCGCGCGGCACGGACGGTGACGATCACCGCCGCCCGCGTGGGGCTGGGAACGCAGTCGCGCTCCATCACCCTGAACCCGGGGGCCAACCTCACCCAGAACTTCGTGATGCCGCGCGACGCGCTGCAGCTGTCGGAGATCGTCGCCACCGGCGCCGGCATCCAGACGCGCGCCGAGCGCCTGGGCACCACCCGCGCCAACGTGGACTCGGCCACCATCGTGCGCACCAACGAGCCCAACCTGGTGACCGCGCTGGCCGGCAAGGTGCCGAACGTGATCACCACGCAGGCCAGTGGTGAGCCGGGCGCCAGCACCGCCATCCGCATCCGCGGCACCAGCACCCTGTCGGGCACCGGCCAGCCGCTGTTCGTGATCGACGGCGTGCCGATGAACAACACCACGCGCTCCACCAGCGGCGCGCTGCAGGGCACGGTGGCGCCCAACCGCGCCAGCGACATCAACCCGGCCGACATCGAGTCGATCGAGATCCTGAAGGGGCCCGCCGCCACCTCGATCTACGGCGCGCAGGCCGGCGCCGGCGGCGCCATCCTGATCACCACCAAGCGCGGCCGCAGCGGGCGCACCACCTACTCGCTGCGCTCGTCGCTGCAGCTGGACGACGCGGCCAACACCCTTCCCGTGCAGCAGACCTTCGGGGTGGGGAGCAACAACGTGACGCCGGCGTGCAAGGCGGGCGGCGCCACCAACTGCTCGGTGAGCTCGGGCTTCTTCTCGTGGGGCCCGGCGCTGGCCGCCGGAACGCCCACCTACGACCATTCGTCGGAGCTGTACGCCACCGGGCACATCTTCGACAACACGCTCACCATGAGCGGCGGAAGCGAGCGCACCACCTTCTACCTGTCGGGCGGCGTGATGCGCCACAACGGGTACATCGTGGGCGACAAGGACCGCTACAACCGCTACACCGCGCGCCTGAACGCCAGCCACCGCCTGATGGAGAACCTGACGGTGGGCGGCAACGCCAGCTACGTGCAGACCGACGGCGACTTCGTGCAGCGCGGCAACAGCATCAACGGCCTGCTGCTGGGCTCGCTGCGCACCCCGCCCGAGTTCAACAACAAGCAGTACCTGGACCCGGTCACCGGGCTGCACCGCAGCTACCGCTTCCCCAACCCGGGCCCCACCGCCTTCCGCACCAACCGCGGCTTCGACAACCCCTTCTACGCCCTCAACGAGAGCGACAACGCGGGGAAGGTAGGCCGCGTGCTGGGGAACCTGTACGCCAACTGGATCCCGCTGCCGTGGCTGCGCGTGGACTACACCCTGGGCGCCGACTACGCCAACGACGACCGCATCGAGGCGGTGGGCGAGTCGAGCTCGGGCGCGGCGGCCGGCGGCGTGATCACCCGCTGGCAGTTCTACGACCGGATCATCGACCACAACCTGGTGGCCACGGCCAACTACAAGCTGTCGGGCACCGTGTCGGGGAGCCTGAGCGCCGGGCAGAACCTGAACCAGCGCGCCTTCCGCCAGATCTTCGTGACCGGGCGTGACCTGATCGCCCCGCACCCGTTCAAGCTGGCCAACACGGTCACCCGCGACGCGCCCACCGACCGCGAGGAGCGCGACCGCATCGAGAGCTACCTGCTGAACGCCACCATGGACGTGGCCGACCAGCTCTTCCTTACCGGCGGCGTCACCAACTTCGGCTCGTCGCGCTTCGGCAGCGAGAAGCGGGCGTGGTACCCGCGCGCGCAGGTGGCGTGGACCTTCAGCCGCACGCTGGGGATCCCCGAGACCAGCCCGCTGCAGCTGGGCAAGCTGCGCCTGGCCTACGGCGAGAGCGGCCAGCTCCCGGACATCTACCTGACGCAGGACGTGTTCACCAACGCCCTGCTCACCGACTTCAACCCCGGCTCGCAGCTGCTCCCCACCCTGAACGGCCTGGGCGGGCTGTACACCTCGAACACCCGCGGCAATCCCGACATCAAGCCCGAGCGGGTGGGCGAGCTCGAGGGCGGGATGGACCTGGCGCTGTTCGACGGCCGCGCCACCCTGGGGGTGACGCACTACCGCTCCGAGGCGCACGACGTGATCTTCTCGATCCCGCTGGCGCCCTCCACCGGCTTCGGCTTCCGCACGCTGAACGCCGCCCGCATCCGCAACCGCGGGTGGGAGCTGGAGACCAACATCACCCCGATCCGCACGCGCGGGATGGAAGTGGAAGTGGGCGCCAACTGGGCCCGCAACCGCAACAAGCTGCTGAGCCTGGGCGACCCCAACACCACCGTGGTGGGCTACTTCCAGGGCTCGTCGTTCGGCGGGCGCACCACCAACGCGGTGGTGGGCGAGGCGCTGGGCGTGTTCCGCGGCACCGACTTCGCGCGCTGCGGCCGCGGCCTCACCACCATCGGCGGCAACGACATCGCGGCGGGGTGCGCGGGCGCGCCCGACGGCGCGCTGTACATCTCGCCCAGCGGCTTCCCGGTGGCCGACCCCACCGACCGCACCATCGGCGACCCCAACCCCGACTGGACGGGCGGCCTGAACGCGGCCGTGACCATGCGGGGCGTGCGCCTGTCGGCGTTCCTGGACCGGCGCTCGGGCGGCACCAACCAGAACATGACCCGTGCCTCGATGTACGGCTACGGCACGCACAAGGACACCGAGCAGCGCGCCACCTGCGTGGTGGTGGGCAGCACCCAGCAGTGCACGGGGAACGAGAAGGTGTTCGGCAACAGCATCCTGCCGGGCGCGGTGACCGGCCCCGGCGCCGGCAAGCCGGTGCCGATCGGCGAGAACTGGTTCAACGGCCTGGGCGGCATCGGCGGCCCGTCGTCGCAGTTCCAGGAAGACGCCTCGTTCACCCGCCTGCGCGAGCTGAGCCTGTCGTACACGCTGAACCAGAGCTGGGTGAAGCGGCGCTTCGGCTTCAGCAGCATCGACCTGCGCGTGGCCGGCCGCAACCTGAAGACCTGGACCAACTACACGGGCTATGACCCCGAGGTCAACCTGGGCGGCGCGGTGGTGGGTAACCGCGGCATCGACTGGTTCGTGGAGCCGGTTTCGCGCGCCTGGGTGTTCTCGGTGGGCATCAACAACTAACGGAGGGCCAAGTGACCGCATACTACAGAACGGCACGGGTCGCCGGCCTCCTCGCGATGACGCTGGGTGCCGGGGCCTGCAGCGACTTCCTGACCGGGCCGGAGCTCAGCGAAAACCCGAACCAGCCGGTGGCCGCCACGGCCACCCAGCTCTTCATCGCCGCGCAGGGGCAGGGCTTCGTGCGGCAGGAGGGGCAGCTGGCGCGCACGGCGGGGATGTTCGTGCAGCAGATCTCGGGCACCAACAACCAGCAGAAGGACTGGGGGAGCTCGTACCTGGGCGGCGAGTCGGACTACAGCGGCCAGTTCAGCGCCTTCTACACCGGGGGCGGGCTGGTCGACTGGCGCAAGATCCAGACGGCCGCGACCGCCGCGGGCGACGCGCAGTTCGACGGGATCGCCAAGGTGTGGGAGGCCTACATGATCGGCACGGCCGCCGACATCTGGGGCGACATCCCCTACCGCGAGGCGGTGACCGACAACCCCACGCCTCACCTGGACCCGCAGCAGCAGGTGTACGCCGACCTGCAGGCGCTGCTCACCACGGCCATCACCCGCCTGGGCGGCACGGGCCCCGGCCCGGCGGGCGCCGACCTGGTGTACGGCGGCAACACCGCGCGGTGGATCCGCGCGGCGCACACGCTCAAGGCGCGCTACTACCTGCACACCGCGGAGCGCGTGGGCACGGCGGCGTACCAGTCGGCGCTGGCCGAGGCGCTGCTGGGGATCAACGAGGCGCCGGCGAACACCACCGACGCCATCCTGGGCCAGGGCCCCGGCGACTTCCGCGCCTTCCACGGAACGGTGCTGGAGCAGTCGAACCTGTGGAGCCAGTTCCTGAACGCGCGGCAGGACATCAACGCCGGCAACGTGTTCGTGCAGACGCTGATCGCCCGCAGCGACCCGCGCCTGCCGGTGTACTTCTCGCCGGCGTCGGGCACCGCGGTGTACCGCGGCGCCAACCAGTTCGGGCAGCCGGTGGGCGGCAGCCCGAGCTCCGAGGTGGGCGCGGCGCGGCGCAGCGCGGCGTACCGCCAGCCGCTGATCACCTGGGCCGAGAACCAGCTGATCATCGCCGAGGCCAAGTACCAGCTCGGTGACGCCACCGCGATCACCAACCTGAACGCGGTGCGCACCAGCGTGGGGCTGCCGGCGCTGGCCGGCCCGATCACCCTGGCCGACATCATGACCGAGAAGTGGATCGTGATGTTCCAGAACATCGAGGCCTGGAGCGACTACAAGCGCACCTGTCTCCCGGCGCTGGTGCCGGGCGGCGCGCCGCAGGCGGCGCAGATCCCCGGGCGCCTGCCGTACGGCTCGGCCGAGCGCCTGAACAACCCCAACGTTCCGGCCCCGGCGCAGCAGCCGGTGCGCAACTGGAACGACCCCAACGCGTGCAGCTGAGCGCACGCGCCTGAGGGGAACGTCTCCGGCCCGGGCGCAGGTGGCCCGGGCCGGTCTCCATTTCCGCAGTTCGTACGAGAGGTGCCGCGGATGAACCGAACGTTTGAAGGAGCCGGGCGGGCCAGGGTGCGCGGCGTGTCGCTGCTGCTGCTGGGCGCCTGGACGCTGCAGGGGTGCTACTCGGTGCGGGCGGTACAGCCGGGTGGGCCGCAGCCGGGGTCGCGGGTGGTGGCGCAGCTCACCCCCGACGGCTCGCAGCAGCTGGCCAGCCAGGTGGGCCCGCGGGTGATCGCGGTGGAGGGGGTGCTGGACCAGGCCACCGTCGACCAGCTCTCGCTGCGGCTGGTGCGCACCGAGGGCGCCAACCAGGTGAGCACCTACTGGAACAACGAAGAGGTGAGCGTGCCCCGCCCGGCCATCGCGCTGCTGCGCGAGCGCCGGCTGGACCGCACCAAGAGCTACCTGATGGCGGGCGCGGTCGTGGGCGCGGCGCTGCTGGCGGGCGTGCTCTCGTCGGGGATCTTCACCGGCGACGAGGGCCCCGGCACCAACCCGCCTCCCGCGAACTGACCCGGGGTATGGACGTACGCGACCGCCCCGCGCCGGCACGTCCGGCGCGGGGCGGTCCCGTCTATGGGGTCACACGGAGCAGCGGAGGAGAACGGAGCAGCGGAGAACCGCGACCACGCTCGGCATCGGTATCGTTGCGATCTGCGGAACGACGCGGCACCGCCCCGTCATCCTGAGGCTGACCACGCAGTCGCCGCGGCATGAGCGAGCGGTCGCAAGCCGAAGGATCTGTGGCCGGTGGGGCAAAACAACCGGCGGTAGCGCACGTCGGTTATAGATCCTTCGCGCTGCGGCCATAGTGGCGTCGATGGCGCAGGCGTGGTCGCGCTCAGGATGACGCGCCATGGGCATGAGCAAGTAATGCGCAGTCGATCCTACAAGCCGGTATGAGACATTTTCGCGCCGCTGCCAGGCGGCTGAAGCCGCGGTCTACAACGACAGGAAGCCTCGCAAACTGCGCGAGGCCGGTCCGTTCGGTGCGCGGCAGCGAGGCCGATCACCGGTCTCCCTTTCATCCTCCGAGGCTGCGCGGATCGCCGCGGTGGCGCAGCGCCCGGGGATCGAGCCGGAGCCCGTTGCCGCGCCGGGCTCTCCGCTGCTCCGTTCTTCTCCGCTGCTCCGTGTGACCCCGCGGTTGCAGTTCAGCGACCGTCGGACGGCGCTCCAACGCCGCGGTCAGAAGAACGGCTCTTCCTTCGCCCGCTCGCGCGTCAAACGGACCACGGTGCTGTCGCCCTTCTTCGGGAGGGTGACGCGGCGCTGCCATTCGAGCACGGCGTCGGGGAGGACGTAGCTCGACACCACCCACCAGTTCCCCTCCTCCACCGCGAAGCTGGCGCGGCCCTGCGCATCGGTGGTGTCGACCTTCTCGGGCTCGCTGGTGCGCGCCTTCACGGCGGCCTCGAAGTCTTCCTGGCGGTCGGCCAGCCACTTCGCCCGCGCCTTGCGGATGCCGTCGAGCTCGGCCACCAGCGCGCGCCGCTGCGCCTCCACGCGAGCCACCGCGGTGTCGCCCTTCGGCTTGACCCTTGCGGCTTCGGCCTGCAACATGCGCAGGTGCTGCATGGCGTCGGGTGGATAGGCGGGGATGGTGTCGCCGCTCTCCTCGGCGAGTGAATCAAGGATCGCCCCGCGGTCGTAGGGAAGAAGGCGCACGGGCAGGCCGGGCACCGGCTGCGATCCGCCGGGACCCAGCGAGGCGCGCACCACCACGTTGTCTTGATCACCGCCGCACGCCGCGGCGGCCACCAGCAGGGCGAACGCCCACAGCGGTCGCTTCATAGGGCCGGGTCCGGAAGAGAAACGTTGGAGACTGTGCCGATCGGGAGCCCCGAACGTACGAGCGCCCCCCGCGGGCGGCAACGCATGCGATCTTCGCGCCGCGCCGCCGCCGTGGCCGCGCTGGCGCTGGCGTTCGCGCCGGTGCTCCCCCTCCACCGCGCCGCCGCGCAGCTCCAGCTGCCGCAGCCGGTGGGCTACGTGAACGACTTCGCCAACGCGATCGCCCCCGCCTACCGCGACAGCATCCAGGCGGTGGTGGACGACGTGCACGAAAAGAGCGGCGGCGAGATCGTGGTGGTCACCCTTCCCTCGCTGCAGGGCCGCAGCCGTGACGAGGTGGCGCTGCAGATCGGCCGCGAATGGAAGATCGGGCGGAAGGGCGACCCCACCGACCGCAACCGCAACACGGGCGTGGTGGTGCTGGTCTCGATGCAGGACCGCAAGTGGAAGATCGAGACCGGCACGGGGACGCTCGCCTTCATCCCCGCGGCCGAGGCCGGGCGCATCGGCCGCGACGAGATGGTGCCCGAGCTGCAGGCCGGCAACGTGGGGCGGGGGATCTACCGCGCGGTGCTGGCGCTGGGCCAGGCGTATGCCGGGGCGTTCAACTTCCAGCTCACGCCCCGGTACCCGGCGTCCGCGGGCGGCGGGCTCCCCGGCCCGCGCGGCGCCCCGCAGGGCCAGCCGGGCGCCGGCGGCAACGACTACCCGCCGAGGGGCGGGCAGGGCGGCCTCCCGTTCGGGGTGATCGTGGCGATCATCGTGCTGTTCTTCCTCCTTTCCCGCGGCGGGCGCGGCGGTTGCCTCCCGTTCCTGGTGGGGATGAGCATGGGCGGCGGCGGGCGGCGGGGCGGCGGCTGGGGCGGGGGGGGATGGGGTGGCGGCGGCTTCGGCGGTGGGGGCGGCGGGGGCGGGTTCGGCGGGTTCGGGGGCGGCGGCGGCTTCAGCGGCGGCGGCTCGGGGGGTGACTGGTGAGCGCGGGAGCGACCATGGGGCGGGAGATGGAGCGGGCGCAGGCGTATGCGCGCGACCTGGCCGGGGCGTACGGCGACGCGCTGCGCAGCGTGGTGCTGTACGGGTCGGCGGCGCGCGGCGAGTACCGCGAGGGGCAGTCGGACCTGAACCTGCTGGTGCTGCTGTCGTCCACCGACCCGCAGACGCTGCGCCGCGGGTCCGCGCTGGCGCGCGCCTGGGCGGCGGAGAACAACCCGCCGCCGCTGCTGATGACCGAGGCCGAGTTCCTGGGGAGCGCCGACGTCTTTCCCATGGAGCTGGCCGACATCCGCGACGCGCACGTGGTGCTGCACGGCGCCGACCCCTTCGCCGGGCTGGAGATCCGCCCCGAGGACCTGCGCCTGCAGCTGGAGCGCGAGCTGAAGGGCGCCTGGATCCGGCTGCGCACGCGCTACCTGACGGACTCGGGCGACGCGCTCAAGTTCCAGCCGGTGCTGCTCAAGTCGCTCAGCACCTTCCTGGTGTTCTTCCGCACCGTGCTGCGGCTGGGCGGCCACGAAAACGTGCGCGACCCCGAGCGGGTGCTGGCGGAGACGGCGGCGCGGGTGGGGTTCGACCCCGCGCCGCTGCTGGAGGTCCAGCGGGCGCGCAGCGGCGCGGCCAAGCTGGACGTGCGGCCGGACTCGGCCGTGGTGACCGGGTACCTCGAGGCGGTGGCCCGGGTGGTGGAGTACGTGGACCGCTTCGAGCGGCCGGTGTGAACGATAGCCTGGAGGTGCCCGCCCACAGGGGCACCCAACCACTCAGTGCGGAGGATCAGACGATGCGGTATACCAGGATGGCGGGGGTGGTGGGGATCGCGCTGGCGCTGGCGGGGTGCGGCTACAACCGCATCCAGGACCTCGACGAGCAGGCCGAGCAGTCCAAGTCGAACATCGGCGTGGAGCTGGAGGCGCGCAACAAGCTGATCCCCAACATGGTGGCCACGGTGAAAGGCGCGGCGGCCTTCGAGCGCGGCACCTACACCGACGTGGCGCGGGCGCGGGCCGGGCAGCTCACCCAGGCCGAGCAGCGGCTGAACCAGACCACGCAGGCCACCCGCGCCGCGGTGGAGAGCAAGGACGTGGGCCAGCTGCAGCAGGCCGAGGCCGCGCAGAACCGCGCGATCGGCACGTACCTGAACATCGCGGTGGAGGCGTACCCCAACCTCAAGGCCACGCAGAACTTCACGGCGCTGCAGGACCAGCTGGCCGAGAGCGAGAACCGCATCGCCGTGGCCCGGCGCGACTACAACGAGTCGGTGCGGAACTACAACACCTACATCCGCCAGTTCCCGCAGGCGATCACCGCCAAGGTGACGGGCGCGCAGCGCAAGACGCCGTACCAGGCCCCCCCCGGCTCCGAGCAGGCGCCCACGGTGGACTTCGGAGACGCGGGCGCCCCGGCGCCTCCCACGCCTCCCACGCCTCCCGCGGCGCCCCCGGCGCCCTGAGCCGGGCAGGAGTCATTCAGGGCCGCGCTCCGGGGATGCTCCCGGGGCGCGGCCTTTTGCTGCACGATCCACGGCGCCGGAGATTCATATCAGCATCAGTGACTCCACCGGCCCTGCCTGGGGTCACGCGGAGCAGCGGAGAAGAACGGAGAGACGGAGAACCACGCGCGGTTCCTCCGCTGCTCCGCTGCCCTCCGCTCCTCCGTGTGACCCCTTTCAGCGGTGGCGGCTCGAGGGCTCCAGGCGCGGATTCGCACCGTTGCCGGCCTTGTGCCCTGCGCCGGCCGCTCCGCACGCGAGAACACTTTGTCTCGCCCCGCGCCTGCGCACCCCTTCCGCGCGCCCCGCATCAGATGTTCCCACAGGTTGCTTTCGTCGCGAACCGTGCCTATCGTGGGCATCGCGGCTCCCGTCCGCACCCTGGCACACCCTGCCACCATCCCGAGAACCGTATGAGACCACTCCACCACGCACTGGTGCTGGCGGCGCTGCTTCCCGGCGCGCTGGCGGCGCAGGCGGCCCCACGGCCCGCGGGCTCGCAGGCCGCGCGCATCACCTACACCGAGGAAACCCTCCCCAACGGGCTGAAGGTGCTGTACCACGTCGACCGCTCCACCCCGGTGGCGGCGGTGGACATCTGGTACAACGTGGGGAGCAAGATGGAGCAGCCCGGCCGCACCGGCTTTGCCCACCTGTTCGAGCACATGATGTTCAAGGGCAGCCGCAACGTTCCCGACGGCCAGCACTTCGCCCTGCTCGAGGGCGCGGGAGCCCGCGCGGGCTCGGACATCAACGGCACCACCAGCTGGGACCGCACCAACTACTTCGAGCAGCTCCCCAGCAACCAGCTGGAGCTGGCCCTGTGGCTCGAGGCCGACCGCATGGGCACCCTCACCGACGTGCTGACCAAGGACAAGCTCGACAACCAGCGCGAGGTGGTGAAGAACGAGCGGCGGCAGGGGGTCGACAACCAGCCCTACGGCACCTGGCTGGAGAAGATGCTGGCCTACATCTACCCCGAGAACCATCCCTACCACCACTCGGTGATCGGGAGCATGGAAGACCTCTCGGCCGCCTCGGTCGATGACGTGAAGAACTTCTTCCGCACCTACTACGCGCCCAACAACGCCGTGCTGGTGGTGGCGGGCGACATCGATGTGGAGCAGGCCAAGGCGCTGGTGCGCAAGCACTTCGGCTGGATCCCCCGGGCCGGCGCGGCGCCCCCGCTGCGCGAGATGAGCCTCCCCGCCACCATCGGCCGCGCGCAGCGCGAGGTGGTGCCGGACGCCAACGCGCCGGTGCCCGCCGTGTACGTGGGCTTCCGCGTTCCGTCGGCCAGGGACCGCCGCGCCGAGACGGTGCAGATGCTCTCCGCCATGCTGAGCGGCCGCTCGGGGCCGCTGTACGAGGCGCTGGTGCGGCGCGCCGGGGTGGCCACCAACGTGGGCGTGTTCAACTTCGGCCTGGTGGACGGCGCCGACATCCTGGTGGTGAACGCCACCGGCAAGCCCGGCTCCAACGCCGACTCGCTCGAGGCCGCGGTGCTGCGCGAGGTGGGCAACGCCATGGCGTCGCTGACCACCGAGGAGCTGGACCGCGCCCGCGCGCAGGCCCGCTTCAACCTGATCAACGGCCTGCAGCGCACCGGCGGCTTCGGCGGCCGCGCCGACATGCTGGCGCAGGGCTACACCTTCTACCGCGACCCCAACTGGGTGAACACGCGGCTGGCCGCCTACGACCGGGTGACGCTGGCCGACGTGCAGGCGCTGGCGCGCGAGCGCCTGGCGCCCGAGAACCGCGTGTCCCTGGTGTACGTGCCCAACCGCGCGCCCGCCGCCCAACCCCAAGCCCCCGCACGGCCATGAACCGCCTGAACACGCTCGCGCTCGCGGCGGCCCTGGCGGGCGCCGCCGTCCTTCCCGCCGCGGCCCAGCCCGGGCACGGCACCACGCCGCCCGCGGCCGGCCCGCTGCGCCCCTTCCGCGTGCCCACCCCCCAGGAGTTCACCCTGGCCAACGGGCTGCGCGTGGTGGTGGTGAACCAGCCCGCGCTCCCCATCGTGAACGCGCGGATCATCGTCAAGGCCGGCTCGGTCTATGAGCCCGCCGAGAAGAACGGCCTGGCCCAGCTGACGGCCCTGCTCCTGCGCGAGGGCGCCGCCGGGATGAGCGGCTCGCAGATAGCCCAGCGGATGGAGCGCCTGGGCGCGCAGTTCCAGACCGGCGCGGGGTACGCCAACGCCAGCGCCCAGGTCACCGCGCTCAAGCCGGTGCTGGGCGAGGCGCTGGAGCTGGCGGCCCGCACGGTGATGCAGCCCACCTTCCCCGCGGACGAGTTCACCCGCGTCCGCACCCAGCAGATCGCCAACTGGGCGCAGAACCAGGCCACGGTCGAAGGGCTGTCGAACGACGCCTTCGCCCGCGCCATCTTCGAGCCCGGCGCGCCGTACTCGCGGCAGCCGTCGGGGACGAAGGGGACGCTGGAGGCGATCACCCTGCAGGACGTGACGGGGTGGCACCACCAGATGTACTCGCCGCGCAACGCCATCCTGCTGCTGGTGGGCGACGTGAACGCGGCCGAGGCGCGGCAGCTGGCGCAGCGCGCCTTCGGGAGCTGGACGGGCGCGGCGGTGAGCCTCCCCGCGGTGAGCAACCCGGTGCGCCCGGCCGGCGGCACGCGGGTGATCCTGGTGGACCGGCCGGGCTCGGTGCAGTCGGGGATGTGGGTGGGGCAGGCCTCGCTGGGGTGGGGCGACCCCGACTACTTCGCCATGCGGGGGCTCAGCGAGGTGCTGGGCGGCGGGTTCAAGGCGCGCGCCAACATGAACCTGCGCGAGCGCCACGGGTGGACGTACGGCGCCTTCACCTTCTTCAACCCGCGGGCCGGGGTGGGGCCGTTCGCCATCACCAGCTCGGTGCGCACCAACGCCACCGACAGCGCCGTGGCCGAGGCGGTGCGCGAGTACCGCCGCATCGCCACCGAGCCGGTCCCCGCCGAGGAGCTGTCCAGCACGCTGAACAACGTGGTGGGGAGCTTCCCCAACACCGTGCAGACGGTGCAGGGGCTGGCGCAGAACATGGAGACCGCGCTGCTGTACGGCCTGCCGATGGACTTCTGGACCACCTTCCGCGAGCGCGTGTCCGCCGTCACCGCGGCCGACATCACGCGCTTCGCGGGGAGCAAGATCACGCCGAACGCGGTCACGGTGGTGGTGGCCGGCGACCTGTCCAAGATCGAGGCGCCGATCCGCGCGCTGAACCTGGGCACGGTGGAGGTGTGGGACGCGGACGGCAACAAGGTCCGCTGATCTCGCCCGCTGGGACGTGAGGCTGGGGGCGCTCCGTGGCCGGGGCGCCCCCGGTTTCGTCTCGATCCCATGCGATCGTGCCTTCGTGGAGACCGCTCGGGGTCACACGGAGGAACGGAGAAAAACGGAGCAGCGGAGAACTGCGGATTCGCGTGCAGTTCTCCGCTGCTCCGTTGCACTCCGCTGCTCCGTGTGACCCTCGCGGCTGCCCGTTCGTCCGGTGTGCACCCGGTGCGGACGTGAAGCGAGACCGTCTGCAAAGCCGATGCATTCCTTGACGGTGCGCAAGCGCTGGGATATCATGGAGTTGCATTCTTTCATCCCCGCCCGTTCCTTTCGCGCGCACCGCGCCGTCCCGTGATTCGTCGCCTGACCCTGCTCCTCCTTTCGCTCGCGCTTTTCGCGATCCCGGCGCACGCCCAGCGTGCGGCGGCCGATGGCGTGGTGGCGCTCGGCGGCCTGTGGCGCTTCGAGCGCGGCGACTCGCTGGCGTGGGCGCAGCCCGGCTACGACGACCGCGGCTGGGGCGCCGTGGCCGTGCCCGGCGAGTGGGAGCAGAGCTTTCCCGGCTACGACGGCTACGGCTGGTACCGCCGCCGCCTCACCCTGCCGCCCGAGCACGACGCGCCGGTGGGCGTGCTGTTCGGCACCGTGGGCGACGCCTACGAGGTGTTCTGGAACGGGGTGAAGATCGGCGGGCGCGGCGCCTTCCCCCCGCGCTTCATCGAGGGGATCGATCCGTCGCTCTTCCTGGTGCCGCAGTCGGCGCTGGCGCGCTCGCGCGACGGCACCCACCTGCTGGCCGTGCGCGTGTACAACGACTACGCGTACGGCGGGCTGATGAGCCCGGTGAAGGTGGGGCGCTACGACCAGATGGCCGAGAAGCGCTCCCCGCGGGACATGGTGATCGGCACGCTGGTGGCCTTCTTCCTGGCCATCGGCGTGTACCACCTGGTGTTCTGGCTGCGCCGCCGCGCCGCCCGCGAGAACCTGTGGTTCGCCGCGGTGTCGCTGGCGATCTCCACCTACGGGGCCACGTACAGCAGCGCGGTGTCGGGGGCGCTGGTGCCGCACGCCAGCCCGTACCGCACCGGCGTGGTCGCCCTGCTGCTGTGCGGTCCGTTCTTCGTGGCGCTGGTGTACGCGCTGTTCGACCTGCGCATCCGGCTGCGCGAAAAGCTGGTGATCGCCGCGTTCGTGGTGACCGCCGCGGTGGCCGCGGTGCTCCCGCTGGGCACCCTGGCTCGCTTCAACCGCTGGATCGACGTGGCGCTGGCGCTGGGGATGCTGGCCATCGTGCTGCGGGCGATCCGCGCCGCGTCGCGCCACCGGCCGCACGCGTGGCTGCTGGTGCTGGGCACCACCGCCTTCGCCGCCACCTTCGTCTACGACCTTGCCAGCGAATACGACTTCGTGCCCGTGGCGCACCTCCCCATCTTCCCCGGGGTGCCGTCGCTGTTCTGGGCCGGGTTCCTGGTGTTCGTGGTGTCGGTGGGGATCGCCACCGCCGGCAAGTGGGCGCTCACCGAGGTCACCGCGCTGGTGGACCCGCTCACCGGGCTCTCCCGCCGCCACGTGCTGGAAGACGCGCTGCGGCGCGAGACCGAGCGGGTGCGCCGCTCGGGCGGGCAGCTGGCGCTGGTGCTGATCGACCTGGACTTCTTCAAGCAGGTGAACGACGCCTACGGCCACCGCACGGGTGACGAGGTGCTGGCGCGCGTGGGCCGCCTGCTGCGCTCCACCGCCCGCAACATCGACCTGCCGGCGCGCTTCGGCGGCGAGGAGTTCGCGGTGCTGCTGTACGATTCGGGGCTGCAGGGCGCGCTGGCGTTTGCCGAGCGCTTCCGCCGCCACCTGCGCGACCTGTCGGTGCCGGCGGGTGGCGGGCGCACCGTGCGCGTCACCGCCAGCCTGGGCGTTGCCGTGGGCGCCGAGCTGGTGGACCCCGACGCGCTGATCGACACCGCCGACAAGGCCCTCTACCGTGCCAAGAACGCCGGCCGTGACCGCCTGGTGGCCGTGGACCTGGCCGTGGGCGCCGTCGACGGTGCCGAGGTGATCACCGGGGGCGGCGAGTCGTAGCGGTCTCGGATCGATCGAGCGTACGGGGCGGGGAGATGCACCGGTCGCATCTCCCCGCCTCTTTTCTTGCGGTCCTCGCCATCGCTAAAAGGGGTCACACGGAGGAGCGGAGTGCAACGGAGCAGCGGAGAACTGCACGAATCCGACGCAGTTCTCCGCTGCTCCGTTCTTCTCCGCTGCTCCGTGTGACTCTGCGGTCGCCTGCACCGCTACGGGAGGTGGCGGACGAGCAGGTCCAGCACGCCGTCGGGGTTGTCGGTGTTGAGCCAGTGGCCGCCCTCGAGCAGGTGCAGGTGCACCCGGCCGTCGGCGCGCGCCGCCGCTTCCACGCGCGCGGCCGAGGCCGGGTCGAGCGTGTCGGAGCGCGTGGCCTTCACGAAGTGCAGCTCCACGTTCGCGGGCGGCGATTCCACGACGGACCACAGGTCGGTGCGGAAGAAGTCGCGCAGCATCTCCTCCATCGCGGCGAAGTCCAGGCGCCAGCGGTAGCGGCCGTCCACCAGCTCCAGGTTGATGGCCATCCACTGCGCCACCCCCTCGGCATACCCCGCCGCCATCAACCCCTCCACCGCCTCGGCGCGCGAGCCGAAGTCGGGCGGCAGGCGGCGCACGGCCTCGATCATCTCCCAGGCGGTGCCCTCGGGCTCGCGCACGGCGAAGGTGCTGTCGATCACCCACGCCTGCCGCGGCTCCTCCCCGTGGTGGAGCGCATAGGTGAGCGCCACCTTGCCGCCGAACGAGTGCCCCAGGACGGCGGCCGCGTGCAGGTCCAGGGTGTCCACCAGCCGGTCCACGTCGGCGGCGCTGGCGGCGATGGTGTGCGGGCCGGTGAAGCCGCGGGACTGGCCGTGCATGCGCAGGTCCACCAGCACCGCGCCCCACTCGGGCCGCGCGTCGGTGAGCCGCCGCGCGATGGAGCCCCAGTTGCGCCCCGCGCCATAGATTCCGTGCAGCACCAGCAGCCAGCGCTCCGGCTCCCGCCCCGCCGCCACCACCCGGGTGTGCGCCAGCACCGGGTTCCCTTCCGCCCTCGTCATATCTGGATCATCCCGATCCGCGCCGGGTTCCGCGATGCGGATCATCACGATTTTGCGAGTGAAGTCGCCGCTAACGACGGCACGCACTCCGCCTACCGGAGTTCGACGTCGTCTGCGGACGGGTGCCGTCATTCGGGCGCACGAAGGTAGCGGCGATGCGGCAGGGCGACAACGCACAAACCCCGGCCGACCCGATCGGCCGGGCCTCGATGGGCGTCCCCGGGGAGATCGCCTAATCGTCCGCCGCGGCCTCGGCTGGCTCGCCGGAATCCGCGGGGCCGTCGGCGACGGTGGCCTCCAGGTCCTGCTCGTGGACGGCCACCATCGGCTCGCGGTGGCGGAAGTAGCGGATCCCCTCGATCATCAGCGCGCAGAACGAGGACCACGCCAGGCCCATGATGAACCCCGCCAGCACGTCGGTGGGGTAGTGCACCCCCAGGTACATCCGGCTCAGGCCGATCAGCACCACGATCACCGCGGCAAGGCCGATGGTGAAGCGCCGCAGGAAGCGCGAATCGACCAGGCGGGTGATCAGGTACGCCAGCGTGGCATAGCACACCATGCTGGTCATCGAATGCCCCGACGGGAAGCTGGAGAGCCCCGCGTACGGCACGCGCCAGGGAAACAGGTGCGGGCGGGGGCGGTCGAAGAACAGCTTCATGGTGGCGTTGATCAGCCCCGAGCCCAGGATCGACACCCAGAGGAGCAGCACCGAGTAGCGGTGGCGGCTCACCCACAGGAACACGCTGGCCACGATCACCAGCAGCCAGACCACGGTCCCGGCGCCCAGCGCGGTGATGTCCAGCGCCAGGCCGGTGAGCGGCGGGCTGGCGTGGCGGTTCATCCACAGCAGCACCGCGTTGTCGATGGGCAGCGTGTCGCCCTCCATCACCTCGTCGGCCAGCGCGGCGAACACCGCCACGCACGCCACGATCACGCCCACGCCCACGATCAGCAGGGCGCCGACCGCGCCGTAGAACCCCTTGACGTGGTCGCCCACCCAGCGGAACAGCCCGAACATCGCCCGCCGCGCCGGCTCGGGCCCCTGCCGTGACTGCGCGCGTCGGTCAACCCCGCGGTCCGGTTGTGTGCTCATGTCCGCCTTTCCGGCGCAGGAAGCGTGCGAGCCGCGCAACGGCGGGCGTCCGGCAGAGGTGCCGGACACGAGCACGGCCACCCCTCTTCGCCTTCTCCGGCGGGCGGGGAGAAAAGGGGTCGGCGGGGGATGAGGGGGGGATGAGCCCGGCCGCCGCTCACTTGCGCCCCGCACCGGCCGCGCGTACCCTCCCGCCCATGATCCACCTGGACCAGGTCGAAAAGGAGTACGGCGGCTGGCTGGCCCGCGCGCGCAAGCGCGTGGTGCCCGCGCTCACCGGCGTGTCGCTGAACGTGCAGCCCGGCACCGTGCTGGGCATCGTGGGCCCCAACGGCGCGGGGAAGAGCACGCTGATCCGCCTGCTGCTGGGCTACCTCCGTCCCTCGCGCGGGAAGGTGACGGTGGGCGGGGTGGCCCCGCGCGCCTACGCCCAGCGCCACGGCGTGGCCTACGTCCCCGAGACGCCCGCCATCCCCAAGGGCTGGACGGTGGAGCTCGCCATGCGCTTCTACGCCTCGCTGGCCGAGCTGGAAGACCCGGCGCCGCCGGTGGAGGCGGCGCTCACCCGCGTGGGGCTGAACGAGCTGCGGCAGCGCAGGGTGGGCACCCTGTCGAAGGGGATGCAGCAGCGGCTGGCGATCGCGCAGGCGCTGCTGGGCGACCGCGCGGTGATGATCCTGGACGAGCCCACCAACGGGCTGGACCCCGAGTGGGTGGCCGAGCTGCGCGGGATCGTGGCCGAGTGGCGAGCGGCCCGCGCGGACCGCGTCGCCTTGATCGCCAGCCACGACCTGGGCGAGCTGGAGCGCATGGCCGAGCGGGTGGCCGTGCTGGAAAACGGCGCCGTGCGCGAGGTGATCGACCTGCGCGCCGGGGCGCACGTCTTTCCCGCGTACCGGCTGGAAGTGGAGGAGATCCCGCACGCGGCCGACGCGGTGCGCGCCTGCTTTCCCGGCGCGGTGCCCGAGCAGGGCGCGCCGCTGCGCTTCCTGGTGGAGCCGGCCGACGCCGCGGACCTGAGCCGCCGCCTGGCCGAGCTGGTGGCGCGCGGGATCGTGATCCGCGCGGTGGCGCCGCTGCAGCCCACGCTCGAGGAACGCTACCGCGGCAGTGTGCGCAACGCCCGCGGGCGTGGGGGGAAGCGCCCGTGATCACGCTCACCCTGTGGCAGATGCGCTGGCGGCTGCTGATCGTGGCCGTGATCGCCGTGTTCTTCTACATCGAGGAGCCCGGCTTCCACCTTTCCGCCACGCTCCCGAACGACCTGTCCACCGAGGTGTCGGACCCGCGCGGCCTGGCCTTCACCCTGGCCAACCTGGCGGGGCTCAGCATGCTGGTGCTGCTCTTCGACTTCGTGGCGGGCGACCGGCGCCGGGGGTACTACCGGATGTACTTCTCGCACCCCACGCGGCCGCTGGCGTTCTACGCGGTGCGCTGGGGCGTGGGGTACGCGCTGTCGCTGCTGGTGGCCGCGCTGTTCCTGGTGGGGGGGCAGCTGCTGGCGTGGGGCGAGCTGCGCGCGGGCGCCGGGGCGATGGTGCAGCCGGCGCTGTTCGCCCTGATCTACGGCGGGCTGACGGCGTTCTTCTCCGTCCTGGTGCCGCTGGGCGACAGCCTGCTTGCGCTGCTGGTGTTCTGGCTGACCGAGATGTGGCAGCAGGTGCTGGCCATCTTCGCCGAACTGGGATCCCAGCCGCCGCTGAGCCCCGTGCTCCGGCAGGCGATCTCGTTCGTGCTCCCGCCGCACCTGGCGCTGCGAGACGTGTTCGAGGCGGCGCAGGCGGGCACCAGCCCGTGGGGGGCGATCGCCTTCGCCGCGGGGTACGGGCTCTTCTGGCTCGCGCTGGCCGCCCTCCTGCTCTGGTCGCGCGAGTGGCCATGACGCCCGTTCGCAACGACGAGGGCGTCGTCGTCGTTCCCCAGGCACGGTGAATTACCGGATCCGCCGTCGGGGTCATGCCGGATCCGGTGATTCAGCGGTCGCACCTGCTCTGCTGATGGGTCTCACAGGATCGACTGCGCATTCGAGCCGGTCCCCCATGGCTCGTCATCCTGAGTCACCCACCGCGCTGCGCGCGACCACGAAGGATTGAAACGACGGTCTCTCACAGAGTTCACAGAGTCCACAGAAACAACCGCAGTTCCTCTGTGGACTCTGTGAACTCTGTGAGAGACCGGCTGTTCAGGCCTGCGTCGTTCGGTAGATACCACCCGTTGCCACACTGGAACCAACTTTCTATTCAGCGCGACCACGCCTCCGCCGCG
>DASSME010000426.1:0-28745 GCA_035689035.1 Longimicrobium sp. | reverse complement strand
GTCGCTCTCCCAGAGCGCCCGCCGCTCCGTCTCCAGCAGCGCGCGCTCCAGCGCCGGGTCCTCGCGCACCAGCCGGTAGAGGCGGTGGAGGTCGGCGTTCACCAGGTTCGTCTTGGTCTCGCAGAAGCAGGTGAGCGCGTCGTACAACGCGGGCGCCTGCTCGCGGCCGGCGATCATCGTCACCACGCCAAAGAGAGTGCGGTGCAGCACTCCCTGGGTGATGGAGATGGCGATGTTGGGGCGGAAGTAGTCGCGCCCCAGCGCGTCCACCGCCCGCAGGTGCCGCCAGAGCGCCGCGTCGTCGAGCGACGGCAGGTCGACCGCGCTCAGCCGGCCGAGCGTCAGGAGGTAGCGGTCCAGGTCGCGCGCCCAGGTGACGGGGAGCTCCTGAACCCAGCGGTAGCGCTCGATCCACTCGTCCTTGCGCGCCAGCAGCTCATCCAGCGAGTCCACGCGCACCTGCAGCCCCTGCGTGAAGAGCTGCACCGCCGTCTGGTTCCCGTAGATGTAGCCGTCGAAGCGGTCGAACCACTTCCCCGCGAACGGCGGATAGCCCAGCAGCTCCAGCGAGTACGCCAGGGACTGGTGGAAGCCCTCGGTGGTGAAGTCCCAGGTAAGGGGCGTGACGGGGTTGGGGAAGCGCTCGGCCGACTCGTCGCGCGTCCACCGCGCGGGGAACTCGGTCACCGGGCGCGACTGCAGGAGGTACAGCTCGCCGCCGGCCAGCGCCCACTCGGTGTCCTGCGGAAAGGCGTAGAACCGCTCCACCCGCATCACCAGGCCGCGTAGCGCGGCCAGCTCCGCATCGGCCAGCGCGGGTGCCTTCGCCCGCCCCGGATCGACCTCGACACGCTCGGTGCCGTTCTCGGCCGAGATCAGCGCGTGCGTCTTTTCACCGATCTCGCGCTGCAGGACCTCGCCGGTGCGCTTGCCGACGACGTACTGGTCGATGCCGCCCTCGCCGCTCACCACCGTCTCGCCCAGGCCGTACGCGGCGTTGACCACGATGCGGTCGAGGTCGCCGCTCACGGGGTCCATCGAGAACGCCACGCCCGCCACCTCGCTGCGCACCATCCGCTGCACCACCACCGCCATCGCCGCCTCGCCCGCGCCGAAGCCGCGCTCGTGCCGGTAGCGCACCGCGCGGTCCTCCCACAGGCTCGCCCAGCAGCGGCGGACCGCATCCAGCACGCCGTCCACCCCCGCGACGTTCAGATACGTGTCGTGCTGCCCGGCGAACGCGGCGCCGGCCAGGTCCTCGAGCGTGGCGGAGGAGCGGACGGAGACGCGTTCCGCCGCCAGCAGGTCCGGCAGACGCGCCCGCAGCGCCGCGTCCAGCTCCGCCGGGAGCGGCGCGGCGACCAGCAGGCGGCGGATCTCTGCGCAGCGGGCGTGCAGGTCGGCCGCGTCCTGCGGCCGCAACGCGGATACGAGCGCGTCCACGCCGGGCACCGCCGCCAGGAACCCGCGGTACGCCGCGGCGGGAACGATCACGCCCGGCGGCACCGCGAAGCCGCCCTGCGTGAGCCGGGCGAGCGACGCGCCCTTGCCGCCGCTGGCGGACGGCTCGGCCGCCGCGGGGTCGGTGAACTCCAGGATCATCACGATCGAGGTTGCGGGACGTAGAGGCGCGGGCTCCGCAAGCCGTGGAAGCCCGCGCGGATCGATCTTGGAACGGAACGGCCGCCGTTCGGTTTCACACCGCCGAGGCCGTCAGCGCGAGAACGTGTAGCGGCACGCGCGCGCCGGTGACGGCTCAGGCTGGCCGAGCCAGAGTCCGTCCAGCAGCAGCCGCCTGTCCTCGACCCGCGCGGTGCCGTCCAGGTCGATGCCGGCGGGGACCCTGTTCCCGCCCTCCACCCGCATCGACAGCGCGCCGGTGGCGGCGTTCCAGGTGTAGCGGCCCCAGTAGTCGTTGTAGGTCTCGAACGGGGTGAAGGTCACGCTGAAGCGCCCGTCGCGGCGCAGCGTCAGCTCGCGCACGGGCTCCAGCGCGCCGGCCGCGGGCGTGCAGCGGGCGGCCTCGGCCTGGCCCCAGGTGCCGGTGACGGACGCCAGGTGCGGATCGACCACGTGCACCTCGCGCACGGCCGTGTCGCGCCCCATCACCGCGCGCACCCGGAACTCCGCGCCGACCGGCGCGCCGGCGCTCACCGCCAGCCGTCCACGCGCGTCGATGCGGGCGGGCGCGCGGGGATCCAGCGTGTAGCGGACGCCGCAGCCGCGCGGCAGCGGCTCCATCGGCGCGTACGGGCCGACGCTGCCGCCGGCGCTCAGCTGCCGCGTTTCACCGGGCGCGATCTCCAGCGGCGTGGTGCCCAGGGAGAAGAACTGCCCCGCGGGCAGGCGGCATCCGCGCTGCGCGGCGGCCGGTTGCGCCGCGGCCAGCGTCACGATCAGGATCGGGAAGATGCACGTCCGTCCGCTCATCATCGGGTCGTTTGGTGGGAAGTGGTGGTGCTGAACGCGGCGCGGTTCTCCCGCCGCTCTCCCGTGGCCGGCTCGCTGATGGTGACTTCCTCGAGCCATGCGTCGTGCGGGCCACGCGGATCGTTGAAGCCGAAGTACCACGTGGAGGTAGCCAGCGCGTACGCGCCGGGTGGAAAGCGGCCGCGGTTCTCGGCCAGGTACTCCATGTACCGTTCGTACCAGCCTCCGCTCGCGCCGTCGCGCTGTGCGCTGAGGATGAATGCCATCGTTCAGCGGGTGGGAACGGCCTGGCGCTCGAACTCGTCCGCCAGCCTCCGCAGGTCGGCCAGGATGGCGCCGGCCTCGTCCACCAGCTTGCGGCGATGGCTGGGCCGGCGGGCGAAGAGAAGGAAGGTGCGCGCCCGGCGCCACGCGCTCCCCGCACGGTCGCGGTAGAGGAGCGCGATCGCGCCCGTGTACGGCAGCGACAGCGCGTAGCCCAGCGCCCATCCAGCGGACGCGAGCAGCGCCACGGCCGCGGTCTGCGCCGTCCAGAACAGCAGGAAGATGGGGATGCCCAGGAAGATCGAGTTCGAGGCGAAGTGGTCGCGGTCCTTCGACATCCTCCGGACGATCGTCTTCGTCGCCTGGTACGCCGGGAGCGCGTGGAGCCACCCCCACGCGAACAGCGGCGCGCCGGCGAGCAGCAGCTCCATCTCGCGGAAGACGAAGAACGCCGCGCGCGGCGCCTCCATCGGCAGGAACAGCTCGCCCGGCGTCACGCCCAGCCGCGCCAGCTTGCGCGCGAAGCCGCGGACCCGCTCCTCCAGCGCGTCCAGCTCCGCGCGCCGGTCGCGCGCCAGCCATTCCCTCCCAGCCTGCAGGCGGTGGATCAGCTCGACGTGCGCCGCCCAGTCCTCGCCGGGCTCCTGCCCCAGCGGGGGCGGCGCGTTCCCACCCGCGCGCAGCAGCTCCGCCGCCCGGCCGAAGATCTCGATCTCGCGCTCGGCCGGGTAGTTCGCGGTCAGCGCGCGGATCCGCGCCTCGATCAGCGCGGTGAGCTCGCGCGGGTCCGCCGCGGGGTGCTCGCGCCGCCAGGCGTGCACGTCCACCGCCGCGCCGAAGACGAGCCCGGCGGACGAGCGGAAGCGCTCCTTCGCCTCGAAGTGCAGCCCCGTGGGCACCAGCGCCAGCGGCGGCCCCTGCGGGTGCGCGTCCACGTACGCCAGCGCGATGCGCGCCGCGCCGGTGCGGAACGGGCGCATGGCCGGGTCGCTGTGGCTCACCCCTTCGGGGAAGATGACGATGCATCCGCCCTCGGCCAGCCGCCGCGCGCACTGGTCCAGCGCATCCACGTTCTTCGCGGGGTCCGCGCCCTCGGCCACGTCTTGCGAGCGGTGGAACAGGATCACGTGCAGGGCGCGGATCAGCGGCGCCAGCAGCGGGTTCCCGCGCAGGGTGCTCTTGGCCGTGAGCGTCACCGGGCGGTCCAGCCGGGTGAGCACCAGCAGCGGGTCCACGAAGGCGTTGGTGTGGTTCGCCACCATCAGCACCGGCCCGCGGCGGGGGACGTTGCCGCGCCCCTGCACCTCGATGCGGCGG
Organism: Longimicrobium sp.; assembly: GCA_035689035.1. Taxonomy (GTDB): domain Bacteria; phylum Gemmatimonadota; class Gemmatimonadetes; order Longimicrobiales; family Longimicrobiaceae; genus Longimicrobium. Next base: position 24,734 of record DASSME010000426.1, on the reverse strand, counting down.
AAGAACGCGAACAGCGCCGCCCGCCACAACGCCCGCATCACCCGGTAGATCATCCCGTCGCCCCCGCCGCCGCCTCGGCGCGGATCATCGCTGCCTCGCCGCGCCGCCGCATCGCCGCCCGCGCCACCTCGCTCGCCACGAAGGCCAGGACCACGGCGGCCACCAGGTCCACCGCGTAGTGGTAGCGCAGCACCAGCGTGGCGAGCGAGATGGTCGCCACCAGCGGGAAGTAGATCAGCGCGCGCAGCGGGTTGCGGTGGCGCAGGTCGAAGAGCGTGGCGAAGAGCGACGCGCCCACGTGCAGGCTGGGAAAGGCGCCGTGCGGCCCGCCCACCTGCTCCACCGAGCGCACGATGATCGCGTGGAACGGGCCGCCGTCGATCGGCACCGTGAAGTCGCCCGCCATCTGCACGATGGGACCGCGCGCGGGAAGGAAGAGGTAGCCCAGGAAGCTGAGCGCGTACAGCACCGCGAACCCGGTGACGAACTCGTCGCGCTCGCCCGGCGGCCGCCCCACCAGGGAAAGGACGATGGAGAGGTAGAGGTAGGGGATGAACATCGCGTAGCCGAAGCTGAGCAGCCGCGTCCACGGCGACGCCGCCAGCGGCTCCAGCGCGAGCGACGGCGAGCGCCCCAGCAGCAGCGCGCGGTCGGCGTGCTCCAGCCACGGGTCCGCCAGCCACGGGACGGCGGTGAACGCCACGTGCCCCAGCGTGGTGTAGAGCGTGAACATCACCGCGATCACCGCGATCCCGCGCGCCACCGCCCCCTGGCGCTCCCCCAGCCACCACGCCACCCCCGCGAACCCGCCCAGCAGCGCCGCATGCACCGCCAGCGCGCCGCCCACGGGTGCACCCAGCGCCGCCGCCACCGCCAGCGTCGCGGTCACGACGGCGAGGATGAAGAGCGTGGCGCGGTCGGCGGGGTGGAGCGTGCGCGGCAACGGGCGGGTGCGTCCGGAGTGGCGGGGCGAAGTTGCCCGCGGGCCGATCCAAGCTATCGCCACGCATCCGCCCGTGCGAGTGGAACGCGCTTGGGGCAGCAGAGCGGAGACGGACGACCCAGCTTCGGGCCCCTCGCATCACGCGGCCGCGGCAGGGGGGCGGACGTGTCCGGGAGCCTCCGGACGTTCACTCCGTGCTATAATTATTCATTTCGGAATCTAGAAACATTTGATCGGCCGGGTACAGGTACGTCGTTCAAAAACAAGAGGATGCGCACAATGGTGCACCAGGATGGTGCGTCACGATGCGTTCTGTGGCGCACCAGCGGGTGACTAGTCATGCAGAAATCCCAGCAGCGACGCCGAAAATCGGGGTTTGCCCCACATGGCCCGGGCGTTGCCTTACTCCGGGTTGCTCAATGCGGCAGTCACCCGAACGAACGTCCCCACCCACCGAAGCATCTCCGCGTCGGAACAGGGCCGTACCGTTCACATCACACCACCCTGCTCTGACAGGAGAGGTCGATGTCTCGTTTCCGTACTCCGGCGCTGGGCGTTCTCGCCCTTGCCACCCTGGCCGCCTGCTCCGACGGCGTGTCCAACCCGTCGACCCAGGCCGTGCTCCCGCAGGCCGTGATCTCGCGCCCCGACCGCGTGGTGCCCGGTCAGGTGCTGGTGAAGTACCGCGACGGCGCGAGCGTCCCCGGCGCGGTGCGCGCCGCGATCGTGGGCTCGGGCTACAAGCACGCGTTCGAGATCGTGTCGGTGGAGCCCGGGCAGGAGTACGCCAAGGCCGCCGAGCTCTCGCAGGACCCCAACGTCGAGTACGCGGAGCCCAACTACATCCGCACCACCGACGCGATCGACAGCCGCCTGTGGGCGTTCTTCAACCCGGGCGGGCTGAACATGTCGTTCTACAACGACCCGAACGGCAACACCGGCCCGATCCCCGCCAGCTACGCCTCCAAGGCTGACGCCGACGAGGACGCGATCGAGGGGATCGCCGCGGGCGGCGGCGCGGTGGTGATCGGCAGCATCGACACCGGCGTCGACTTCAACCACCCCGAGTTCACCGGCCGCCTGATCGCCGGCTGCGACTGGTACACCCAGGCCGCCGCGGGGAACAGCAGCAGCACCTGCAGCGACTTCACCCCGTACGACACGCCGGACGAGGGCCACGGCACGCACACCACCGGCACCATGGCCGGCACCACGGTGGGCGTGGCGGGCGTGACCGGCGCCGCGGCGAACGTGAAGGTCTACGTTCAGCGCGTGTGCGGCACCGCCGGCTGCTACACCTCGTCGATCGTGAACGCGATCCGCGCCGCGGCCGACCAGCCGGGGATGGTGGCGGTGAACCTGTCGCTGGGCGGCAGCACCGAGAGCCAGGCCGAGAAGAGCGCCATCAGCTACGCCACCGGCAAGAACGTGCTGGTGATCGCGGCCGCGGGCAACAGCGGCAGCGGCAAGATCGGCTGCCCCGCCTGCGACACCAACGCCATCTCGGTGGCCTCCACCACCTGGCAGGACGCGCTGGCCGCGTACTCGCAGTACGGCAGCGGGCTCGACATCAGCGCCCCCGGCGGCTACTGCTACAGCAACACCACCGAGGAAGGCTGCATCTTCAGCGCGATCGCGAGCGGCTACACCGGCGGCCGCACCTACAGCGGCCCGCTGGCCGGCGGCAGCTACGCCTACATGCAGGGCACCTCGATGGCCACCCCGCAGGTGACCGGCGCCGCCGCCGCGGTCGCTTCGAAGACGGGCCTGCGCGGCAGCGCGCTGCGCACCCGCCTGCAGAGCACCGCCGACGACCTGGGCACCGCCGGCTACGACACCAAGTTCGGCAACGGCCGCCTGAACGTGTACCGCGCGGTGACCAACACCACGCTGGCCGCGGGCCTGTAATCCGGACCGGTCTCCTTCCGGGACCATCCAGAAACGCGGGACTCAGGAGAGACGCAGTGGAACCGCCCCGGGGGATTCGTCCCCCGGGGCGGTTCCGCGTTCGCCATTCGCCAAAGGTGGTCCCTGGCCCGCTCAGGCCACTTTCGCGAGCCACTCCGGCGGGCTGATCTGCACCCGCGCGTAGGCGTTGCGGACCAGGACGGAGATCTCCGCCGCCGCCCGGTCCTGCTCGGCCGGCGGAAGCCCGTCCAGCAGCACGGCCAGCGCGGCGCGCGCGGTGCCCTCGCCCGTCCCGGTCCAGTTCCCCGCCTCGCGCAGGTACCACGCGCGCAGCTTGCGCAGGGTCGCGTCGCGCGGCCGGGTCTTCCCCTCGATGTAGCGCTGCAGGCCGGCGTGCGTCATCCCCACCTGCCCGGCCACTGCGCGCAGGGTGATCTCCTCGGCCGCGCGCCGCAGCGCCGCGCGGAGCACGTCCTCGCGGATCCCCTCCAGCACCGGCGGCCGGGCCGCCTGCGCGCGCGGCGGAAGCTGCTCGCTGGCGCCGGAGCGGTACCACTCGCGCAGCGCGGTGGCCGTGCGGGCGTACGGCGTGGCTCCCTCCAGGAAGTTCTTCAGCCCGCCCGCGCTGATCCCGATCTCCCTGGCCACCGCGCGGATCCCACGAGCGTCGGCGTGGAGCCTCGCGGTCTCGCGAACCGATGCGATCGCCGGCGCTGCCGCTCGGATGACCATTGACGGCGGATTGGATTCGGGTTACTGTTTGCGCAGTTGTCCAATTTGTCCCACGAAGACAGTAAACCCGGCCACGCCTGCTGACAAGGAGCCACGGTGTTCATCCTGAACCTGCGCCAGATCGAGTACCTGCTGCGGCACGACGGGACCGGTGCAACCCTGGTCAGAGCGTGGATTCTGGAGGAGCTGCGTGAGACCACCCTCCACCACCTGGTGTCGAGCCGCACGACGATCCGGTCGCTGGCCCGCCAGCTCCACATCTCCGAGCGCCGGCTGGGTGAGTTCCTGCGCGGGGCCTTGCCGAACGCCGCGGAGTGGCTGGCGCTCGCCCGGTGGGCCGCGCACCTGCCGAGGGTGGCGGCGGGCGCGGGCTCGCTGGCGGTGGGCGTGCTCACCTTTCCCGCGCCGCGCCGCAAGGTCTACCTGGTGCGCACCCATCTCCTCGAGGCCATTCGCGACGCGTACGAGAATGCGGGTTGCCGCTACCCGGCCAGGCAGCTGGACCTGTGGTGATCCGGCGGACGCGGCTCCGGTCCGGTATCAGACCAGATCCGCGTGATCCGTTCACATGAAAGTGCACCATGGCCTCACGCAGAGTCCGCAGGGTTCGCGGAGAACTGCCGGTTTTTCTGCGAACCCTGCGGACCCGGCGTGAGGAAGCAGTTCAGCAGGATCTGGTATCACGCCACGCTCGAACGGCCGGGCATCCCGCTGCGCTTCGGGATGACATCGTCCGGTTCGACCGGAGCAGCAAGGATCCGGCGGACGCAACGAGGCCCCGCGGGGAAAATCTCCCGCGGGGCCTCGCCGTGGATGAAGCGTCCGTCGCTTCGGCGTCAGTAGATGTAGACCGGGGTGCCGACCTTCACCTCGCCGTAGAGCTGCGCCAGCGGCTCGTCGCTCACGCGGATGCAGCCGTGGGTGGCGGGGAAGCCGATGGCCAGCGGATCGTTGGTGCCGTGGATCATGATCCCGCCGCCGGTGTCGAGCTTGTAGTGGCCCAGCACCTCGGCCACCTTGCGGTTCTGCGTGCCGAACGGCGGGATGTACAGCACCCCGTCGAAGAAGAGCGACTCCTCGCGCGGGATCGGCGTGAACTCGCCGTTCTGCAGGTAGCCGATCCACTCGCCGCGCTGCACCACGCGCCGCCCGTCTTCGAGCGTGAGCCCGCCGGCGGGGAAGCGCCGCACCCGCTCGCCCAGCGAGAAGTAGTGCCAGTCGGGCGGGTTCCAGAGCGGCTCCTCTTCCTTCAGCAGCACGTGCCGAAGGCCCCGCGGGGTGCTGAAGTCGTACACGCGGCCGCTGGGCGCCGTCACCGCGCCCATCCCCACGCCCACGCTGGTGGAGAGCAGGGTGTCGGCGCCGTCGATCAGCCACAGGTGCCGGTCGTACACGCTCACCACGATCTTGCGGCCGGGGACGGCGTCGGCCGCGCGGCGGTGGCGCATCCAGGCCACGCTGTCGGCGTGGTCGGCGGGCTTGCGCGGGGCGGGGTCCGGGTTGGGGATCCCGATCTTGCGCAGCCGGTCGACGATCAGCTCCTCGCGCGTCACCAGCCCGTGCGGGCGGGCGTCTTCCTGCGCGGGGCCGGCGCCGCCGGTGTCGGCCCGCGCCACGGCCAGCCGCTCTTGCGCGCCGAGCGGCGCGGCCAGCCCGGCGGCGAGCAGCGCGCCCAGCGCCAGGCTCTTCATTCCAGTGGTGTACATCAGGCTCTACGGGTTGCTGCGAACGCTGTGAAACCAGACCGGCGCGGTACGGCGAAAATCGTGCACCCGCAGTAAAGGTGTATGCGCCGCATCCGTTTCGGAAGCCTGCCACGCTCCGCGGGCAGGTCTCGTTGGTACGCCCGGCCGGCCCAGGTGTTTCAAACGGCAAGAAACCGCGGCCTCACGCGGGGCCATCGGAGTCACCCGGATACGACCACGGTTCCCCGGCTGCCCTGCTGACGCTGCGCGAGCCCTGCCGTTCGCCTTTCGACGCTGCCGTGACCCCGGACGTCACCCGTCGATCAGCCACGCGACGTGCTCGATCTCGGGGGCGATCAGCTTCTCCCAGGCGAGCCTGACGGCGGCGGGGGAGCCGGGGAGGGAGAAGACCACGCGGCCGCGGCAGACCCCGGCGGTGGCGCGCGAGAGCATGGCCGCCGCGCCCACCTGCTCCCAGCTCAGCATCCGGAAGAGCTCGCCGAAGCCGGGGAGCGGCTTCTCGATCATCCGCGCCAGCACGTCGTAGGTCGTGTCGCGTGGCGCGATCCCGGTGCCGCCGTTGAAGATCACGATCCGCGCGTCTCCCGCGACCAGTTCGTCGAGCGCGGCGGCGACCTGGTCCGGCTCGTCGCGGATCACGCGGTAGCCGCCGTCCGCGTGGCCCGCCGCGGCGATCGCCCCGCGCAGCCAGGCGCCGTTGCTGTCCGTCTCCGCCGTCCGGCTGTCGCTCACCGTGACCACGCCGATGGGGACGGGGCCGCGGCCGGCCGCCGCGCGGTGGTGGCGCTCGCTGCTGGGTGTGGTCATCCTTCGACGCTCCTGGTAACGATCGCCCCGGCGGGAACATCCAATCCGGTCGGGCGGCCGGGAGCGTACCTCCACCGGGCCGCTTTTGCGGAGCACCCCCGCCGCGCTACATTGGGCGGACCCATCTCACCCCGCTGGAACGCCGCCCGCGCCCATCCCCCCGTCCGGCGCGCGGCGGAACCGGAGCCTGCGAATGAAGCCGTTCTTCCGGGGCGCCGCAAGGGCGCTGGCCGCGCTCTCGCTGTTCGCGCTGGTCGTCTCCACCGTGCTCGCGCTCTTTGGCACCGGCGGCGAGGGCGCGCTCTCGGTGCTGGCCTACTCCGCCATCGCCTACGTCTACCTGATGGTCGGGTGGGCCGCCTTCGGGCGCGCCGAGCACGTGGCCGCCGGGCCCGCCTTCCTGATCCACGCCGCCAGCTGGGGTCTCCTCCTCCCCGGTGTCGCGCGCTGGAACGCGGACGGGCCGCAGCCCGCCGCGTGGTACGCGGTCTACGCGCTGGGCGCCTTCCTGAACGGCGTCTCGCTCCTCCACTTCGCCGCCGCGCTGGCGTTCCCGCGTGCGGTGGACCGCTGGCTGAAGGCGTTCGCGGCGGTCTACGCCGTCGCGCTGACGCTGGCGCTGGCCAGCATCGCCGCGGCGTTCACCGGCGCCGGGGGCGTGGCCCGCGCGCTGGACGTGGGGCTGCGCAAGCACGGGCTCGACATCGTGGCCTTCTGGGGCTCGCTGGCGCTGATCGCGATGGGGATCGCCGGCACCCGCGTCCCCCGCGTGCGCCGCCAGCTGGGGTGGGCGGCGGCGTCGATCGCGGTCGGGCTGGGGCCCGGCTGGCTGCGCAGCGTCCCGGGGCTGCACGAGGGGCTGACGGCGCAGGCGCTGCCGGGGCTGACGGTGGACGCGGCGTTCTGGGTGCTGCTGCCGATCGGCTTCGCGTACGCCATCGTCCGCTACAACCTGTTCGACGCGGGGCGTTTGCGGGCGCGCGCGCAGGAGGTGTCGCTCGAGCTGCTGCGCTCGGGGAACGTGGACGAAGTCGCGCGGCGGGCCACCGAGACGCTGCGCGAGGATTTCGACCTGGCGGCCGCCTCGGTGTGGGCGCTGGACGACGCCGGCCTTCCCGTGCAGATGGGCGGTGACGCCGGCGCGGGCGACACCCGGCAGATCGAGCGCGTGCTGCGCGGCGGCGACGCGCAGACGCCGGAAGCGATCCTGGTCTACCCCCTCCGCTACTCGGGGCAGGTGGAGGCGGCGCTCTGGCTGGAGCGCGGCTACGGCGAGCCGTTCGAGGACGGGCACCACAGCTACCTGGGGATGGTGGAGCCGCAGCTGGCCCTGGCCCTTCACCTGCGCCGCGTGGACGACCGCGTGCGCGTGGCCGCCGAGGAGCTGACCGCGCTGGCGAGGGAGGTCGACACCGTCGCGGCCGAGCTGCGGGTGACGGGCGAGAGCGTGACCAGCGCGGTGCAGGAGGTGAGCCTGGGCTCCACGCGCCAGACCGAGGACTTCCGCCGCATCGCCGGCGCCATCAGCGGGCTGCGCGCGGCCAGCAAGGAGATCGCCACCCGCCTTTCCAGCGCCGACCGGCTGGGCGGAGAGACGCTGCAGCGCTCCGAGGCCGCCGGCGGCGACGTGGAGATGCTGGTGGCGCGCGTGAAGGACGGCGCCCGCCGCCTCTCGGCCGTCGCCGGCGAGGTGGTCAGCCTGCGCGAGCGCGGCGGCGAGATCGGCTCCATCAGCGACGCCATCCGCGAGGTGGCCGAGCAGACCAACCTGCTGGCGCTGAACGCGGCGATCGAGGCGGCCCGCGCCGGCGAGCACGGCCGCGGCTTCGCGGTGGTGGCCGACGAGGTGCGCAAGCTGGCCGAGAGCAGCGCGGCCAGCGCCGAGCGCATCGGCGTCCTGGTCGAGCAGGTGCTGGGGCAGATCGCCCGCGTGGCCGACGACGTGACCGGCACCCGCGCCGACATCGTCGAAGGCGCCGAGGGGGCCGACCGCGCCGCCGCCGCGCTGCGCGAAAGCATCACCCAGGTCGCCCGGCTGCGCGCCGAGATCGCCGAGGTGGCCACGCTCACCCAGGGCGCGCAGGAGCAGAACGAGACCATCTCCGGCGCCGTCACCCGCGCCACCGACATCAGCGAGCAGAACGCCGCCGCGGCCGAGGAGACCGCCGCCGCCACCGAGCAGCAGCTGGCCAGCCTGGAGAGCGTGGCCGCCAGCGTGAAGGAGCTCAGCAGCCTGGGCGGCAAGATGTTCGACCTGCTGCGCGCCGATTCGGTCCAGCGCGGCGGCGGCACGCATGACGCGCCCTCCACGCCGGCTCCGCCCGCCGAGCCGGCGTCCGCGCCCGGGGGGCTGCGCTTCCGCGACGTGCGCCCGCGCGACGGGGCACCCGCGTGAGCGACCCCCGCGCCCTCGCGGCCGGCGAGACGGACCAAGCCGCGTCATCCCCCGGCGCGGCGCCGGGGGATGACGACGGCGCGGCGGGGCGGAGCGGCGGGTGGAGCTGGAAGAAGACGGCGCTGCTCGCGGTGTTCGTGGGCGGGGTCGTGGCGTTCTTCGCGCTGGGCGGCCACCACTGGCTCGACTTCGGCGCCCTGAAGGCCAACCGCGCGCGGCTGCTGGACTTCACGCAGCGGCACTACGCGGCCATGGTGCTGGCGGTGGCCGTGGGCTACCTGGTGCTGACGGCGCTCAGCCTTCCCGAGGCCACGCTCCTTTCCCTGGCCGCCGGCTTCCTGCTGGGCGCGTGGGTGGGGACGGCGGTGGTGGTGGTGGCCGCCACCATCGGGAGCACGCTGGCGTTCCTGGGCGCGCGCTACCTCTTCGCCGACGCCGCGCGCCGGCGGATGGGCCCGCGGATGCGCAAGCTGGCGCGCGGGTTCGAGGAGAACGCGTTCAGCTACCTGCTGTTCCTGCGCCTGGTGCCGCTCTTTCCGTTCTGGGCGGTGAACCTGGTCCCCGCGTTCACGCCGGTGAAGCCGCGCACCTTCATGGCGGCCACCTTCATCGGCATCATCCCCGGGGCGTTCGTGTTCTGCAACCTGGGGCGGCGGCTGGCCACGCTGGAGAACGGCCGCGACCTGTTCGACCGCGAGACCCTGATCGCGCTGGCGCTGCTCGGCGTGCTGGCGCTGGCGCCGATCGCCTGGAAGAAGATCCGCAACCGACCAACCGGAGCCGCCGCATGAGCGACGAAATCCCCGCCCCCCGCCCGGGCCCCGGCCCCGGGCGCCCGCTGGCCATCCTCGCGCTGCTCCTCGGGGTGATCGGCGCGGCCATGGTGGTCCTGGCCGGGCCGGGGACGAAGATGGGGTGGTGGACCTTCATCACCGGCCTGCGCACGCTGTTCAAGTGGGGCGCGTACCTGGGCCTCGCCGCCATCGTCCTCGCCATCGTCGCGATGCTGGTGGCGCGCCGCCGGGCGGGACGCGGGACGCTGGCGATGGGGATCGCGGCGGTGCTGCTGGGGCTGGTGGCGTTCGGGATCCCGTGGGGCTTTCGCCACAAGGCTCAGGGCGTTCCGCCGATCCACGACATCACCACCAACTGGGTGAACCCGCCCGAGCTGGTGCAGAGCCGCGCGCTGCGCGACACCAGCAGCGAGCACCTGAACACCGCGGCCTACGAGGGCGACCGCATCGCCGCGCAGCAGTTGAAGGCCTATCCCGACATCCAGCCGGTGATGCTGGCGATGAGCCCCGACCAGGCCTACGCCGCCGCGCTCAAGACCGCGCAGGAGATGGGATGGCAGGACATCGACGCCAACCGCGACGCGCGCACGGTGGAGGCGGTGGCCGTGACCGGCTGGTTCGGCTTCAAGGACGACGTGGCGATCCGGGTGACCCCCGCCTCGGGGATCTCGCGCGTGGACATCCGCAGCGTGAGCCGCGTGGGCCGCAGCGACGTGGGCGCCAACGCCGCCCGCATCCGCAAGTACGTCGCGCGGCTGAAGGCGGACAACAAGGACCGGGTGGCGGGAGCGCAGTGAGGGGGAGTGCGGAGTGCTGAGTGCGGAGTGCTGAGTGCTGGGTGCTGAGTGCCGAGTTGGACGACGAAGCACGCTCCCCGCGCCGAACTCTCGTCCACACCGGCGCTGGTAGTCGCGAAGGCGGCGCGAGGGCGGACTTCGTGTAGTTGTTGCAGCGAATTCATTCGCCCCCTGCCGTCGCTGGCCGGGGGCGAGGTTACCCACGGAAGACCTGGATGCACACGCACTACTACGATTCGCACGACCTGCCCCGCTTCGGCGAGATCGGCAAGGATGCGCCGGAGCTGGCCGAGAAGTTCTTCGCCTGGTACAACGCCGTCTTCGCCGAGGGCGCGCTGACCGAGCGGGAGAAGAGCCTGATCGCGCTGGCGGTGGCCCACGCGGTGCAGTGCCCGTACTGCATCGACGCGTACAGCGGCGACTGCCTGGCCAAGGGCGCCGACACCGAGCAGATGACCGAGGCCGTGCACGTGGCCGCCGCCATCCGCGGCGGCGCCTCACTCGTCCACGGCATCCAGATGCGCAACCACGCCGAGAAGCTGGGGATGTAGCGCGCGCTCCGGCGCTTCCCTGCGGGCCGGCGGCGGCGCCCCGTTCGCCAGGGTGAGGGCTCCGGCGCCTCGGCGCGCGCCACCCTCCATCGCACCCAGCACCCAGCACCCAGCACCCAGCACTCAGCACCCGATGACCGCAACGATCCACCGCGTCCTCCCCACGCTGCAGAAGCGCCACTCGCCGCTCGCGTCCGCCGCCGAGCAGCGGGCGGCGCTCGGGCGCGCGCCGCTGGGGCGGAGCTTCGAGGATGCGCTGGAGGGGGCGGGGCTGCTGCCGCTGAGCGCCACGGGGATCGAGATCCTCCAGCTCAACGTCGGCCGGAAGTGCAACCAGACCTGCCGCCACTGCCACGTGGACGCCGGCCCCGACCGCACCGAGATGATGCCCGACGCGGTGGTGGAGCGCTGCCTGGACATCATCGAGAGCACCGATATCCCCACGGTGGACATCACCGGCGGCGCGCCCGAGCTGCACAAGCGGTGGCGCGAGATCGTCACGCGTGCGCGGGCGGCGGGAAAGCACGTGATGGACCGCTGCAACCTGACCATCACCCTGCTCCCCAACTATGCGTACCTCCCCGAGTTCTTCGCCGAGCACGGGGTGCACGTGGTGGCCAGCCTGCCGCACTACCGGCAGAAGGGCACCGACACCCAGCGGGGCGAGGGGGTGTTCGAGGAGAGCATCACGGCCCTGCGGCGGCTGAACGCGCTGGGCTACGGCAAGCCGGGCACCGGGCTGGTGCTGGACCTGGTCACCAACCCGGTGGGCACCTTCCTCCCCGGCAGCCAGAAGGCGCTCGAGGCCGACTGGAAGCGCCAGATGCTGCGCGCGCACGGCATCGAGTTCAACGCGCTGTACACCATCACCAACATGCCGATCTCCCGCTTCCTGGAGTTCCTGCAGGAAACCGGGCAGGTGCACGAGTACCTCGAACGGCTCGCCGCCGCCTTCAACCCCGCCGCCGCCGCGGGCGTGATGTGCCGCAACACCCTCTCCGTCGGCTGGGACGGCGCGCTGTACGACTGCGACTTCAACCAGATGCTGGAGCTCCCCGTCCATCCCCGCGCCCCCCGCACCGTCTTCGACTTCGACCTGGACGCGCTGAACCGCCGCGAGATCGTGCTGGGCCCGCACTGCTTCGGCTGCACCGCCGGCGCCGGCTCCAGCTGCGGCGGCGCCACGGCGGGGTGAGGGTTTCCCCACCCCCCGCGCCGGCCGGCCGGCCGCGGTTCCGGCGTCTCCCCCGCACCGTCGCACGTACCCCGGATCACCCTCCACCGCGCGCCATGTGGCGGCGCGGAATGGGCGCAAGTGGGGACGGAGACTGAAGATCCGCCCATCCGGAATCCTTGACGGAGCGGTGTGGGGCACCTACCCTTACTCTGCCGCCGGGCACCCCGTTCACAGGGGTCGATGGAGCATCTCCCCGCCCGCGCGGCATTCCCCGCTGAAACCCGATCCCTCCGCCGGCCGTACCCCGCGGCCGTGCCCGTTTCGTTCCTTCCCCGTTGGAGTTCCCACTGATGAAGAAGTGGCAGAAGCGCACCGGCATCGGCCTGGGGTCGATCGTGCTGGCGCTGGTGCTTGGAGTCCTGGTGGTGTACGCGGCCAGCGAGGTCCGCTTTCGCCACGCGTATGACGAGGTGGCGGTCTCGCCGCTCCACGCGGCCACCGGCCCGGCCGCCCTGGAGCGCGGAAGGCACCTGGCCACCGCCATCGGCAAGTGCGTGGACTGCCACGGCAGCGACCTGGGCGGCAAGGTGTTCATCGACGCGGGGCCGCTGGGCACCGTGATCGCCAGCAACATCACCACCGGGCGCGGCGGCGTGCTGGCGCGCTACAGCGACGGCCAGCTGGAGCGGGCGATCCGCCACGGCATCGACGCCGACGGACGCGCGCTGGCCGTGATGCCCTCGAGCGACTACAACGCGATGAGCGACGCCGACCTGCAGGCGCTGATCGCGTACCTGCGCACCGTGCCGCCGGTGGACCGCGAGCTGCCCCAGACCACCATCCGCACCCTGGGCCGCGCGCTGTACGTGGCCGGCAAGCTCCCGCTCTTCCCCGCCGAGCGGATGGACCACCGCGCGGCCCGCCCCGCGCCGGTGCCGGCGGGGGTGACGGTGGAGTACGGGGAGTACCTGGCCACCATCGGCGGGTGCCGCGGCTGCCACGGGCCCGACCTGGCCGGCGCCGCCGAGGGCGAGGGCCCGGGGATGCCGCCCGCCGCCAACCTCACCCCGGCCGGCGAGCTGAAGGACTGGACCGAGGCGCACTTCTTCCACGCCATGCGCACCGGCGTGCGCCCCAACGGCCAGGCGATCCGCGTCCCCATGCCCTGGGCGCTCACCGGCCAGATGACCGACGACGAGATGCGCGCCGTCTGGATGTACATCAAGTCCCGGCCGGCGAAGCCGACGCCCACCTCCTGATCCGCGGCCGCACCGCAGACGGCCCGGGTCCCGCCGCGCTGGCGGGGTCCGGGCCGCTTTCGTTTCTCACGCCGAAGGTGAACCGATGCCGATGCACCTCCGCACCCGCTCGACGCTGCTGTCCATCGCCCTGGCCGCCGCTCTGCCCGCCGCCGCCGCGGCGCAGACGATCCACCCCGTGCTGGACGTGCAGGGAAAGTGGGTCCTGGGCGCGCCGGTGAACGGCGTCTGGCGTGACGGCCAGGCAATCGCCCGGCAGGTGCGCGCGGGGCGGCGCTACCGCGTGTTCGGCCCCGCGTCCGAGCTGGGGGTTTCGACGGGCTCGCGCGCCGAGTCGCTCGACGTTCCCTGCCCCGAGACGTTCGGCGTGGAGCTGTCGCCCGAGCGGGCGGGCGGCGAGATCGCCATCGACGCCGCGTGGAACGTGGTTCCGCGGCGCGTGATCCGGCTCAGCCAGGCCGCGGCGGACGGGTACCGTGACGCGGTGCGCCAGATCCTCCTCCGCCACGGCATCCGCGACCCGGACCCGCGCGTGACCGGCGCCGTGCGCGTGGACCTGGACGGCGACGGCACCGAGGAGGTGATCGTCTCGGCGCACCGGCAGACCGCCGACGGCACCTTCCACGTGGGCGCGGGCGACTACGGCATCGTCTTCGTGCGCAGGCTGGTGGCGGGGACGGTGCGCACCCTCATGGTGGAGGAGGAGTATCACCCCCGCGCCGCCGGCGAAACCACGCCCAACCAGTTCACCATCGCCGGGGTGTACGACCTGGACGGCGACGGCGCGATGGAGCTGGTGACGCGCGGCCGCTACTACGAGGGCGAGTGGAGCACCGTCTACCGCCTGCGCGGCACGACGGTGCGGAAGCTGGTGAGCGCCGGCTGCGGTGCGTGAGCGCCCGCCTGCCGGAAAACCGGAGCCGTCTCCCGCGTATCGGCGCGGGAGGCGGCTCTTTCACGCCGGGTGAGCCAGCCGATCAGCGGCCAGGGGGAGGCCCGAGGCGACGAGCGCGTCTCAACGCTCGAGGGGAAGGTCGTACAACCCGAGCTCCTCCGACACCTCGGCGAGCTCGTCCAGCAGGCGGTGGCGCCTCTCCATCCTGCGTTTGAACGCCATCACGTCGGAAAGGCGCACGCGCCGGTGGCGGTTCACCTTGCGGCCCGGCAGCACGCCGGTGTCGACCAGCTTTGCCACGTGCGGGCGTGAGACCCCCAGGAGTTCGGCCGCCGCGCCGGTGGAGATCTCTTCCGCGGTGCTCACCACCGCCACGGCATGGCCCTGCGCCAGCTCCCGCAGCACCGCCGCGATGAAGGGAGCCAGCGGCGACGGGAGCGGAACCTCCGGGGCACCTGGCGAGGTGAGCGTGATCGGCGCTCCCTCGGGGATGTGGTCGATGGCGGCAAGGCTGCGGGCGGCCGAGGCGGCCGTGACTCCGGACCCGGTCAGGTCCAGCACGTCCACCAGCGCGCCTTCGTGTCTCAACGTGGCGGTCATGGGCTCTCCTGTCGTCCAGACGATCCTGATCACATCCAGAACAAAACGCAACAAACGAAACGTAAACGACCTTCATGCAGCGTCTCTCGGAGCAGCCGCGCGCAGCGCCCCCGGGTCCCTCTCCCAGGCTGTTTTTGGGAGAGGGACAGGCTTCTGGACGCGACGCAGTCGCGCCAGGAAGCCAGGGTGAGGGCCCGCGGCGCCAGGGTGAGGTCGGATCCCGCCGGCGGGGGGCCGGCCCCCGTGGTATGTCCGTTGCTTGCACCGCACGCTCATGCAGACGGTCAGGGAGACAGCCATGATTTCGGCAGCGACGGCGGCGGCGGGAGACGACCGCACCGATCAGCAGGGGCGCAAGGCGCACGAGCTGCGCGTGCAGCGCTTCGTGCAGCCCGACGACGTGACCTGCGGGCCCACCTGCCTGCGCAAGGTCTACTCCTTCTACGGGCACCAGGTGGAGCTCGACGACCTGGTCGCGTCGCTCGAGCGCAACGAGGACGGGGGCACGCTGGCCGTGTTCCTGGGGATCAGCGCGCTCAAGCGTGGCTTCCGCGCGCGCATCTACTCGTACGACCTGCGCATCTTCGACCCCACCTGGTTCAACCTCCCGGCGAACGAGCTGCGCGAGAAGATCCACGTCCGCTTCCCGTACCTCACCACCGATTCGCAGCGGCTGCGGGCGGCGCGGGCGTACATCCGCTTCCTGGAGATGGGGGGCGAGCTCTCGTTCGACGAGCTCACGCCGGCGCTGATGAAGGGGATCATCGACCGCGACCACCCGATCCTTGCCGGGCTGAGCGCCACCTACCTTTACCGCACCGCCCGCGAGCGGTGGGACGACATGCTCGAGAAGCTGGTGGACGATGACGTGCGCGGCGAGCCGACCGGCCACTTCGTGGTGATCAGCGGCTACGACAACTACGGCCGGCGCCTGTGCGTGCTCGACCCGTTCGAGCACCCGGGGATGGACGGCGGCCCGCAGACGGTGGACGCCAACCGGCTGATCAACGCCATCCTGCTGGGCGACGTGACCTACGACGCCGTGCTGCTGGAAGTGTGGCCCGCCACGGAGGCCGCGTGAGCCGCAGGCGCGTCCTGGTGGTCATCTCCGATCCGCGCGACGCCGCCGGCCTTCCGGCCGGGGTGGTGGTGGACGCCGACCGCTACCTGGAGGGCGGCGGCGAGCTGGGCGATCCGCGCGCGGTGGTGGTCAACCTCTGCCGCAGCACCCGCTACCGCAGCCGCGGCTACTACGTGTCGCTCCTGGCCAGCGCCCGCGGCCAGCAGGTGATCCCCACGGTGGAGACCAGCACCGGGCTGCAGGAGCCGTACGGGCGCTTCCGCGCGCTGCAGGAGGCCGGCGTCGCCACGGTCGACGCCGCCGAGATGCGCGTCCGCCGCCGCGAGCTGGACCTGCCGCACCCCGACGCGCCCGCCCCGGCCGCCGACGAGACGGACGAGGAGCCGCCGCACGCCTTCCCCCTCCCGCTCGTCCGCGCGGACGACGAGGGGGAGCGCGGGTGCCGCCCGGCCGAAGCGCACGAGTTCGTGGAAACGCTGGTGTTCATGGGCACCTGCGCCGACCCGCGCTTCCACCGCGCGGCGCTGGCCGTGTACCGCGAATGGCCCGCGCCCGTCCTGCGCCTGCAGCTGGTGGACGAGGACGACGAGTGGAAGGTGACGCAGGTGGCCGCCGTGCCGCCGCACCACCTTTCCGCCGGGGAGCGCGCCGAGCTGGCGCGCGCGCTGGAGCCCGAGCGCGTGGTCCGCCGCGGGCGCGAGGCCCCGCGCGAGACGGTGCGCGCCTCCATCGCCGTCCTGGTCACCCCCGGCGACCCGTTCGCCCCCTCGAGCCCCGAGACCATCGACCGGCTGGAGCGCGTGGCGGGGCGGATGAACGTGCACGTGCACCGCATCGGGGTGAACGACCTGCGCAAGCTCCCCGAGTACGACGCGCTCTTCATCCGCGCGCTCACCGGCGTCAGCGAGCCGGCGTTCCAGTTCGCGCTGCGCGCCGAGGCGCTCGACATGCCGGTGGTCGACGACCCGCAGTCCATCATCCGCTGCGGCAACAAGGTCTTTCTCGAAGAGCTGCTGCGCCGCGAGCGGATCTCCACGCCGCGCACCCAGATCATCACCCAGCACACCGCGTGGAAGCAGGCCGAGGAGCTGGGCCTTCCCTTCGTGGTCAAGCTCCCCGACGGCTCCTTCAGCGCCGCCGTGCACAAGATCTCGTCGCGCGACGAGTTCCGCTCGCGCACCCGCGAGATGCTGCGCAAGTCGCCGCTGATCATCGCGCAGGAGTTCCTCCCCACCGACTTCGACTGGCGCATCACCGTGCTGGGCGGGCGCCTGCTCTTCGCCGCGCGCTACTACATGGCGCGCGGGCACTGGCAGATCCGCACCGAGGTGAAGGGCACCGAGCGCTACGGCCGCGTGGAAGCCGTCCGCCGCGAAGACGCGCCGGCCGACGTGGTCGGCGTGGCGCTCCGCGCGGCGGCGCTGATCGGCGACGGGCTGTACGGGGTGGACATCAAGGAGACGCCGCGCGGGCCGGTGGTGATCGAGATCAACGACAACCCCAACATCGACGTGGGATACGAAGACGCGGCCGACGGCAACGTGGTCTACGAGGACCTGGTGGAGTTCTTCGTCCTCCGCATCGAGGAGGGCGCCGCCCCGGCCGACGTGCGGGTGGCCGCCGCGCCCGAGCCGGCGCTGCAGTCGATCCGCGCGCCGGTGCGCGCGAAGACATCCGGGAACGGCGAGAAGGGATACCGCGCCTTCAGCGTGGCGGGGATGGAGCTGGAGTACCCCACCGTGGACCGCGACCTGAACGTGGTCTCGCTGGTGGAGCCCGCGTTCCGCATCCTGGCGGGGCGCGGCACCAGCGACGTGCACCTGGGCGCGCTCGGCTTCAGCAACGAGATCGCCGACCACGTGTTCGAGGTGAAGACCGAGGCGCCCGTCCGCTCGCTGCGCGAGGCCGAGGAGCTGCTCTACGAGGGCGTGCAGCGCTTCGGCGCCGTCCTGCGCGACGAGTTCGACGCGCGGCTGATGCCCACCGGGATGCACCCCTGGTTCGACCCGAAGAAGGGGAGGCTCTGGTCGCGCAGCGGCGGGCGCGTCTACGGCACCTACCAGCGGCTCTTCGACGTCTACAGCCACGGCTGGATGAACGTGCAGGCCAGCCACCTGAACCTCCCCTTCGGCGACGAGCGCGAGACGCTGGCCATGCACACCGCGGCCGCGCTGCTGATCCCCTACCTTCCCGCCATCGCCGCCAGCACGCCGATGCACGACGGCGACCTGACCCCCTACGCCGACTCGCGGCTGGCGTGGATCCTGGAGCACCAGTCGCGCATCCCCGAAAGCTGCGGCCAGCTCGTCCCCGAGTACGTGGACAGCTTCGCCGACTACCGGCGCAAGATCCTGGGCCGGATGTACGCCGCGCTCGACCGGCTGCCGCACGACGCGTCGGCGATCCGCCACGAGTTCTTCAACGCGCGCGGCGCCGTCTTCAAGTTCAGCCGCAAGGCGATGGAGCTTCGCGTCCTGGACACCCAGGAGTGCGTGAAGATGGACGCCGCCATCGCCGCCTTCGTCCGCGCCGCGCTCAAGGAGCTCACGAAACGCGTGCTGGCCGGGAAGCTCGACCCGCCCCCCCACGAGCTGCTGGTGGAAGACTTCCGCGAAACGATCCGCGAGGGGAGCGCCGCGCTGGTCGCCGCCCCGCACTTCGCGCTCGACCGCGACGAGACCGGCCGCACCGACGTGCGCGCCGTGCTGCGCCACCTGCTGGAGCTGGCGCGCAGGGGCGCGCGCAAGGACGAGGCGCCGTACCTGGAGCTGGTCGGCGCCGTGATCGACCGCGGCTCGCTGAGCGAGTGCATCCGCTCCGCGCTGGCGCCCTGCGAGCACGCCAGCGACGAAGACTTCACCGAGGCCGCCCGCCGCGTCTACATCGAGCTGATGGACTGCCTGGACGCGAACGAGCCCTGGCGCGGGCGCGGCCTTCAGGGCTGATGCCCGGTCCGGCTGAATCTTCAACGATCGACAACGACTGGGGCCTCACAGTAGAACGGAGGAACGGAGAACTTACTTGCAGTTCTCCGTTCCTCCGTCATACCGCTTGTACGATCGATTGCGCATTCGAGCCGGTCCCCCGTGGCTCGTCATCCTGAGCGCGACCACGCCACCGCCGCGGATGTCCCGATGGCCGCAGCGCGAAGGATCTGTGACCGACGGTGCGCTACCGCTGGTTTTTCTGCCCCGACCGGCCACAGATCCTTCGGCTTGCGACCGCTCGCTCATGCCGCGGCGAGTCCGTGGTCAGCCTCAGTGCTCAGGATGACCAGGCGGCGGGTGGGTGCAGAATGCACCGTCATTTCGCACAAACGGTATTAGACCCGGGGAAGCAGGGCGGGTAAGGCCACTCAATTTCCGGATCCGGGTCCGCCTGCGATCTCGGCGAGGTTGTCGTCGCGCTCCCGCTCGATGAGGGTGTGGTACGGGTCGATGCCGGCGCGCGTGGGCAGGCGTGGCACGGTGATCACGATCGTCTGCTTGCCGGCCCGGATGCGGTGCTGCTTCCGATACAGCGCTTCCCCCGGCGATCCGCCCCGCGGCGGCCCGGCGAAGACGCCGATCTCGACCAGGTCGTTCATCTCCACCGGCGCCTGGTTCCCGATGCTGTCCGCGCGTGCCTTCGCCGCATCGACGAACAACGTCACCCGGTAGGCACCCCCACCCACGGGGTCGGCGCGCGCCGAGTCGCTGCGCACGTTCCAGAGCGTGATGTGCTCGAACAGGTCCGAGAGCAGCGGCCGCAGCGAGTCGGGGGTGACGGCCTGGAGCTCCGCGTAGAGAGCGCGCGACGTTGGCGGGGGCGCATCGGGCCCGGCGAACTTCTCGCGGAACCGCCGCAACGCGCCGTTCACCGCGTCGGCGCCCAGGCGTTCGCGCAGGGTGTACATCGCCACGGCACCCTTGAAGTAGTACACGTATCTCTGGTCCACGACGTCGAGCAGCGGGACCTCGCGGTTGGTGTAGACGCTCCGGCCGCGAAGGTACTCGTCCATGTTGTAGGCGTAGAAGCGCCGCGCCATCTCGGGGCCGTACGTCGTCTCGAACACCATCATCGCGCTGTACTGCGACAGCGTCTCGTTGACGAGCGCCGCCCCCGCCGCCGGCGCCGGGATCACCTGTCCACCCCACCACTGGTGCGCGGTCTCGTGTGCGACGACGAAGAAGGGGCGATCCACGTCTCCGGAATCGACGCGGGTGAGGAACGCGCTCCCCTCGGAGAAGGCGATCAGGTGCGGGTGCGCCCGGGCGAACGGCGCGTAGCGCGGGAACTCGGCGACGCTCAGCTCGCGGTACTGATAGGGCCCGAAGTGCGCCGAGTAGTACGCGAGCGACGCCTGCATGCTCCGGAGCATCCGGTCCACGTTGACGTCGTGCGCGGGATGGTAGTAGACGCGCAGCCGGACGCCGTTCCAGCTCGCCTCGCGCACCGCGTACTCCGCGGAGAAAAGCGCGCCGCCGTAGCGCTCCGGCGCCCCGGTGCGGTACTGGAAGTAGCGTCGTCCATGCTTGCGCCACTCGCGCACGAGCATGCCCGACGTCACCGCGATCTGGCGCGCGTCCGTGCCGATCACCGTCTCCACGTCCACCAGCTCCACGTCACGCGCGCCCGGCCCGGCCTCGCGCGCCTCCACGTCTCCGGCGGTCGGCGGGAGTGGGCGCGGCGGAAGGCCGTGCGCGCGCCGCTCGCGCTCGTCCACCAGCTCGCGCCTGGCCTGGTAGCCGAGCGCCGGGAGCCAGCGCCGGTCCAGATACGCCCCGTTGGGCGTGACTTCCGTCGGCGCCCCCGCGTTGCGGAACCCGCGCGGGTGCGACGCCACCTGGAAGCTCATCGAAAGCGAGTCCCCCGGCGCGAGCGGGCGGTCGAGCGCGTAGATGCGGTAGTTCAGCGCGCGGTCGTCGGCCACGAGACGCGCCGCGCGGTCGAAGCGCAGCGCGCGCGTCTCCACGTCGGGGCTCGGCAGCACGTGCAGCGAGTCGATCGGCTGCGCGGTACGGTTCACGAGCCGGAACGTGCCGCCGATCTCGGCCGCGCGGTCGGCCGGGTACAGCTCGACGCGCAGCCGCGCGGCGACCAGGCTCGGCCGCGGCGCGTCCTCGAAGCGCTTGTATCGCCGCTCGTATTCGGCGCTGCGTGCCGCGATCCGGTCCGGATCGGGGTAGTCGTTGAGAACGTTCGTGTTGTAGAAGACGAAGCCGCCCAGCGAGGCGATGAGCGTGGCCGCGCTCGCGGCGGCGACCCGGGCCGGGCGGCGAAAGCGCTGGCCGGCGAGCGCCAGCCGCGCGCGCGGGCCGCCCTCCCGCCCGCGCACCCAGAAGAGGCTCGCCACCACGGTCAGCAGGAGCGCCCACGCCGCCCAGTACAGCTTGAACCATACGAACCCCGCGATGAACGGGGTGAGCCCGTTCAGGTCGGACCACACCCACCCCGGGTCCGAGCCGTAGACGAGCAGGTGGTGGCGCAGGCCGATCAGCTCCGAGGCGACCGTCGACGCGAAGTAGAGCATGACGATCAGGTGCCCGAGGTACTTCTGGTTCACCACGACGTGCACCGCCATCGCCAGCGCGCCCAGGAGGACGTAGTCGACCAGCTTGATCCCGAAGAGGAGCTCGAGGTACACGCCGGGCTCGTAGCGGTGATAGCCGAGCAGCGCCTGGAGGAGCACGCCGGCGCCCATCAGCACCGCCTGGAGGGTGACGAGCATGGCGACCAGCGCGAGGAAGCGCCCCAGGAGCGCCACGCCGTTCGGCACCGGCGCGACGGCCGCGATGTCGCCCATCCCCACGTCGCGCTCGCGCCACACCAGCTCGCCCGCCAGGATGGCGATGAGCAGCGCCATCACCGGCGCGAGCGCCGCGCTCAGCACCGTGCCGGCGATGAGGTGCGTGACGGGCCAGGTGGACGTCCCGAAGATCTCCGAGCCGACGTCCCATCCATAGGCGAAGGCGAAGACGAGCGCGCCGGCGAGAACCACGAGGAACGCGCGGGTGGCGGCGATCTGGCGCCACGCGTGCGCCGCGACGGCGAGCGTCTGCCGCACCCGCCCGGCGGTCGCGAACGAGCGCGCGGCGGCGGCCACCTCCGCCGCCGCGATCGGGACGACGCGCTCCGGCGCGGTGTCGACCAGTTCGCGGCGCCGCCACCCGCGTCGGCGGGCCGCCCCCTGCGGGTGCGCGAACCGGAAGCGCGCGACCAGCAGCGCGAACACACCCACCGCGACGGCGAGCCACAGCGCGCGGTTCCCGAGCAGGACGGCCGGCCATCCGATGAGCCGCGCGTTCCTCTCGGCCGGCGTCCAGTACCGCGTCGTCAGCGCCACCGCGCGGGCGCCGAACGGGTCGGCGAGCGCCGAGAGCGTCCGGTTCGCCAGGCCGTCGCTGAGCCTGCCGGCGACGGAGCCGAGGACGAAGAGCGCGGCGCCGCCCAGGTACGTGGCGAGCGACTTCCGGGTGAGCGCCGCGAGGGCGAACATGAACGCGCCGATCACCACCAGGTTCGGAAGCAGGAGCAGCAGGTACGCCTGGAGGTACGCGGCCGGCTGCACGGGTCCGAACTTTCCCGCCTCCATGTACGGCATCACCGAGGCAAGGAGGAGCCCGAGCGGCACGCCCAGGAGAAGCGCCGCGTTCACCGCGAGGGCGCCGAGGAAGCGCCCGCCCAGGTAGTGCGCCTCGCGGAGCGGCGACGTGTAGAACAGCGCGTGCATGCGCGACTGCACGTCGCGCGCGGCGGCATCGCCGAAGATCCCCGCGGTCACGAGCATCGCGATGCCGCCCAGGGTCGCCGAGGCGTTCGCCACCATCACCGGCGCGTTGAGGTGCAGCCTGCTCCCGTTGATCGCGTGCATCATCAGGAACGGGATCCCGAAGAGCACGAGCGCGTACACCCAGGTCGACGGCTGGCGCAGGCGGTACTCGACCTCGAAGCGGAACACTTCACCGAGCGTCATCATGCCACCGCCTGCAATGTCGCCGTCCCGGCGCGGGCGCCCAGGTGGCCCGCCATCACGCTGAAGTAGACGTCCTCGAGGTCCGGTTCCGCGGGCTCGAAATCCGGCCCCGGGAGCGACTCGGCGTACACGTGCACGAGCGTGCGACCCGACTGCAGCCTGGTGCAGATCACGCGATGGCTGCGCTCGACGTCCGGGAGCTCGGCCTTCGCCACCACGCGGCGCCATACCCGCCCGCGCAGCGCGGCAACCGCGGCCAGCGGTTCGGCCTCGAGCTGGATCTCCCCCTGGTCGATGATCGCCATGCGGCTGCACAGCTCCGCGACGTCCTCCACGATGTGCGTGGAAAGGATGACGACGGCCTGCTCGCCGATCTCGCTGAGCAGGTTGAGGAAGCGCACGCGCTCGGCGGGGTCGAGCCCCGCGGTGGGCTCGTCGACGATGATCAGCGAGGGGCCGCCCAGAAGGGCGACGGCGATGCCGAAGCGCTGGCGCATGCCGCCCGAGTAACCGCCCAGCCGCTCCCGGCGAACGTCCCAGAGATTGGTCTGCCGCAGCAGCGCCTCGACGATGCGGCGGCGTCCGCCCCGCTCGGTGAAGCCTTCGAGGATCGCGAAGTGGTCGAGCAGCCGCTCCGCGCTCACGCTCGGGTACACGCCGAACTCCTGGGGGAGGTAGCCGAGGGTACGGCGCACGCGCTCCTTCTCGCGCACCACGTCGATGTCGCCCAGGGTGATGCTGCCGGTGTCCGGCTCCTGCAGCGTGGCGATGGTGCGCATCAGGGTCGACTTGCCGGCGCCGTTGGGGCCGAGAAGGCCGTACATCCCGCGTGGGATGTCGAGGGTGACGTCGCGCAGCGCGCGCACCCCGTTGGTGTACGTCTTGGAGACGCCTCGAATGGCGAGGTGCATCGTTCTGGAGAGGGCGGCGGGGGGGACGGGCGTGAAGGTGAGACCATCTCCGCGTACGGGGCGCGAGGAACATGGGTTTCATCCCGTGGCGCCGACGATTGCCTCCGGCGCGTGGCGCCCGCTCGACCCGCTGCAGCGACGGGGCGGGCACGTCCACGCGGGTGAGCCGGCCGCCGCCGCCGCGGTGGTACGGGCTGGGGATCGGGAAGAGGCGCGGCACCTCGCGACCCGCCGCACCCACGCCGCCGATCTTCCCGGCCGCCACCGCCGCGCCTATCTTCTCCGCATCCTCCCCCGGACCGGTCCACCCGCACTCCCCTGCCATGAGCACCCCGACCCGCACCCCCGCGCGCCGGAGCTGCCCGCCATGAACGGCCTGCGCATCGCCCGCCCGCCCGACACCGCGGCCCTTCACGCCGCGGGCGACGCCACGGCGGGCTCCGGCGCCACCTTCGTCTCGGTGGGCACCAGCGACTTCGCCCGCTGGTTCGCGCCGCTGCTCCCGCTCTTTCCGCGCTGGCGCTGGGTGCTGCACGCCGAGCCGGCCATCTACCGCGTCCCCGACGAGTGGACCGGGCCCGAGCCCCGCGCGCTGGACGCGCTGGTGCTGGACGAGCGCGACGACTGGATGCTGGTGGAAGGCGCGTGGCTGCAGGCCGTCGCGGGCTCGCTCCTCGACGACTGGGCCGACTTCTTCGCCCTGCGCCGGCCGGCGGACGCCCTGGCCGGGTTCGTGGACGGCTACTGGGCCGCCGAATCGGCCGAAGAGGCCCACGACCTGATCGAGCGCGAGGTCGCGCTCCACTTTTCGTGCATGGACGGCGCCGTGTGGGAGGTGCACGCCGCCGACCCCGCGCTCCTCGAAGCCGTCCGCGCCCACCTCGCGGCCCTCCCCGGCGCCGTCCCCACCGAGAGCTCGCTGATGCAGAGCCTCCGCCGCTACGAACCGGCCGACTGATACCGGCTTGTATGATCGGACTGCGCATTCGAGCCGGTCCCCCATGGCTCATCATCCTGAGCGCGACCACGCCTCCGCCACCGATGTCCCGATGGCCGCAGCGCGAAGGATCTGTGACCGACGGTGCGCTACCGCTGGTTTTTCCGCCCCGACCGGCCACAGATCCTTCGGCTTGCGACCGCTTGCTCATGCCGCGGCGAGTGCGTGGTCAGCCTCAGGATGGCGAGGCGGCGGGTGGGTGCAGAATGCACAGTCCATCATACAA
>DASSME010000425.1:0-2282 GCA_035689035.1 Longimicrobium sp. | reverse complement strand
CTGGAGACGCGGGGGCCGGCGGTTTCGGGCGAGAGGTGAGGGTGGCATCGGCGCGATAGCGCGGCCGGCGCCCCCTCCGCTCTCTCAGGCTCGCACCTCCCCCGTACCGGGAGAGGTTGCCGGAGAAGCCCGCGGCGATGCCGGTAAATCCGCGTGAATGCCTGGTTCGTAACCTCTCCCGGTACGGGGGAGGTGGACGGCCTGAGCCGGCCGGAGGGGGCTGCGAGGCCGCGGCTTGCTCGTGAGATCGGGATGGGAGGGGGTGGCGAGCCCGGCGAGCCGGGGGAGGGAGCCTACTCCAGCCGCTCCGCGAGCGCCCACGCCAGCAGCGGGAGCATGAGCTCGTGGTGGCCGGTGATGTGGTAGCCGCGGCCGCCGCCGGTGCGCGTCGGGCGCTCGACCACGTTGACGCGGGTGCGGTAGTGGCGCTGCATGTCGAAGTCCACCGCGGTGAAGGCGCGGGGGGCGCCGTCGTGCAGGTTGCGGGCGACGGTGAGCGCCTTCAGGAAGACCTCGGGCATCACCACCGCGCTGCCGAAGTTGATCACCACGCCGCCGTCGTCCAGCCCCGGCAGCGCGGCGGCCAGGCGGCGGAAGTCGCGGTGGCCGGTGTCGCCGATCGCCGCGCCGTTGGCCGCCGGGTGCTGATGGATGATCTCGGCACCCAAGGCGGGGTGCAGCGTGTACGGCACGCCCAGCCGGCGGCTCTGCAGCAGCAGCGACAGCTCCGGATAGGCCAGGTCCGCGCGCAGGTCCAGGTCGCGCGCCAGGCTCTCGCCCATCCCCCAACCCTCGCGCATCCCGCGCTCGAAGGCGGCGTTCATGTCGCGGCCGGTCTCGTCGGCCATCCCGAACGAGCCGTCGGCCAGCCCGGCCTCCACGTCCTCGCTCGTCCCGCCCCAGCGCGCCATCTCGTAGTCGTGGATCCCCGCCGATCCGTTCGACGCGAGGTGCGTGGCCGCCCCGCGCCGCATCAGGTCGATCAGCAGCGGCGCCAGTCCCGTCTTCACCACGTGGCCGCCCAGCATCCACACCACCGCCTTCCGCGCCTGGGCGGCGGCGGCGATCGCGTCCACCACGCGCAAGAACGCGTCGGCCTGCAGGACGTGGGGGAGGGAAGACAGGAACGCGGCGAACGTCCGCTCCCCCGCCTGGGCCGGCGGGGGCGAGGCGAACTGCTCGGCCACGACCTTGTTGGGACGGGTGTTCACCGGGAGGGTGCGCACAAGCGAAAGGTCCGCCTCGGGGGGGCTCCCCGCGGCGGACCCGCTCGGACGGCCGTCGTCGTCGTTCACGTGGGGTCAGACGAGGATGGAAGAGGGGGTCACGACCCCGCGCGGTAGCCGCGCAGCGCCATGGTCAGCGAGCCCACCACCGGCACGCGGCTCTTGATCAGCACGGGGATGCGGCGGTCGTCGTCGCTGAAGTAGATCTCCGCGCGGCCGCCCTCGCCGAACAGCCCGTTGGTCTGGATCACCGGCTGCACCACGATGGTGCGGAAGCGGCCGGCCGGCACCTCCACGGTCTCCTTGCGGATCACGCGAAGGACCACGGGGTTGCCGCTCTCCTTGAAGTAGCGGTTGAGCGTGTACACGTCGCCCACCTCCAGCGGCAGGGTGCGGGCGTAGTACATGAAGCTCAGGTCGTCGAGCGGACGGTCGCTGGCGATGGTGCCGGTCTCGTCCTTGTCCAGCCGGCGGTAGGTGCGGCGCGCCGGGTCGAACTCGTAGGTCCGGCTGCGGCGGTAGCGCACCTCGTGGATGTTCTGGATGAACCGCCGCGAAAAGAGGCCCTGGGTGTCGATCCAGCTCTCGTAGCGGTCGTCCACCCGCGCGATCCCCAGGCTGCCGGACACCTGCATGCGGGCGTGCATGGTGTGCGCGCCGCCCACCATCTCGGTGCCCACCACCTCCACGAAGCCGCTCCCCACGCTCACCACGCCCAGCTTGACCTGGTAGTCGGCGCGCTCGCCCACCGCGAACGGGAGCCGCGCGCGCGAGCCGTCCTGCGCCGGCGCGAACGCCGCCAGCAGCGCCACGCCGCCCATGACCGCCGCGGCGGACGCGAATCTATTCCAAACACGAAGCTTCATTCATCCTCCAGGAATTTCACTCAGTCACCGGCACCTCCCCGCCACCTCCGCCCCCCGTGCCGGCGTCACGAACCCCTGCGTCGCCCGGCCCTGCCGCGGGTCCACCCCCGCCACCCGGTCCGCCTTCGGACCCGGACGCGCCGCCGGATGCATCGCCACCCTCGGACGCCGCGTCGGCGCCGCCCTCGGC
>DASSME010000424.1:0-43298 GCA_035689035.1 Longimicrobium sp. | reverse complement strand
GGAGGCCCGCCGCGCTCCGGGACGGGGGTGCTCAGCAGCTGCAGCAGCAGCTGCTGCTCACCGTCACCGACACGTCGTCGCTGGCGGCCAGCTTGCCCTCGGCGGCCTGGGGCGGCGCCGCCGGAAGCGGCAGCACCACCGCGATGTTCTTGGCGCCCTCGCCCACCTTCAGGCTGATGTCGCTGGGCACCTGCACGCCCAGCGCGTCCAGCGCCTGCGCCGGGTCCGCGACCAGGCTGCGGCGGTACGACGCGTCGGACCACGAGCGCGAGACCGCCTTGGCCCAGGCTTCCTCGAACTGCTGCGGGTTGGGATACGGCATGGTGGCTCCTTGTGGGAAAGTGGCATGAACGGGGCGCGAAGAGTCTCCGGGCCGGGCGTTCGCGCCCCCGCGCCGCCCGGTGGTCGATGTTCGTTTTCGTTCCCGGCGCATCGCGTCGGCCGGCGATCCGGTCCTTCCCCGCCGATCGGCCCGGTGCATCCAACGGACGGCCGTTGCGGCTTACCACGCGTGCCGGCCGTTCCCGCTCGTCATCCCGGCGCGGCGGCGGGGAGGACGGGGAGGGCGGCGCGTGGGGGAGCGACGGCGCGGCGCGCGGGCGCGGGGGCCGCCTCGAGGGCCGCCAGGAGCTCGGCGCCGGCGGTGGCCAGCGGCACCCAGCGCCCGTCGATGCGGGCCACCACCCCCTGCTCGATCATCCAGTCGTCCTCGCCGCCGGGCTCGAAGGCGCCGGGGACCAGCGCGGCGCGCAGCTGCCGGGGGTGCAGCACCCGCAGCGGCTGGGAGCCGGGAAGCCCGCGCGTGTCGGCCAGCTCGTGCCACCGGCCGTAGATGGGGCGCACGTGCAGGACGGGCGTTTCCGGGGCCTGCCAGGCGCCGGTCCAGCGCGCGCACTCGGCGTACAGCCGCTGCAGGAGCCCGGGCGCGCGGTACAGCGCGCTCTCGTAGTCGCCGCAGAAGTGGTAGGCCAGCCGTCGCGCGTCGGCGTGCGGCGGGAAGACGTCGGCGTAGGTGGCGAAGGGGCGCAGCCCCGAGATCCCGTAGGCCTCGGCGCGGTCGTGGTAGGGGCTGAAGCGGTCGATGCTCAGGTGGTTGAGCCCCGAGGGGGGCTGCAGGTGCCGCAGCAGGGGAAGGAGCGCGGCCGTTTCCTCGAACTCGGGGAGCCCCTCGCCGGGAAAGCCCCAGAGCAGGTTCCAGTGCAGGGTGATGCCGAGCGCGCGGGCGTGGCGCAGCAGCTCCACGTTCTGCCAGGCGTGCACCCCCTTGTCCATCCGCTTCAGCACGGTGCTGGAAAGCGCCTCGATCCCCGGCTGGATCTCGCGCACCCCGGCGCGGTGCAGCAGGCGGAGCTTGTCGAGGGTGAGGTTGGCCTTCTGCTCGTAGAAGACGTGCAGGCCGGGCAGCTCGCCGGCCAGGCGCGGGAGAAGGGTGCCGAAGTAGGTGTGCGGCATGATGTTGTCCATCATGAACACCTGCCGCACGCCGTGCCGCCGCACCAGGCCGCCCAGCTCGTCCACCACGCGCTCCGGAGATTTTTCGCGGAAGCCGATCCCCAGGCCGTTGAGGCCGCAGAAGGTGCAGTGGTGCCGCTGGCCCCACCAGCAGCCGCGGCTGGTCTCGTACGGCAGCCAGGTCTCGGCCGGGCGCTGCTCCGCCGGGACGAACGCCTCGAGCTGCGCGAAGTAGTCGTCGAACGAGGGCGAGGCGAGCCCGTCCAGGTCGTGGCAGGGCTGGCCGCGCACGATCGCCTCGGCCGGCGCGCGGCCCTCCATCAAGGTGGAGAGGAACTCGGGGAAGGTGTGGTCGCTCTCGCCCGAGAACACGTAGTCCACGCGGGCGCCGAGCGAGCGGATGCCGTCGGCCATCTCGCCCTCGCAGTTGGCGCCGCCCAGCACCGTCACCGTCTCGGGCAGGAGCCGCTTGACCCGCTCCAGCAGGGCGATGGCGGCCGAGGTCTGCTCGAAGGTGGTGGTGGCGCCCACCACCCGCGGGCGCGCCGCCGCCACCGCCGCGGCCACCTGGTCGCACCAGGGCCCGGCGAGCGCCTCGGCCTGGTGCAGCTCGGCGAGCGAGGGGCAGGCCAGCGCCGGGCCGTCGAGCTCCAGGCGGCCCTCGCGCCCGACCATCACCTGCGGATCGTAGATGCGGTCGTGGCGGCGCCCCAGCGCCGGGCCGCCGAACGCCGCCCGGGCGAAGATCCGCTCGCCCACAAGGGCGTAGAAGGGCGCCAGGCGGATCGCCTCGTAGCGCCCGGTGCCCAGCCGCCCGGCGAAGTGCAGGTTGGCGTACAGCACCGCGGTGCGCACCCCCGCGCGCCGGGCGCCGGCCTGCAGCAGCTGGGCGGCCAGCGAGGCGCCGTTGAGCGGGGCGAAGGGCGGCACGATCAGCAGCAGGTCGCAGGGGGGCACGGCGGCGTGGAGCGGGTCGGCGTTCATTCCGGCGTTCCGGGACGATGGGGGGCGGGGGGCCGGCGGCGCGCGGCGGCGCCGTCCGGCTCGGTGACAGGAGAACGAAACGCGGCACCGTCCGGGCGGGGCGCGGCGGCGGGGTGGGCCAGGCGCATCCAGGCGGCGTGGCGCGCCTCGGGCGGCAGCGCGTTGATCCGCGCCACGATGCTCCGGCGCAGCGCCGCCTGGGCGCGCTGGAAGCGGCGCTTGGCCGCGCTCTCGGCGATCCCCAGCGCGCCGGCCACCTCCTTCCAGCTCTTCCCCGCCACCAGCCGCAGCCGCAGCAGCTCGGCGGTGGCCTCGGGGACCGCGGCCAGCGCCTCGGCGGCGAAGGTTTCGAGCAGGTACGGAGGGGTGGCCTCGTCATCCGGGAGCGCCCCGGCGGCCACGGCGCGCTGCCAGTGCGCGTCGCCGCGCACCTCGGCGCGGCCGCGCGCCTGGCGCAGGTGGTCGAGCAGCACGTTGCGCGCGATGGTGAGCACCCAGGCCAGCAGCCGCCCGTCGCTGGCGAACGAGCAGCGGCCGATGGAGCCGGTGGCGCGGATGAGCGCCTCCTGGCAGAGGTCGCGGGCCAGGTCCTCGGCATCGGGCGCGGCGGCCAGCCGGCTCACCAGGTAGCGGTACAGGGGCCGCTCCACGCGCCGCAGCAGCAGGTCCAGCGCGCGGGCGCACCCCTCCCGGGCACGCTGCCCCAGGTCGGTGAGCGACGGCGGCGCGTCGCTCGCGCACTTCCACGAGCTCACCGCGCGTGCGGGGACCGAAACGGCGTGCGGCGAGGGCGTGCGGAGAGCGCGGGCCGCGGGCCCGGAGCGAGTGCGTCCATTGTGGGTTCCGCCATTCAGGGGGTGCCGGGCATTCCCGGCGTTCGTTCTCCCCTGATAACGGAACGCGGCACCCCCTCGCCCCGGCGCGTGCGGAGGCGGCAAACGAATGCGCCCGGCCTGGGTGAGGCCGGGCGCAACGGAGCGTCTGGGAATCGGTGCGGTGGCGAGGCGGGCGACCGGGGCCGCCCGCGCGGCCTGCCGCGGCCCATCGTCCGCCGGGACGCGTGGCCCCGGCGGAGCTTCGGGACACGCGCTCCCGCGGTCCCGCGCTCCCTCGACTCGGGCGCGGCAACGGCGTATCATCAGCGGCGGGCCCGCGCCGCGGCGGCGCCCGGCCGCAACCGCATCTCCCACCGCACCGAAATCATCGCCCATGGGTCTGCTCGACGCGCTGCAGCGGGTATCGCAATCGCCCACCAACCCGCACGCGCCGGCGGCGCCGCGCTCGTTCGACGTGGCGGATCTCTATCGCGGGCCACTCGCCGCGCCGGCCGACGGGGCGCAGGCCGCCGGGCCGCCGCTGGACGAGAAGCTGCGGCAGGCGTACTTCTGGATCGTCAACACGGCCATCATCAGCCCCCACTACGACGTGGAGCTGAACGACGGGCCGCCGCAGACCTTCTCCCTGGGCGACAGCAAGAGCCGGCTGACGCTTCCCTCCGCGCAGAGCTACTCCTCCTTCGTCCTCCTTCCGCTGCTCACCTTCGCCACGCGGCGCAAGTGCCTGTTCGTCGGCGGCCCGGGGCGCGGGAAGACGGCGAGCGCCATCCTGATGGGCGTGCTCGCCGGCTACCCGGTGCGCGAAGTCCGCCGGGCGATGCAGCACGGCCATCCGCAGATGACCGTCGCCGACCTCCTGGGCAACCCGCTCCCGGCGGACCTGGTGGCGGCGCAGAGGATCGAGGACATCCGCATCGCGTGGCGCAGCTGGCTGGGGATGCGGGTGAAGATCATCGACGAGTACAACCGCATCCCCACCCGCACGCAGAGCGCCCTCCTCACCGTGATGGGCGACAACTACGCCGAGATCCTCAACCACGTCTACGAGTGCCCCGAGGCGGCGTGGTACCTCACCGCCAACGACGAGACGGGCGGCGGCACCTACCCCGTGATCGAGGCGCTGCGCGACCGCATCGACGTGATCGTGCAGGCGCTGTCGTTCAACCCGCGCTTCCTGGCCGACCTGCTGGCCCGCATCGAGGCCAACGTGCGCCCCGAGGAGGTGATGCCGCGCCAGATCATCTTCACCGAGGCCGAGGTCGACCGGCTGCAGGAGGAGATCCGCGCCGTGCCGATCCCCGGCGACGTGGGGCGGCGGCTGGAGTTCTTCGCCAGCCAGTTCGAGTTCTGCGAGGTGGCGGCCGAGCAGTGGGAGTACAAGACCAAGGACACCGCCCGCCTTTCCGGCGTGGAGTGGAACACCGTGACCGCGCTGGAGACGGGGCGCGACCGGCTGAAGGACCTGGGGTGCCAGAGCCGCAACGGCCTCTCGGTGCGCGTGCTGATGACGCTGCTGATCTACGCCAAGGCGCTGGCGTACTTCCGCGGCAACCGGGTGGTGGAGCTCGAGGACGTGCGCCAGGTGCTCCCCTTCGTCCTGCACGACAAGCTGCTCCCGGACCTGGACGCCCCCTTCTTCGGCGCGCCGGGGAACGGGATGTTCCGCACCGACCGCGTCGGCTGGCTGCGCCGCGTCTTCGACCTTTCCTGCGCGGACTACGAGCGGCTGAACCTGGACCGCGAGGACCCGGTGGCGGCGCTCACCGCCGAGTTCCGCCGCGGCCTGGGCGGCGTGACCGAGGCGCAGACGCGGGCGCGGCTGGTGGCGATCGAGCGGCTGGTGACGGAGTGGAGCAAGGGCCGCAAGCTGTACGGCCACCTGTACGACGACCTGCTGGTGCTGAAGTACCTGCACCAGCGCTACACCAACTACCTGCGCTGGCTGAAGACGCAGTAGCCGCCTGATGCCCACCGCCCTCGCCCCCGCCTTCGCCGGCTTCCTGCGCAACGCGCGCGACGAGCTGAACGCCCGCTTCGCCGAGGCGCGCCGCCTGCGCCCCGACCTGGACGGCGAGGCGTTCGCCGCCTTCCTGCGCGACACCGTCGATCCGCTGGTCGCCGCGGTGGACGCCGTTCAGCCGGCGTTCGCCGTGGACGTGGCGCGCGCCGGCTACGAGCTGGGGCTGGAGCTGGTGGGGCAGGGGCTGGCCGGCCCCGCGGGGCGCGAGCCGGCGCTCGAGCAGGGGTGGCGCGAGGTGGGGACGGCCGCGGCCGCGCTGCTGGCCGCCGCGCCGGAGCGGGTGCTGGCCGCGATCGGCAACGCGCTGCACCAGCTGGCGGCCACCCCCGGCGCGCGCCCGGCGGAGTGGATCCAGGCGATGCGGACGCTGGCGCCGCGCTGCGCGGAGCCGGACGCCTTCCTCACCCTCGGCCAGGTGGCGGCGTGGCGCGCGGGGATGGCGCACTTCCGCGCCGGCGCGCTCGCCGCGGCGGACCGGCTGCCGCCGGAGCTGGCGCTCGCCGCCCTCCGCGCGTCCGGCAGCGACTGGGGCGAGGCGCGGCGGCGGCTGGCGGCGGACCCCTGGTTCGATCCCGCCGCCGCGGAGGCGCGCGGCGTCCGCGTGGTCGCGCGCGCGGGGGCGTTCCGCGGTTTCGGCGGGCTCTTCGTCCAGCCGCCGGCCGTGGCCGCCGCGGGCGAGCACTTCCTGGTCCGCAGCGGCGAGGAGTGCTGG
Source organism: Longimicrobium sp. (assembly GCA_035689035.1). Taxonomy (GTDB): domain Bacteria; phylum Gemmatimonadota; class Gemmatimonadetes; order Longimicrobiales; family Longimicrobiaceae; genus Longimicrobium. Next base: position 37,294 of record DASSME010000424.1, on the reverse strand, counting down.
CTGCTGACGGCGGACGCGTTCGGCGCCACCTTCCACCGCGCCACCGACGCGGAGCGCGCCAACCCACGCCCCGCCCCGGTTCCGCCCGGCGTGACGGCGAGCGGGACCACGCTGACGATCGACGGGGCGCGGATCGATCTGCCGGAGCTGGGGGAGATCGGCGGGGTGGCGGCGAACGGGACCACGCTGGCGCTCACCTCGCCGTTCACGCACGCGGTCCTCCTGGTCGCCCTGGGCGGATGATGAGCCCCGCCGCCGCGCCGCCCGTGGAATCGCTCGCCGCCCGGTGGGAGGCGGCGTGGCCCACCGCGCTGGCCGCGTGGAGCCGCTTCACCCGGCTGCGTTCGCCCACGCTCTGCCTGACCGCGAAGGAGGCGAGGCGCGAGGGGCTCACCGAGAGCTTCGCCATGATCCGCCTGCAGGACCAGGCGGTCGTCGTCTCGCTGGACGAGGTGCGGGCGTGCGGGGTGGAGGAGTTCGCGGTGGAGGTGCTGGCGCACGAGATCGGCCATCACGTCTTCGCGCCGGCCACGCTCACCGACCACGTGCGGATGATCGCGCGGATGCGGCGCGCGCTCCCCACGCTCGAGGAGCACGCGGCGATGGTGGCCAACCTCTACACCGACCTGCTGATCAACGACCGGCTGCAGCGCGGCGCCGGGCTGCGCATGGCCGCCGTCTACCGCGCGCTTGCCGCGCGCCGGCCGGGCGCCGCCGGGGGCGCGGTGTGGGCGCTGTACATGCGCATCTACGAGATCCTGTGGAGCCTGGAGCGCGGGTCGCTGGGCGGCGGCAAGACGGACGATCGCCTGGAGGGCGACGCCTGGCTGGGCGCGCGGCTGGTGCGCAGCTACGCCCGCGACTGGCTCGACGGCTCCGGCCGCTTCGCCGCGCTCCTCCTTCCGCACCTGCTGGAGGACAGCGAGAGCGCCGAGCTGATCGCCAGGCTGCTGGACACCCGCGCCGCGGCGGCCGGCGGCGAGCCGGCGGGGCTGGTGGACGTGGACCCGGACGAGGAGTCCGGCGCCATCCACCCCGCGCAGGACCCGGCGCTCTCGGAGCTCGAGGGCGACGACGAAACGGCCGCGCCGCCGGGCACCGTCGAGCGGAACCAGGCCAGCCGCGGGCAGGCGCGCGAGCCGTTCGAGTACGGCGCCATCCTGCGCGCGGCGGGGATCGACCTCACCGACCACGAGGCGGCGGTGCGCTACTACCGCGAGCGCGCGCTGCCGCACCTGGTCCCCTTCCCCGGCCGCCCCGGCCCGCGCGGCGGCGACCCGCTCCCCGAGGGGCTGGAGCCGTGGGAGCTGGGCGATCCGCTCGACGCGGCCGACTGGCTGCAGACCGTGCTGCAGAGCCCGCACGTGGTGCCGGGGATGACCACCGTGCAGCGCGTGTGGGGCACCACCGAGGCGCACGAGCCCCGGCGCGTGCCGCTGGACCTGGACCTGTACGTGGACAGCTCGGGCTCGATGCCCAACCCGCAGATGGTCACGTCGTATCCAGCGCTCGCCGGCGCCATCCTCTGCCTCTCGGCGCTGCGGGCGGGGGCGAGCGTGCAGGTGACGCTGTGGAGCGGCGCGCGGCAGTTCACCAGGACGCCCGGCTTCGTGCGCGACGAGACGCAGATCCTGCGCGTGCTGACGGACTTCTTCGGCGGCGCCACGGCGTTCCCCATCCACGTGCTGCGCGACACCTGGGCAACCCGGCCGAAGACCGCGAACCCCGCCCACGTGCTGGTGATCTCGGACGACGGCGTCTCGACGATGTTCGACAAGGACGAGCGGGGGAACAGCGGGTGGGACGTGGCGGCGTCGGCGCTGGCCTCCGCGCGTGGCGGCGGCACCTTCGTGCTGAACATCAACCCGGAGTGGGAACGGGGCCGGAGCAACGTGACCGAGACGATCCGCCAGGCGCGCGACCGGCAGGGGTGGCAGGTGCACGCCGTGGCGACGATGGAAGAGCTGGTGGCCTTCGCGCGCTGGTTCAGCAAGCTCCACTACGACCCGGCCGATGCGGGAAGGCGGGGATGATCGTCTGGGGCGCGCAGGGGGGCGAATGAATTCGAATTCGCTGCAACAACGACACGAAGTCCGCCTTCGCGGACTACCGGCGATGGCGCGGACGCGGCGGCGGTGCGCGGAGCACTCGAAGCAGCTGGAGATGTGATCGACCCGGTTGATCGCGCCGCAACCGAAGGGTCGGCGTGGAGCATCCGGAGCCCCGGCGTGCGGGTGCTGGGCTGGCTCTGCGAGGTGCTTCCCCTTTCCCCCAACCCCGACCCGTCCCTTTCCTGGCCCACGCCCGCCGTCACGGGCGGATGCGGCGGTGGCAGCGGATGAACGCGTGGCGCGGCCACGGTTCTGGCGGAAGGCGGTGCGGGTTGCGCGCACGAGGCGGTCCTTTCGCCCTTGCCGCGTTCAGCCGCGCCTGCATAATCTGCGAGGGTTCCCGTAGTCGTACCGTGGCTTCGGCCGCCCCCGCCCTCGGGGCCGAACGAAGCGCACCGGATCGTCGGCATCCGTCCAGCGGCTGCGGCGCCGCGGTGACGGCGGGTTGAAACCCGCCGCTGAGGGATGGAAAGTCCGCCTTCGCGGACTGCGGACGCTGCCGTCGTGCACACCGCCGGTCTCCGCGCCGACCAGCCTCGCGCGGTTTGCGAGGCTTCCTGTAGTCGTAGCCGTGACTTCAGCCGCGCGTCCCGGGGCTGGACGAAGCGCAGCAACACACCGATCGGAGCGCATGCCCGATGGAGCGTGAAGGGCCCGTACTCGAAACGCTGACGCGGCGGCTGGCCGAGACGCCGGAGGATTTCCTGGCCGAGCCGCGCATCGGCGAGGCGGGGCGCGTGCACACCGCGGCGGTGGTGGGCGACCTGCTGCGCGACTTGGGCGGATCCGTGGAGAGCCTGGACCTGGCGCGCTTCCGCGGCGCCAACGCGTCGCGGGACCGCAACCGGCTCTCCCTCGCCCTGGTGCTCTGCTGGCTGCTGGCCGACGACTGGTTCCGCCGCGCCGCGCCCCCGTCTCCCGCGCTCCTGGAGCTGCTGGGCGACCAGGCCGCCGAGCTCGCCGAGCAGTCCGCCGCCGGCAAGTTCGTCACCGACCCCGACCGGCGCGAGGAGCTGGCGCGGCTCGCCCTGGCCCGCCTGGGCTACCGCCCCGCCGGCGAAACGCGGGCGCAGGCGCAGGACCGTCTCACCACCCTCAGCTCCGCCGAGCGCGCCCGCGTCCTGCGCGCCGCGCGCGAGGCCGAGCAGCGCGCCCGCGAGATCCGCGAGGCCCTGATCCGCAAGGCCGCCGAGGAGGCCGCCGACAAGTGGGGGCGCGAGTGAGCGCCGGCGGCAACGCCGCCGCGCTCCACCTGGACCGCCTCGTCTCCACCGACGGCGAGATCACCGACGCGGACCGCTACCCCACGCTCACCGAGCACGGGCGGCGGATGCTGGACTTCCTCGTCCAGCACCCCCACGCCCCCATCTACCGGAACCAGAGCGGCAACCGGCTTACGGCCGACGAGGTGGAGCAGGCCCGCGCCTTCGAGCGCGAGGTCCAGTCCGCCGAGGTCGGGTGGCGGCCGGGAGAGACTCCGTCGTGGCTGGACGGGTTCGTCGACCGCTGCTTCGCGGAGACGCCGTTCTACCGCCGCTACGGAACCCGCCCGCGCGACTTCCACGACGTGCCGACGATCACGCGCGCCGACCTGGGGCGCGACGTCGCCGCCTTCGTCCCCGACGGGGTGCCGGTGGAGCGGCTGATCAACTTCCGCACGAGCGGCACCACGGGGCACCCGATGCTGCTGGCCTCGCTGCCGCCCGTGGCGGCGGGGTACCTCGCCTTCTACAAGCGCGCGCTGCGGCGCTTCGGCATCGAGCTGACGCACGGGCGCGGCCAGGTGGGCGTGGTGCTGGCCGGCTGCCAGCGCGTCTGCTTCACCTACGCGTCGGTGACGCCCACCATGGACGAGAGCGGGCTGGCCAAGATCAACCTCCATCCCGCCGACTGGCGCGACCCGGCCGACCGCGCGCGCTACCTGGACGCGCTCGACCCCGAGATCTATACCGGCGACCCGCTCTCCTTCGCCGCGCTCGCCGAGTTGCCGCTGGCGACCCGTCCGCGCGCGCTGGTCTCCACCTCCATGGCGCTGCAGCCGCGGATGCGCGCGCGGCTCGAAGAGCGCTTCGGCTGCCCCGTGCTGGACCTGTACTCGATGAACGAGGCCGGCCCCGTCGCCGCCTTCGACCCGGCCGAAGACGGCCACGTCCTCCTCCAGCACCGGCTCTACGTGGAGATCCTGGACGATGCCGGCCGCCCCGCCGCCCCCGGCGAGCGCGGCGAGGTGGCGCTCACCGGCGGCTTCAACCCGTGCCTGCCGCTGCTGCGCTACCGCACGGGCGACCAGGCGGCGCTGCGCGTGGTGGCGGGGCGCGAGCCGGTGCTGGTGGGGCTCGAGGGGCGGCCGCCCGTCCGTTTCCGCACCGCGCGCGGCGAGTGGCTGAACAACGTCGAGGTGACGCACGCGCTGCGGCCCTTCGCGCTGGCACAGTGGACGCTGCACCAGCAGGCGGACGGTGGGCTGCGTTTCCGCTTCCGCGGCGACGCGGCGCGCGCGGACGCCATCGGCGAGGCGCTGCGCGGGATGTTCGGCGCCGGCCAGCCGATCGACATCACGGAGGACGACTTCGAGGAGGGAAAGGTGGTGCAATACACGAGCGACCTGCCGGAGGCGCGGCCATGAGCGACACCGGGACCGCCGCCGCGCCGTCGTTTTCTCGCCCGCGGCCGGCCGCCAAGCGGTACCGCCGCGGGCTGGTGGTGGGCAAGTTCGCGCCGCTGCACCGCGGGCACGAGCTGCTGATCGCCCGTGCCCTGCGCGAGTGCGAGGAGGTGGTCATCCTCAGCTACCAGAAGCCCGAGATCCCCGGCTATCCGCCGGAGGTGCGCGAGCGGTGGCTGGCCGCGCTCTTCCCGCAGGCCACGCGCCTGGTGCTGGACGATGCCCGGGTGCGCGCGCTCCTCCCCCCCGGCGTGGCCCCCGTCCCGGTGCCGGGGAACGGCGCGGAGCCGGTGGAGGACCGGCGCTTCTGCGGCTTCGTCTGCGAACGCGTCCTGGGCGTGACGGTGGATGCCGTCTTCACCAGCGAGGAGTACGGCGACGGCTTCGCGGACGAGCTTACGCGCTGCTTCCGCGAGCGCCGCCCCGGCGCGCCGGCGGTGCGGCACGTGTGCGTGGACCTCCAGCGGCTGCAGCGCCCGATCAGCGGCACCCTGCTGCGCGGCGACGTGCACGGGCACCGCCGCTGGCTTTCGCCCGCGGTCTACGCCTCGTTCGTGCGCCGCGTCTGCCTGCTGGGCGGCGAAGCGACGGGAAAGACCACGCTCGCGCGCGAGCTGGCGCGGATGCTGGGAACGCGCTGGGTGCCCGAGCACGGGCGGAAGGTGTGGACGGAGAAGGGGGGCCGGCTGGACTTCGAGGACATGGAGCGCATCGCCCGCGCGCAGGCCGAGCGCGAGGACGAGCTCGCCCGCCGGGCGAACCGGTACCTGCTCTGCGACACCTCGCCGCTCACCACGCTCTTCTTCAGCCGCCACCTCTTCGGCGCCGCGACGCCCGAGCTGGAGCGGATGGCGGAGCGGAGGTACGACCTGACCGTCCTCTGCGCCCCCGACTTCCCGTTCGTGCAGGACGGCATCCGCCACGGCGGCGACTTCCGCCACCGGCAGCACGAGTGGTACGTGCGCGAGCTGGAGTCGCGCGGCATCCCCTACCTGCTGGTCACGGGCTCGGTCGACGAGCGCATCGACCAGCTCCGTGCGGCGATTCTCTCGCTGCCGATCTCCGACCCCTTGGTGAGGCCGCAAGACCCGCCTGCGTGATACGGGATCACGCGGGAGTCGGGATCAGGCAGGCTGGCTCGAGAGCATCCACCCGTGCAACTGGTCTGCCTCGATCCCGCCACCCGGCGCCGTCCCGGGCGGGTCCAGCGGGCTGGGATCGCGGGGAAGGGTGAGCGCCGCCGGCGCCGGCTCGCCGTGCAGGTACTGGTACAAGCGCCTGGCGAGATGGAGGATGTTCTCCTGCCGGTCGGCCGCCGACATGACCGCAAGAAGGTCCAGGTTCGGGATGGTCGCTCCATTCTGCGCTTGTTCGATCTGGTCGTAGAGCTTCGCCCAGTCGTCTCGCACGCTGTATTCATAAATCCGCCGAAGGCGACTGATCTCCTCTCCGAGCAGCACCAGGAGCTCGTGCAAGTACGTGGTCTCGGCCGTACCGGACGCAAGGTCGTGCTCCAGGAACTCGCCGCTGAGCACCGCCTGGTCGAGCGTTCGGGTCGACAGTCCCAGGCCGGACCAGAATCCGCGGTTCATGAACGCCAGGATCGCCTGTACCTCGTGCGGGGCGTACACGCTGCCATGCTCCACGCTTCCCGCGTATCGGGCCCTGGCGATCGATAAGCGCGTGAAATGCCCGCGGATCTGACCCGTGTGTGCACGCGACACCAGCGAGCGCACGTTCGACTCTATTTCACGCTTGAGGTTCTCCACCAGCACGGCCCGGTTCATGTTGTCCGCGATCCCGAACTCCACCCGCAGGGCGTCCAGGATCTCGCCGAACGTGGAGAACTGGTGGATCCAGTTGCCGCGGGGCAGCGGCGCCTGGCCCGCGACAGCGGCTTTCATCTGGTCCAGGCGGCCGATCTCGCCCAGGAAATCGAACGTCACGTTCGCGTCGTTGACGATGGTGCTTCCGTGCCGGGCGATCCGTTTCACCTCGTCGTCGGGGATCTCGAAACGGGCCTGGTATTCGTCGCGGAGCAGGCGTTCGAGCGCCTTCCGGTCGTCGCGCAGATTCCACACTTCAGTCCGCACGAAGGTGAGCAGCTTCAGCTTGCCCTCGCCGAAAAGCTCATACGCCGTCTGGAACTCCTTGCGCGTGATGGTGACGCTCTCGGCCTTGTTGTAGAACCCCCCCGTGCGTGAGCCGACCAGGAGCACGAAATACTGTGCTCGGCCGATCGCCTCGAGGCACGCCTGGTAAGAGTTCACGTCCAGTGGCTTGGTGAAATCGTTGAACTCCGAGAGCATCACCTCGAATCCCAGCGCTTCCAGCCAGTGCTTCAGGGCCGAGCGCAGGTCCCGGAAGTCATAGATGGTGGACGAAATGAAGATCCTGGGCTTCATGCGAAGTGGGACGAAGGGGTGAGGAGAGGGGCAGGAACCGGGGTAAGGGTACGAAGCGCGCCGTCACTCCGACGCGCAAGACTCTCCGGCGGGCACGCGTACGATCAGGGGCGCGGCGATTCTCCACGCCCCCCGGTGGTCCGGCGGGCCGGGGTAGACCTCCCGGCCCCGGTCCGACGGAGCCATGCGGTCGGACCTACCGTCGCCCAGTGCCGCTCACCCGTTCGCCATCACCCACACCAGCGGCAGGCTCACGCGCACCCGCACGCGCACGCCGTCCAGCTCGGCGGGGCGGAATCGCATCCGCCGCAGGCCCTCGAGCGCGGCCTGGATGAACTGCGGGTTCGAGGCGGAGAGCACCTCCACGTGGTTCATCTCGGCGCGGCCGTCGGTGCCGATGATGAAGGCGACCACCACCTGGCCCTCCACCCCGTTGAACTTGAGGATCGGCGGGTAGCGGTCGCTCATCAGCTCGCTGATCTCGCGGCGGTTCACCACCCGCGGCGGCACCGCCAGCAGCTCGCTGTCCACCAGCGGCGCGCCGCCGCCCTCGGGCACCGTGACGCCGCCGGACGGGTCCGACCCCGCCGCCAGCGCCAGGTCGCCGATCCCGCGCAGGCTCGCCGCTTCCAGCGCGGGGCCGCCGGGCGGGGGCACGTCCACCGTCAGCTTCGGCTCGGACAGCGCGCGCTCGGCGGCGAGCGCCGGCTCGGGCACGGGGGCAGGCGTCGCGGCGGCGGTGGCGGCCGTGCTCGCCGTCCCGCGCGCCGGGTGCGGGGCCGGGCGGTCCGCGCGTGGGCCGGGGACCTCGGGGAGGAGCACGGGGGAATGGATCAGGAGGAGCGTGGCCGTTTCCACCGGCTCACGCGTGGTGGCCGCGCCCAGCGAAAGGGCGGTGATCCCGATGGCGCACAGCGCGTGCGTGGCCACGGACGCCGAAATCCCGTGCAACTGCAGAGCCGGGCGCCGCTCGGCGCGCCCGCGTAGCACCTTCTCGAACATCGCTCCCTCCCGCGCGCGGCGGTCCATCCCCGGGCGTGATCCCGCCGATGCGTCCGTTGCATCGCCGGGCCGGTGCCCATCCCCCTCCCACTCCGATGGCTGGCCGAAGCGGACCCCAGGGTCCCCGCGGCCGGTAACGATGCTTCACGCCATCCCGTCTCCTCCCACGCGCGCGTTCGGTCCGGTTTCGTTCTCCTGGCTCGTTCAGGTCTGGGTGGGTGGTCCAGGCGTTCCGCGGATCGTGCTCCGGAGACGGAGCACCCCACGCCAACGCCTGTATGGGCAACTACTTCAAGCGCCGTTCCATTCGACGGCCACGCACCCGCGCCTCCGCGGGCGTGTCGCGACGAATTCCGAAAAGCGTTCCATGGCTCTCGCGTGGCGGCATCCGAGAACCTTGACCAGGCGTTCTCGTTGGCCGTCCGTGGCGCCATCCGGAGGCTGGAACAACAGCCGTTTAGTACGATTGTTCTCGAGTAGGTACGTTACCCGGGCCGGCCCTTCGGCTCCGGGGTCCCTCCCTCGCCGTCATGGGATTGACGACGCGTCCGGCCGCGCCGGGCGTGCGGCCAGGTGTTCCATCAGCATGCGGTGGATGAACATGTAGCCCTGCCCCACCTTCTGCATCAGGATCAGCTGCGTGGCCTGGTCCAGCCGTTCCCGGTAGTCGCGCGGGATCAGGCCCGTGCGCGCCAGCAGCATCCGCAGCACGCGGTGCTCCAGCACGTTCGATCCACCGTACCAGAGCATCGCCAGGAGCGCGGGGCACACGGTGAACGCCACCGTCGTCACGATCCGCCCCTGCGTGGTTGCGGGCAATATGTCCGACGCCACCATCACGTAGACGGGCAACGCGGAGATCGCGAGCGGCACCAGCATCGCCGCGAGAAGTGCGTTGCGCGCCAGCACGCGCACCCCCGAGTCCGGGTCGCGCTCCGCGGCGATCTCGCGGAAGCGCAGACCGCCGAACACGGCACCGATCACGAACACCGGCGGTGCCAGGCCCACGATCATCGCCAGCGCGGCGGCAAGCAACCCCGGCGGCCGCGGGGCCGAGACCGAGGCCGCCACCCCCAGCAGCACCGCGGTTGCGCCCACGCACTGGATCCCCCGCCGCACCCCCGCTCTCCAGAACCATCCCAGCTCTCCCTCCAGGCTGATCTCCGTGGCGGGGTCGCCACGGTTCCCGCCCAGCACGAACGAGAGCGCGAACACCACCCCGCCGGCCGCGTAAACCATAATCATGAAGATGGTGCCGACGCCTCCGAGCCCCTCGAAGTCCCATCCCGGCCGGGCGACCAGGAGAAGCGCGGCAAACCCGACGGCCCAGTACAACACGCCGGGAAGGAGGCGGGCCCGCAGGAAGCCCGCGCTCCCCGACCGCCCGGGTTTTCGTGGGCGCAGGCGGAAGGCGTCGATCACCCCCGCGCCGGCGCCGGCCAGCACGCCCCACACGATCGCGCGCGCCCACACGCCAAGCTCGGGGCGCGAATCGTTGTTGCCGTTGATCAGGTCCGCGCTGATGCCCAGGATGACCCCGGCCAGGAGCCCCACCGCGGAGCGCGTCGCCAGCGCGTACACCAGCCGCTGCCCCCATCCGTCCAGCCACCCCGGCTGCACCTGTCCCATGCGGAACACCGTCTGTCCCTGGCGCACCATGGTAGCGGCGAGGCGGGAGAGCCACGCCTCGAGCCCGTCGGCGTCGTAGGCGCCGTCGCGGCGGCCGCGGCGGGCGAACACGCGGTCCACGTACAGGTCGAAGATCCGGTCGCGACGTGCCTCGGGCGAGCCTTCCGAGGCGGCGGCCACCACGCCGGCGGGGGCGTCGAGGTACGCCAGGCTCATGATGCTGAGCATCAGGGGCGAGGTGGCGAGATGGAGCCACTCCGGGTCGGCGCGGAGCCCGTCGCGGAGCGCGGCCAGGCGCTCGCCCGCGTGCCCGAGGTACTCCTCGATCTGCGCCGGGGTCAGCGGCTCGGTGCGAACGGCGCCGCCCAGCTTGAGGCGGGTGGGAAGGGCGTCGTACTCCGCCACGCGGCTGCTGACCACCAGGCCGGGAACGCCGTGCTTGCCCACGTATGCATGCAGCGCCTCGACGAAGCCGGCGCGCAGCTCGGGCGAGATCTCGTCGAGGCCGTCCAGCAGCAGGAGAAGGCGGTGGTCCGCGAGCCACTTCCGGGCCGCCCGCTGGCTGACCTGGTACTTCTCACCCAGTTCGTGCTGCAGCCAGCGCGCCGCCGTGCCGTGACGGGCGGACCAGGTCGACAGGTTCAGCACCACGGGAACGGGCTCTTCCGCGCTCGCCTCGGCACGCTGGAGGAGCGACTCGGCGAGCTGCAGCAGCGTGGTGGTCTTTCCCGAGCCCGGGTCGCCCAGGATCAGGAGGAAGCGGCCCGCCTGGCTGAAGACATCGGCGATCGGCCGGGTGGAGGCGAAGGGATCTGGCTCGGCCGGCGGCAGCTCCACCACGCGCTCCCACGCGAGCTCAACCGCGCCGGGAACCCCCCTCTTCCCGATCTCCAACAGGGCCGCCTGGTGCACCGAGCGGCGCAGCACGCCATCGATCCAGAAGCGGCGCACCTTGCCGCCCAGGATCAGGAGCTGCTCCCTCGCGGACGCTTCCCCCTGCCGGGCCGGCGGGGTGAAGTTGTACACCGTGAGCGAGCCCTGGCCCACCGTGTAGTTCCCCGAGCCGGAGATCTCCTGCACCACCTCGGCCAGCCGCTGCGTCTCCATCGCCGGGCTCCCCGCGCGCGTCAGGGTTCCGGCATACGGCCGTGGGCCACGTTCAGCTCGCCCTTCCCTACGACGTAGTTCCCGCTCCCCGAGATCGTCTGCGTCAACACGTCACCCCCGCCCGGTGCCGCTGACGCCAGGAGCGCTTCCAGCCGCTGGACGGCGGCGCGGATCTCATCGTCGTCGCCGGCCCGTGCCGCGTCCACCTCCTCGGCCAGCACCGTGGCACGCCCCGTGGAGGCCGGCTGCGCCTCCACCTCGGCGACCGCAGCGGCCACCCTGCTCGACGACCCGAACTTCCGCGCGATCAGCGCCTTGAGGCCTGTGTACGCGTCGCGGATGGCGGGCTCGCTGAGCTTCTGCAGCGCCGCGACGAGCGCGGTGGTGATGGGGTCCATGCGTGTTCCTCCGGGTCCGCTGCCTGAGTCCGGGCGATCCGGCCCTCGCACGCATAGTGCTCCCACACACGCCCGGGTACAAGGCTTTTCGCGACGATTCGCGCCGCGCGGGGGTCGGCGCGCCGGAGCCGCGGCGCACGATGGCTGCGCGTGGACGGCTCGTGCCGAAGCACGGCACGGCAGCCGGCCCGGTCCGATCCCCTCTCACAGGTAGCTCAGCCACCAGTCGTCGCGCCGCTGCCGGACGCCGGCGAACCAGCGACAGAGCGGGTACAGCAGCGCCACGCCCGCGGCCCAGCACAGGTAGGTGACGCCGAGCCCGAACCCCGCGCCCGGCTGCGGCGGCGTGCCGGCGGGGATGCCGAAGAGGTGGCTGGTCGGCTTCCCGGCCGCCAGCGAAAGGAGGAGCGCGATCCCGTGGGAGACGAACCACTGCAGCAGGTAGAAGAAGAGCGGCACCCGCCCGAACGTCACCAGCGCGCGGCCGACCGGCCCGCGGCGCGCGCCTTCGGACCAGGCCAGCACCAGCAGCGCGGGGCCGATCGTCATCAGCACGAACAGCAGCGACGGCGGATACTTGTTGGTGTTCACGAACGACAGCGCGGTGAACACGGCATTCTTCTGCACGCTCCAGGGCCGTGGATCGCCGTAGACGTTCGCGAGCCGCAGCACCACGAACGCCGTCACCAGTCCCGCGCCCAGCCGTGCCAGGAACCGCCGGCGCCGCCCCGCCTCCCATCCGTAGACGTGGCCCACGCAGTACCCGCACAGGAGCACGCCCAGCCAGGGGAGGAGCGGATACAGCACCAGCAGCGGCAGCCCGAGCGGGTGGATGAGCCCCGGCTGGTGCAGCACCATCCACAGCGACCCGCCCAGGCCGGGGTCCGGCCGCGGCACGTTCAGCGGGTCGCCCAGGTTGTGCAGCGCCACGATCGCCACCCCGGCCGCCGCCACCCAGCGCGTGCGCAGGTGGATGAGCGCGGCGAGCACCATCATCGACACGCCGATCGCCCAGATCACCTGCAGCATCCCGGGGAACGCGCGGTAGTCCAGGTCGAACGCCACCCCCAGCCGCACCACCGTGAACTCGAGGACGACGAGCCACGCGCCACGCGTGAGCAGGAAGCGCGAGAGCTCGCGCTTCGGCTTGCCGCGGACCAGCTGCAGCGCCGCCCCGGCGCCGGCCAGGAACACGAACGCCGGTGCGCAGAAGTGCGTAACCCAGCGGGTGAGGAAGAGCGCCACGGTGGTCCGCGACAGGTCGGCCGCGTCGAAGAGCGGCGCGTCGCGGTGCACGAAGTCGCGCGTGTGGTCCAGCAGCATCAGCACCATCACCGCGCCGCGCAGCAGGTCCACGCTGTCGATGCGCGCGCGCCGCGGCGCCGGAGCCGGATCGCTCCGGCCGGCCGCGGCGGCACGCGGCGTGGGGGGCAGGGTCTTCGTCGCCATGCGGTCACGGGAGCGGGAGGGACGGGGCACGTGGGTAGACGCCGGCCGGCGCCACCCGCGTACCGGGAACGATCGTTTCCCGCGCCCTCCCGGTGGTTCGCGGCGGGTACGGAGCTGGTAAAGGATTTGTGAGGATCAGGCCGGCGAGGGTGGGGACCTGTCGCGAGCCGGGGGGACATCCGGAGGCCGAATGCGCGTGGGGAATGCCTTCCCGGGCCCGGATCGTGCGGCGATCCTGGCGGAAACCGTTCGTCTCGTGATCCCCATACCGGGAGGAAGCCGATGGTCCGCAAGCTCGCGCTGAACCTGGACGCACTCACCGTCGATTCGTTCGCCACCGGCGCCCCGCGCGCGCTTCCGCACGGCACCGTGCACGCGCGCGAGGCGAAGCTGCCGTGCCCCAGCGCCGGCTACCCGCAGAGCTGCGCCACCCTCCACACCTGCGCCTCGTTCGACATCTCCTGCGCCGAACAGGGCTGAGGGCGAAGCGCATCGGACGGTCACCGCCGCGCGCAGTCACGAACGATCGAGCCACGGGTAGAAAGGTCGTTCGAGGCGTGGCGTTCTTCCTGTCTTCCGAACGACGCCGGACCCAACAGCCTTGGCTCTCACAGAGTCCACGGAGTTCACGGAGGAACCGCGGTCGGTCTCCGCGGACTACGTGCACTCCGTGAGAGCCTGTCCTTGAACGTTCATCCTCCCCGGTCACCCCCGGAGCGCAGTGGCAGACTCGGATAGAGATTCTGCTTTACGCGGGGTCAGCGGAGTTCGGCGTACGGGACTCGCCCGGCGCCAAGCCCGCTTGGACGCGAACCTTGCGTCACGATGTAAGGCGCCATAATCTGCGGCAGCCTCGATCATACGCATTCTTTCCCGCCTTTCCGGGGTGCCGGTCTCCCCGCCACACTCGCCTCGCCTTCCTCCACATGCCTTCCGCCCTGGCGCCCTCCCGAGAGGGGGATCGCACTGGAAACGAGCCCGTGCAGACCCGCCATCCCGTCCGCATCCTGCTCTTCGAAGGGGACGCGGCAGATGGCGAACCGTGGACGCCCGCGCACGCGACCGTGCTCCGCGCGGACCCTCCGCGCGACGGACACGTCGCCCGCGAGGTGGAGCAAGCGCGGCGGCGTGAAGGGCCGATCCACGTCGTCGCCTGCGCGGCGCTGGTCCCCGAGCGGCTGGAGCTCGCCACCGTGGGCCGGGCGCGGCTGGTGGCGGTGGCGGATGGGGGAGAGGAGGGGAGCGTCGTGGTCGCCCCGCGCGGCACGGGCGAGGCCGCCTTCCCCGCCTCGGCCCCGGTCGTCCTTTCCGCGGGCGTGTGCATGCGCGAGGGAGAACATTCCGGCGCCGTGCCGGACCTCTGCATTCCCCGCGAGGCGGCGGGTTCCGGCGACGGGGCGGCGGTTCGCGCGGTGGCGGCGGCGGCGGCGCGCTGGTGCGAGCGGCTCCGCGGCGTGGGGCGGCAACCCGCTTCGGGGCTGGTGCGCGCGGCGCTGCTCGCCGGCGCCCGCCCGTGCGGAAACCACCTCGCGCTGAGCCCCGCCGCGCCCGGCGACGAGCCCCCGACGGCGTTCGCGCACGAGGACTGCCGCTCGGGCGAGTGGCTGGCGTTCGACGTGGTCCCCGACGGCGCGGGGCCCGTGTGCATCGCCGCCGTGCCGCGCTACCTCCCCCATCCCGGCGAGTGGGCCGTGGAGGCGGCGGAGGTGGAGATCCGCGTGGCCGGCACCGTGGCGCGGGGCGCCCGCTGGGCGCGCGCCGAAGCCCGGCCCGGCGGCGCGCCGCTGCGCGTGGAGGTGCGCGCGGAGGGGGCGGTGCGCGGGATCTCGGTCGCGGCCGCGGGGGCGCGCACCTGCGAGCGCCGGGCGGCCCGGACACGCGCGAAGAAGCCGTTCACCATCGTGGGGATCTCGTGCAGCCACGACGCGTCGGCGTGCGTGGTGCGCGACGGCCGGCTGGAGTGCGCGATCCAGCTGGAGCGCCTCACCCGCGTCAAGCACGACGGGCGCCCCTACCTGGGCACGCGCGCGGCGGTGGACTACTGCCTGGCCGCGCTGAACGTGCCCGCGCACGACGTCGACCTCTTCGCCTTCAACATCCAGAACCTGGTTCCCCAGCAGGTGGGGCTCTCGCACCCCCTGGTGGACGACGCCTTCGACCTCTTCGACCCCTTCGGCGAGCGCTCGGTGTTCGTGTCGCACCACCTGGCGCACGCCTTCTCCGCCTTCTTCGCCTCGCCGTTCGACGAGGCGGCGGTGTTCGTGGCCGACGGCTCGGGGGGGAGCGTGATCGGCGCCGACGACCTCCTGCTCACCGGCCCCGAGCTGAGGGCGTACGTCGACCGCCCCGTGCCCACCCCCCGGCCGGGGTACCACGTGCAATCGGTCTACGCCTTCGGGCCCGGCGGCTACCGGCTGGCGGACCGCGAGGTGGCGCGGTCGTTCCACCCGATGTGCGGCTCGTCGTCGCTCGGGGAGACGTACGCCTCGGTGTCGCAGTACGTGTTCGGCGACTGGCACGAGGGGGGCAAGCTGATGGGGCTGGCGCCCTACGGCTCGCCCGGGGCGGACGGGGACGCGCTCCTGGCGCGCGACGGCGAGGGGCGCCTCCAGTTCTCCAGCGCCTGGAAGCTGCGGCACCGGCGCGCCAGCGAGCGGCGCCCGCCGATGGAGCACCGCCACCTGGCGGCGCGCGTGCAGCGCGACCTGGAAGAGGCGCTGGTGGAGCGGGTCCGCGCGCTGGTGGAGCGCACCGGGCTGCGCGAGGTGGCGTACGCCGGGGGCGTGGCGCTCAACAGCGTGGCCAACGAGCGCATCCTGCGCCAGGCGGGGGTGCGGCGGCTGTACGTGCTCCCCGCCAGCCACGACGCGGGCGTGGCCATCGGCGCGGCCGCGGCGGCGCACTTCGTGGCCACCGGCCGCACCCGCGGCGCCCCCGTGGAGCACGACTACCTGGGGCGCCCCTACACTCCCGCCGACGTGGCGCGGGCGCTGCGCGAGGTGGAGGGCTCGGTGCGGGCGCGGCCGTGCGAGACCGCCGCCGTGGCCGAGCGGCTGGCCGCCGGTCAGGTGGTGGGGTGGTTCGAGGGCGGCTCCGAGTTCGGGCCGCGCGCCCTGGGGCACCGCTCCATCCTGGCCGCCCCCTTCCACCGCGCCACCTGGGGCCACCTGAACGCGCGCATCAAGTTCCGCGAGGAGTTCCGTCCGTACGCGCCGGTGGTGCCGGTCGAGCAGGCCGGCGAGTGGTTCGACATGGGGCCGGACCCCGCCAGCCCCTACATGCTCCGCGTGGTCCCGGTGCGCGAGCACGCGCGCGAGCGGCTGGGCGCGGTCACCCACGTGGACGGGACGGCGCGGGTGCAGACGGTGGACGCGCGCGTCGCCCCGCGGCTGCACGCCCTCCTGCGCGCCTTCGGCGAGCGGACCGGCGTTCCGGTGCTGGTGAACACCAGCATGAACGTGCGCGGCCAGCCGATCGTGGAAACCCCCGCCCAGGCGCTGGAGATGCTCCTCTGCACCTTCATGGACGCGCTGGTGCTGGGCGACACGCTGGTGGAGCCGCGCCCGGCGCCCGCGTGGGGGGTGGAGGGCCAGCTGCTGGCCCGCGCGCCCACGGTGGAGATGGAGGCCGGCACCCGCGGCGGGGTGGCGTACTGGCGCCTGGTCTGCGGCGCGCGCGGGGGCGCGGCGGTGGAGCTCCCGCCGTCCTCCTTCCTCCTCCTTTCGCACGCGGACGGCCGCACCCCGGTCGCCGCGCTCCTGGACCGGTTCGCCGCCGGCCCCGGAGAGCGCGAGGGGGCGCTGGAGCTGATCCGCCGGCTGGCGGCCGACCGCCTGCTCCTGCTGCGCGAGCCCGGCCTACCGGAAGGCGCAAACTATTGACTTCGGGCCGCCGCCGCTCCTAAGTATTGCTCAGCCGGTCCATGACATTCCTTTTTCTTTTTACGCCCTCCTTCACGATCCCTCCCTCTACAGGCGCTGGAAGATGACACCGCCGGAACGCGCGGCCGTCGCCGACTCTCCCCGCCACGGGCGCCTGAAGGTGGCGCTCCTGGGCGCCGGGTACATCGGCACCGACCTGCTGATCAAGATCCGCCGCTCCCCCTGGCTCAACTGCACGGTGGTGGCGGGGCGCAACCTGGCGGGCGACGGGCTCCGGCAGGCTCGCGCCATGGGGTTCGCGGTCACCGACGGGGGGATCGACGCGCTGGTGAACGACCGGCGCGACCACTACCAGCTGGTCTTCGACGCCACCAACGCCCTGGCCCACCAGACGCACTGGGACCTGCTGCGCCCCCTGGGGAAGCGGGTGATCGACCTCACCCCCAGCCGCGCCGGGTTCATGGTCGTTCCCACGGTGAACGGGGAAGACGCGCCGGCCCACCCCAACGTGAACCTGATCAGCTGCGGGGGGCAGGCGTCGATCCCCATCCTCCACGCGCTCTCGCGGCACTTCCGCGGGATCCGCTACATCGAGCTGGTGACCACGGCCTCCAGCCCCAGCGTGGGCCGGGCCACGCGGCTCAACCTGGACGAGTACGTGCAGACCACCGAGAGCGCCATCCAGGCGTTCACCGGCGTCGCCCAGGTCAAGTCGCTGGTCAACATCAGCCCCGCGCAGCCGCCCGCCAACTTCCGCGTGGCGCTCTCGCTCCTGGTGGACGGGGTGGACCCCGCCGCCGTGACCGCGGTGGTCACCCGCGCCGCCGCCGTGGTGCGCTCCTACGCGCCCGGGTACCGCCTGTGCGCGTGCACGGTGCTGGGGGGCGACCGGGTGTTCGTGACCGTGGAGGTGCAGGGGCGGGGAGACCTCCTCCCCACCTACGCCGGGAACCTCGACATCATCAACGACGCGGCGGTGACCGTGGCCGAGCAGCACGCCCGCGCGCGCGCCGCCCTGGCCATCCCCGCGCGGGAGATGGCATGAGCGCCGCCGAACACATCCTGATCAGCGACTCCACCCTGCGCGACGGCAACCACGCGGTGAACCACCAGCTGGGGCGCGAGCAGCTCCGCGCGTACGCCACCGCCGCCGACGCGGCGGGCGTCCCCGTGCTGGAGGTGGGGCACGGCAACGGGCTGGGTGCCTCGTCGCTGCAGGTGGGGATCGCCGCGCTCGGCGACCGCGAGATGCTGGAGACGGTGCGGGCCTGCCTCACCCGCGCCCGGCTGGGGGTGTTCATCCTTCCCGGGTGGGGAACCACGCGCGAGCTCCTGCTCGCCATCGACTGCGGGGCCGACCTGGTGCGGGTGGGCGCCCACTGCACCGAGGCCGACCTGACCGAGCGGCAGTTCGGCTTCCTGCGCGAGCGGGGCGTGGAGGCGCACGGGTGCCTGCTGATGAGCCACATGGCCTCGCCCGCGCGGCTGGCCGAGGAGTGCGCGCGGATGGAGGGGTACGGCGCGCAGGCGGTGGGGATCATGGACTCGGCCGGCAACTACCTGCCGGACGACGTGACCGAGCGGATCGCGGCGATCCGCGCGGCGGTCTCGGTTCCCGTCCTCTTCCACGGCCACAACAACCTGTCGATGGCGGTGGCCAACTCGGTCGCCGCGGCGCGCGCGGGGGCGCGCATCCTGGACGCCTGCGCCCGCGGCTTCGGCGCCGGGGCGGGGAACACGCAGCTCGAGGTGCTGGTGCCGGTGCTGGAGCGCCTGGGGTGGCGCACGGGGATCGACCTGTACCCCCTCCTGGACGCCGCCGACCTGGCCGAGCGCGAGCTGATCCGCGAGGTCCCCGCGATCGGCTCGGTGAGCATCGTGAGCGGGCTGGCGGGGGTGTTCTCGGGGTTCCGGGCCAAGGTGGCCGCGATCGCCGCGCGCGAGCGGGTGGACCCGCGCGACATCTTCTTCGAGCTGGGGCGGCGGCAGGCGGTGGCCGGGCAGGAGGACCTGATCGTGGACGTGGCGCTGGAGCTGCGCGCGGCGGCCGGGGCGGCCGCCGGGTGAGCGGCGCGGGGCGGCTGCACGGCCGGCGCGCCGTGGTCACGGGCGGCGGCAACGGCATCGGCGCGGGGATCGCGCTGGCGTTCGCCGCCGAGGGGGCCGACGTCCTGCTCACCTTCCGCCGCGACCGCGAGGCCGCGGAGCGCGTCGCCGCGCGCGGCCGCGAGCTGGGGCGGCGGATGGAGGCGCTCGCGCTGGACGGGGGCGAGCCCGGCGCGGACGAGCGGCTGTTCGAGGCGGCGGTGGCCTTCCACGGCCGGGTGGACGTGGTGGTGAACAACGCGGCCACGGCCACGCGCACCCGCTTCCTGGACGTCTCCCCCGAGGAGTACGCCCGCACGCTGGACGTGAACCTCCGCTTCCCCTTCTTCGTCGTCCAGCGCTTCGCCCGCCACATGGTGGAGCACGGGGTCCGCGGGAGCATCATCAACGTGAGCTCCATCAGCGCCACCAAGGCGGTGAGCGCCATGGCGCCGTACCAGTGCAGCAAGGCGGGGCTGGTGATGCTGACGCGGGGGGCGGCCTACGAGCTGGCGCCCCACGGGATCCGGGTCAACACCCTGTCGCCGGGGCTCACCGCCACCAACGCGAACCGCAACCAGTGGAGCGAAGACCCCGAGCTCTGGCGCTCGCGCGGGAAGGACATCCCCCTGGGGCGCACCGGGCTGCCGGCGGACCACGCGGGCGCCGCCGTCTTCCTCGCGTCGGACGAGTCGTCGTGGATGACGGGGGCGGAGCTGGTGGTGGATGGCGGCGAGTCGGTGGTCTGATCCCGGGTCCGCCTGGGTCGTCGACGGCACGACCGCAAGAATCTCACGCAGAGGGAGCAGAGAAGCAGAGGCAGCAGAGATCGAATTTCTCTGCTCCTCTGCTTCCTTTGCTTGAATCAGGTCTTTTGCCGGATTTGGGATGAACCGCATGGAGATCCTCGCCATCGGCGCGGCCGAGATGGAGCGGCACGACTGCCTCCCCGCGATCATCGCGGCGCTGCACGACGCGTTCGCCGAGCTCCACGCGGGGGGCGTGCTGATGCCGCCGCGCACCATCCTGGCGCCCGGCGACCCCGGCGACGGGCGGCAGCTGGTGGTGATGCCGGCGGCGCTCCCCCGGCAGCAGGCGGCCGCGGTCAAGCTCACCACGCTGACCCCCGCCAACCCCGCCCGGGGCCTCCCGCTGATCCACGGGCTGCTGATGCTGGCGGACCTCGCCACGGGCCAGGTGGTGGCGCTCATGGACGGCGCCGAGGTCACCGCGCTCCGCACCGGCGCGGGGAGCGGCCTGGCCACGCGGCTGCTGGCGCGCGACGACGCCCGCGCCCTGGCGGTGATCGGCGCGGGGGTGCAGGCGCGAACGCAGCTCGCCGCGGTGGCCGCCGTCCGCCCGATCGACACGGTCTTGATCCACTCGCGCACCCCCGGGCACGCCGAGACGTTCGCGGCGTGGGCGCGGTCGCGCCACGGCACGCTCCGGGTGCGCGTCTGCGCCACCGTGCGCGAGGCGGTGGAGGCGGCGGACGTCGTCTGCACCGCCACGGCCACCGGCTCCGCCGAGCCCCTGGTGCGCAGCGAGTGGATCCGGCCGGGAACGCACCTGAACGCCGTCGGCGGGGTGGACGAGAACGCCTGCGAGCTCGCCCCCGCGCTCCTGGCGACGGCGCGCGTGGTGGTGGAAGACCGCCGCGCCGCGCTGGACGAGGCGGGCGAGGTGCGCGCCGTCGTCGCCGCGAACGCGCTGGCGCCCGGCGACGTGGTGGAGCTGGGCGCCGTGGTGGCCGGCGCCGCGCCGGGGCGCCGATCGCCCGAGGAGGTGACGGTGTACCGCTCGGTGGGGATCGCGCTCCAGGACGTAGCGGCCGCGCGCGCCATCTTCCAGCGGGTGCGCGCCGCCGGAGGCGGAACGACGGTCACCCTCTGATCCTAATACCAGATCCGCAAATACCGTTGACGGGCCAGGCTACGAAATTCTCTCACAGAGTACACGGAGTACACAGAGTAACTGCGGGAAGTCAGGGGCAGTTCAGCTGTGAACTCTGTGTACTCTGTGAGAGAACAGTTTTTCCGGATCTGGTATGATGATGATCCCAAAGACTTGTTTCACGCAGAGGTAGCGGAGGAGCAGAGGAAGCAGAGAACCATTCCTCTGCTGCCTCTGCTTCTCTGCTACCTCTGCGTGAGATTTTTGCAGTCGGATCGCGACTGGACTTCCGGGTCCAGGCTCAGCCGCCTTCCTCGCCGCCCGGGGTCTCGGGCGCGGGCGGGTGGCGCATGGGCACCAGGAAGGAACGCTCGAAGGTGATCACCTCCTCGCCGGTCGACTTGTAGCCCACGGTGCGCACCGAGACGATCCCCTGCGTGGGGCGCGAGCGCGACGGGCGCTTGTGCAGGATCTCGCTGCGGGCGTACAGGGTGTCGCCCACGAAGGTGGGGTTGGGAAGGCGCACCCGGTCCCACCCCAGGTTGGCGACCGCCGCGGCGCTCAGCGTGCGCACCGTCATCCCGCCCACCAGCGCCAGCGTGATCGAGCTGTTCACCAGCACGCGGCCGAACTCCGTCCCCTTCGCGTACTCGGCGTCGAAGTGCGCGGGGTGCGTGTTCAGCAGGAGCAGCGTCAGCCAGGTGTTGTCCACCTCCGAGATGGTGCGCCCCGGCCAGTGCTTGATGGTGACCCCCACCTCGAAGTCCTCGTAGTACATCCCCTGCGTCTCGGTGAACTCCCGTTCGCCCGTGCGCTCCAGCATCGCGCCTCCCGCTTCGTGGTTCACTCCGGGCACGGGAACCGCCGTTCCCATGCCTCCGCCATCTCGATCGTCCATCGCGCCCGCTTGACGAACGGGGGCCCCACCAGCCCGCCGTCCAGCACCGAGAGCTCGTCCTGGTGCCGCTCCGAGGCGGCGATCACCTCGCGCGCCGCCGCGAGCTCCTCCTCGCGGGGGCGGAAGACGCGGTTGATCTCGGCGAGCTGGCCGGGGTGCACCGTCCCCTTCCCGTGGAACCCCAGCTCGCGCGCCCGCTCGCACTCCTCGCGCAGCGCGCCGGCGTCGCCGATCCGGAAGCACCCCGTGTCGATGCAGCCGATCCCATGGCGGGCCGTGGCGTGGACCATCCGCTGGCGCGCGTAGAGCATGCTCGCCCAGGTGATCTCCACCCCGAGCGCCGTGCCCAGGTCGGCCGAGCCCAGGATCATCCCGTCGCACGCCGCGGCGATCTCGTCGGCCGCCGCGACGGCCTCCAGCGTCTCGAGCGTCACGTACAGCTCGGGGCGGTGCCCCGCCTCGGCCAGCGCCTCGCGCACCACCTCCACCTCGGCGGGGGCGCGGACCATGGTCATGAAGACGAACGCGGGGAAGGCCGGCGCCTGCAGGAGGGCGGCCAGGTCGTACGCGTAGTCGGGGGTGCGCAGCGGGTTGATGCGCACCGCCGCGCGCGCGGCCACCCCCGCGCCGCCCAGGAACTCCGCGCAGAGCCGCCGCGCCTCGGGCTTGCGCGGAGCGGGGACCGAGTCCTCCAGGTCCACCAGGTAGAGGTCCGCGTCGTAGCGGCGCGCGCTCTCCAGGCGGCGCGCGTCCAGCGCGGGGGTGTAGAGGATGCTGCGCGGCACGGCGCGCACCGCGGGAACGGCGTTCATGACCCGCGCGCCGCCGCTGCCGCCGCGGGCGCCCCGGCGATCGCCGCGCAGACGCCGCGGACGTCGCCCTCGCTCTGCCCGGCGCGCATCATCACGCGCAGCCCCGCGCTGCCGCGGGCCACGATCGGGAAGAAGACGGGGGAGACGTAGAACCCCGCCTCGAAGATGCTCCGCCCCAGCACGGTGACGCGGGCGTCGCTCACCTCCACCAGGCGGATCGGGAAGGTGGCCCCGGCCTGGGGGGTGGGGACGAGCGAGTCGAAGAGCGCCACGTTGGCCGCCAGCCGCTCCTGCAGCCGGGCCAGCTCGGGGGTGCGGTGGATCTCGGCCGAGGCCAGCGAGGCGCCCACCGCCGCCGTGTTCATCGGCTGCGAAAAGGCGAGCGCCCCCGCGAAGCGCTCGATGATGCGCAGCGTCTCGGGCGAGCGCCCGCCCAGCATGATCGCCGCGCCGCTGGTGCCGAACGCCTTGTTGAGCGTGGCCACGATCACCGTGTCCTCGCCCACCTCGCCGAGCCCGCCGCGGACGTACCCCTCGCCGCGCAGCCCGTACGCCGAAAGCGAGTGCGAGTCGTCGAAGAAGAGGAAGAGCCCGTACCGTTCCTGGAGCGCGAGGAGCTCGCCGAGCGGCGCGTAGCCGCCCAGGCTGTCGCTCCCGTCGGCCACGTAGCACACCTTGCGGTAGCGGCGGCAGCACTCCTCCAGGAAGTCCAGGTCGTGGTGCCGGCAGGTGCGCACCTCGGTCTCGTCGGCGCACGCCGGCTTGCACAGGCTCATGGAGACGTGGCAGTTCTTGTCGAACACCATCAGCGGCCGCGTCCCCCCGGTCAGGTGCCCCGAGGCGACCAGCGGGAGCACCCCCTGGCTGGCCGTGGTGGCCGAGAGCGCCGTCACCACCCGCGCGGCGAAGAGCTCCGAGAGCGAGGCCTCGAGCTCCAGGAGCGCCGGGATCTGCACCCGCGCGCGGGGGATGCAGTGGTCCAGCACCCCGAAGCGGCGGAGCGCGTCGACGGCGCCCTGGATCACCGCCGGGTGCGAGTCGAGGTCCAGGTACGAGCAGCAGCTGAAGTTCACGAACTCGTGGCCCGCGGCCGTGCGCAGCCGCCCGCCGTGCAGCTCGGCGACGATCCCGGCCACGCCGCTCCGCTCGGACTCGTTCCAGAACGCGTTGCCGACCTCGATCGCCGTGTGGTTGTTGCGGTACAGGTTGGGCCCGCGCACCTCGAGCGGCGCCTCGGCCACGTCACTTGGCATTCAGCGCTTCCGGCTGGTAGTCGTACCGCCCCATCAGCTTGCGGAAGGTGGCCTTGTAGAGGGCGTCCACCAGCACGTAGGGGCGCTTCAGGATCTTGGGGCTCTTCAGCCAGAAGTTCAGGTTCACGTTGAAGTGGCCCAGCGGGTGGACCTGGTGCCACCACCCCAGCGGCAGGTAGAGCATCTGCCCCGGCTCCAGCACCACGCTGCGCAGGGTGGAGAGCTCTTCGCGCAGGCGGGGGAAGCGCTCCAGGTCGGCCCGCTCGAGGTCGGGGACCGCCGAGTGGTGGCCGAAGCCGCGCAGGAGCGAGCGGGTGTAGAAGTTCCGCACCCCCGGCGCCATCAGCAGGAAGCGCTTGCTCCCGATCAGCTGGATGTTGAAGTTCTCGAACTCGTCGAAGTGCGAGCGGCCGAACTGGTCGCGGTAGTTGAGCCACACGTTGGCCGAGTTGAGCGGCGCCTGGTAGTCGAAGTACTTGCGCAGGTCCACCCCCAGGAGCCGGGTGATGTCGTCGGGGCGGTTGCGGATGTTGGTGACGATCCGGTACCAGTTGGTGTCGCCGGGCGCGTTGTAGACCGACTCGTCGAAGAATTCGGAGAGGCGGATCTTGGTGACCACCGACCGCTCGGGCGACCAGGGGTCCTTCGACTTGCGGAAGAGCGCCACGGTCGAGTCGCCGAGCACCTCCTTGATCCGCTCCACCGGCGCGCCGCGGTCCACGGGCGCAGGCATCCGGACCACCACGGGGACGTCGTCGCGGCTGATCGCGGCCACCCCCCGCCGCGCGAACTCGTCGAAGCTCAGGTGCGGCACCTCCACGCGCGGCGGGTGTTTCGCCGCGGCGGCGGCGGTGGCCGTCCCGCTGGCCTCAGCCGTCCCGGTGGTCTCAGCCCTCCCGGTGGTCTCAGCCGTCTCGGTCGTCTGCATCGCTCACCTCTCTCCGGTTGTGTTGGTGCGCCATTGATCGAAGCCACCCATCAACTCCCCAGCCACTCGCGGTACCCCTCCTCCACGAACGCCGCCACCTGCCGGCACGCCGCCCGGTCGGCTTCCGAGCGGGGAGCCGGCCGCAGCCCCGCCGGGTCGGTGGCCCACTCGAAGAGCGCCTCCCGCGGCACCCCCAGCGCCGGCCGGGGGCGGCGCGGCGCGGCCATCACCCCCGCCCACGCCGCCCGCAGGTCGTCGCGGAACGAGCGCCGGCAGGCGAAGGCGCGGATGCGGCGCGCGGAGCGCTCCCCCAGCCGCGCCCGCAGCCGGGCCGACCGCGCCAGGCGCACGCACCCGCGGGCGAAGGCCTCCTCGTCACGCGCCACCACGGCCGAGAGCGGCGACGCCAGGTCGCGGATCCCCCCGTGGGGGAAGACCACGCAGGGGAGCCCGGCCAGCATCGCCTCCTGCAGCGCCTTCTCGCTGGTGGCGTAGGTCCAGGGGCTGATCGGGTAGAAGAAGACGTCCACCCCGGCCAGGAACCCGCCCACGTCGTCCACGAAGCCGGGAAAGCTCACCCGTTCGCCGATCCCCAGCCGCCGGGCGTGGTCGCGGTACTCGTCCAGCGTGCCCTCGCCGGCGAAGCGGAACTCGGCGTCGGGCACCGCGTCCAGCACGCGGCGGGCGATCTCCAGGAAGCGCGGGTGCAGCTTGATCGGCTCCACCGTCCCGTGGTAGCCGAAGACGACGGGCCCTTCGCGGCCCGGCGCACGCCGCGCCCCCGGGTCGCCGGCGGCGGAGAAGACGCAGCGGGCCGGCGGGAGCCCGGCGCGGCGGCGGTTCGCCTCGAACGCCGGGTTCAGGGCGGCGCCCGGGGTGGTCACGGTGCACGCGTCCACCCGCGCCAGGAGCGCGACGCTGGGGCACATCCAGGGCGCGTCGAAGTGGGCGCGCGAGTGGAGGAGGAGGCGGCACGGCGGGAGGCCGGCGTTCGCCACGAAGTCGTTGATCTCGGGGTTGTTCCACCACTCCAGCTGCACCACGTCGGCCCCCTCCACCGCCTCCCGCCACCCCTCGCCCCAGCGCACCGCGACCCCCGCCTGCTCGAGCGGCGCCACCGCCGCGGGGTCGGAAGGGGGCCTGAGCGAGAGGACCTGGTGGCACGCGGGGACCGCGCGGCACTGGGCCAGCACCCCCAGCGTCCCCCCTCCGCGCGTCACCTGGCGGATCACGTGCAGCACCCTCACTCGCCCGCTCCGCCCCGGGTGGACGCGTGGCGCGCGGCCCAGCGGGCCTGCACCTCGCCGCGCCCCAGCGGGAAGTTGCCGAAGAGGCGCGCGTTGAGCTCCAGGTTGTCCGCGCCCGCGAGGAGGAGGAAATCGAAGAGGTCGTCGCCCTCCATCCGCCGCCAGCGGTTCAGCACGTCCATCGAGGCGGCCGCCCCGTCCATCGCCATCCCGTCGAAGGAGCTGCCCAGGCCGTGCGCGCTCACCGCGCCCTTCCCGCGGTCCGAGAAGGCGAGCCCCAGGCGGGCCGAGAGGTCGCGCCGGTACTCGAGGCTGGAGAACCACTCGTTGAAGCTCAGGTAGACGAAGCCGCCGGTGCGCCGCTCGAAGTGGCGCGCGTAGGCGGCCCACTGCTCGGGAAAGTCGCGCAGCCGGTGGCGATACACGTGCTCGGGCCGGTCGCGCGCGCTCCGCGCGATCGAGGCCGCCATGTTGGGGTAGTCGCGCAGCACCACCAGCAGGTCGGCGCGGGCCGCCACGCGGGCGTTGTGCGCCAGGGGAAAGTCCAGGAAGTCCAGGTTCTCGTAGCCCACCAGGAGAACGGACTCTCCGCCCGAGAGCCGGACCCCGGCGTAGTCGGCGCCGTCCACCGCCAGGGTGTCGCCTTCGGTGCGGAAGTGGGCGATCTCGGCGCTGTTGAGGTACAGGACGTCGCCCTCGGCGAAGTGGCCCTTGAGCCACTCGGCGAGGGCGTGGTTCCCCGCGCGCCGCAGCCCGAAGACGAAGAGGGCGCGCTCGAAGCGGCGCTGGGGCGGGGGGTGCGCGAGGGGCCCGGAAAGCGGAAGCGCCGCGGCCGGGTTGCGGCCTCCGGCGCTCCGCGCCCACGCCTGCACCGCCTGGCGGAAGCGGCTGGCGGCCTCCAGCGGCGGCACCCCGGCGAGCCGCGTCTCGCGGTCCCCCAGCTGGCGCAGCGCCCGCTCCAGGGTTTCCAGGGGCGCCGTCCAGAGGAGCTCCTCCACCCGCTGCTCCAGCTTCCGCGTGTGCTCCTCCTCGCCGGCCGGCGAGGCGGGGGCCGGGGCCGCGGGGGGAAGGGCGTTGGCGGAGGAGATCATCCGGGAGAGGGCGTTTCGGCGGGGGGCGGGGGAGGGCGGGGCGGCGGCTAATCCGTGGCGGCGCGCGCCCGCAGCGGGACGGTGCTGCCGTAGGGGGAGTGCTGGTCGCTGCGGCGCGGGGTGCCGTCGAAGTTCACCAGCGCCGCCAGCCGCGCCTCGGACGACTGGTTGGGCCCCGAGGCGTGCAGCGTGAGCACGTCCATGAAGAGCACGTCGCCGGGGTCCATCTCGGCGAAGCGCACGTCGGCGCCCTCGACGCGGCTCTCGCGGATCTGCCAGTCGTCCAGCTGCTCGTGCTGGATCAGCCCCCACCGGTGCGAGCCGGGGATCAGCTCGATGCACCCGTTCTGGCGCGTGGCGGGGTCGACGGCGCACCACATGGTCAGCTGGCGGGGGTCCATGTCGTCCCAGTACGCCCAGTCCTGGTGCCACGGCTTGCGGCGCCCCACCCGCGCCGGCTTGCACATCAGCTTCGACGAGTGGAGGTAGACCTCGGGGCCGATCAGCGCGGCCACGATGTCGAGCACGGCGTCGCTCGCCACCACCTCGCGGAACTCGGGGAACCGGGTGAACGGCGCGCCCACCTTGCGCACCTCCAGGGTGCCGTCGGGGCCGCGGTCCCAGTCGTCGGCGTTGGCGGGCGAGTCACCGCTCGCGAGCGCCTCGCACGCGGCGGCGACGGCACCCTGGTGGACGGAACGGATCGCCTGGAGCGCGGGTTCGTCCAGGAGCCCGCGCACGATCAGGTATCCTTGCTCCTGGTAAGCCTGGAGCTGTTCCGCGCTGAGCGGCGCACGATCGACGAGTGGCATGGTCGCGGAAGGTTGTCGGCAGCGGCATCGAACGAAGCGCGGCGGGTGCGGGGAACGCGCTTCGGGGGGTGGAATCGTGGCATGCACGTCGGTAAGCCAACGTGTTGTATAATGACCGAAACTGACGGAGTCAAGGATTCTCGCGGGCCTTCTCGTTCACGTGTTTACGCTTCACCCGGGCAGGGGGCGGCCCGCGCGCGGACGATCCGATTCGGGGCTGGCGACCCACCCCCGGCCGGAGCCATGGCGCGCTAGCCCTCGGCCACCCGCTCCGGACGAGCGCCGTGCCATCAAGACGCCGCTCACGGTCTGACGGGCGCTCCGGGGAGACACGTGTGCCACGCGAGAAGGCCCTGCGGCCAAGTTGCCACAGGGCCTCCGCTTATCCTGGCCGGGAAGGCCGGATCCGGACCGGCGACCCCCGAACCCCACAGGCGGCGATCGCCGAGCCCTCAGATCACGGCGACGGCTCCCTCCCATCCCGACGGCTCCTGCTCCGGCACCTGCTCGCCCACCTCCTCCGCGCTCCCGGTGCGCACCGGCGGGACCGCGAGCACGCTGCAGGGCGCGTCGCGAAGCGCCGCCTCCGCGACACTCCCCAGCAGCAGCCGCGCACCCCAACCCCGGGCATGGGTTCCCACCACCACCAGGTCGGCGTTCCATTCCCGGGCTTCGGCGACGATCTGCTCGGCCGGGACGCCGGCGCGAATCGCGGCCGCCACCGGATAGCTCCGCGCCCGGCGCTCATTCAGGTACGCCTGGAGGCGATCTCGCGCGGTCTGCAGGATGGCGGCCGTATCCTCCAGCGGCGGAACGAGCGACCACGGGAGAACGTACAGCGCGTGGACGGAGGCGGGCGTGCCGAGGATCACTTCCGCCAGCGACAGCGCCCTCTCGTGCACGGCGGCCCCGAACTCGGTGAGGTCGGAGGCGACCAGCACCCGGTTCAGGGGGCGAACGGCCCGTCCGCGCGCCACCAGGACCGGGGTGCGGCTTTCCCGGAGTACCCGCTGGGCGGTGCTCCCCAGGAACGCGCGGCGCAGGCGCGACCCGCGCGTTGCGCCCACGACCACGAGGTCCGCGCCTGCCCGTTGGGCTACCTGCAGGGTGCAGGCGCCCGGCGACCCCTCCAGCACGTGGCAGACGGCCTTCTCCGCGCCCGGCTCGAGCGCCGCGGCGCCCTGCAGCAGCCCGAGAACGTTGTCGTGGTACGCATCCGACCCTTCGGCAAAGGCGATCTCCAGCCCCGGCGCCATGCTGAACAGACGCGGGAGCTCGTACGCGTGCACCAGGTGCAGTTCCGCGTCCGCACCCTGGGCGATGTCGGCCGCGGCGAGCAGCGCGGGATCGTTCCCGGAGAGCTCCCCGACCCCCGCCACGATGACCGGTCTCTTTTCGCTCTCGGACATGCCTCCCCCTTCGGTTGCCGGTGAGCAATGCCCTGCCGTCCCCCACGGACGCCGATGGCCCCGGTCGTCCTGACTTCCGCCCCCGCAGGATACGACCGATGCGGAGGCGTGTGTGTCAGGCAACCGCTCCGTTCCTGTAAGGGAACTGCACATCACCGGGGACCGACGCGGTACCCGGACGCGGCGGCCGCCTGGGCTCCGCGAGCCGATCCGCTCCGCGCCTCCTGCGAGCCCCGGGCTGCGCCGCGCTCCTTCGGCCGGGTGACCGGCACACCCCGGGCTCGCGGGGAGCCCCGTACAGCCGCGACCGGGGCTTCCCCACAGCTCCCCTCGCACGCGGCGCTATCCTGTTCTCGACGGCTTCCGCCGGAAGGGTGGCGGAGGCCCGGCGCCGCACCGCAGAGGTACCCATGGTCGAGACCGTGATCCGCAAGCCGCGTGATGGGGGCGGCGTGCCGCCCAACCTCGCCGACTACGAGGCCGCGTCGGCGTCGTTCTCGTGGGAGGAGGCGGCGCGTACCGAGCTGTCCGGGCTCCCGAACGGCGCCGGGCTCAACATCGCGCACGAAGCGGTGGACCGGCACGCCCAGGGCGTGCTCCGCGACCACGTGGCCATCCGCTGGCTGGGGCGCCAGGGCGAAGACCTGCTGCTCACCTACGGCGGGCTGATGCGGCGCACCAACCGTTTCGCCAACGCGCTGGCCGGGCTGGGCGTCGCGCCGGGCGAGACGGTGTTCGCGCTCACCGGGCGCATCCCCGAGCTGTACGTGGCCGCGCTGGGCACGCTCAAGGCGCGCGCCGTGTTCTCGCCCCTGTTCTCGGCCTTCGGCCCCGAGCCGATCCGGGCGCGCCTCTCCATCGGCAAGGCCAGGGTGCTGGTGACCACGCCGGCGCTGTATGCGCGCAAGGTGGCGCCGATCCGCGACTCGCTCCCGCACCTCCGGCACGTCCTGTTGGCGGGCGGGGATGACGGGGAGGTCGCGGGGACCCTGCGGCTGGACACGCTGCTGGCCGCGGCCGGCGACGCGTACGAGGTGCCGCCCACCCGCGCGGACGACACGGCGCTGCTGCACTTCACCAGCGGCACCACGGGGCTGCCCAAGGGCGCGCTGCACGTGCACGGCGCCGTGCTGCAGCACCACGTGACCGGCAAGCTGGCGCTGGACCTTCACCCCGGCGACGTGTTCTGGTGCACCGCCGACCCCGGGTGGGTGACGGGTACCTCGTACGGCATCATCGCTCCGCTCACCAACGGGGTGACCATGGTGGTGGACGAGGCCGAGTTCGACGCCGGGCGCTGGTACCGCATCCTTCAGGAGAAGGCGGTGACGGTGTGGTATACGGCCCCCACGGCCGTGCGGATGCTGATGAAGGCCGGTGACGCGCTGCCGGCGCGGTACGACCTCTCGCGGCTGCGGCTGATCGCCAGCGTGGGCGAGCCACTCAACCCCGAGGCCGTGGCATGGGGAAGCCGCGTGCTCGGGCTGCCGATCCACGACAACTGGTGGCAGACCGAGACGGGCGGAATCATGATCGCCAACTACCGCGCCATGGACATCCGCCCGGGCTCGATGGGGCGCCCGCTCCCCGGGGTGGAGGCGGCGATCGTGCGGCGCACGGACGAGGGCGGCGCCGTGGTGGTCGACCAGGCGGGGGTGGAGGGCGAGCTGGCGCTGCGCCCCGGGTGGCCGTCGATGTTCCGCGGCTACCTTGGCGACGAGGAGCGCTACGGCAGGTGCTTCGCGGGGGGGTGGTACCTTTCCGGGGACCTGGCCCGCCGCGACGCCGACGGGTACTTCTGGTTCATCGGCCGCGCCGACGACGTGATCAAGTCCAGCGGGCACCTGATCGGCCCGTTCGAGGTGGAGAGCGCGCTGCTCGAGCACCCCGCCGTGGCCGAGGCCGGGGTGATCGGCAGGCCCGACCCCGTGGCCGGCGAGGTGGTGAAGGCGTTCGTGGCGCTCAAGCCGGCGTTCGCGGGGTCCGACGAGCTGCGGATGGAGATCCTGGGCCACGCGCGGAAGCGCCTGGGCGCCGCCGTGGCGCCCAAGGAGATCGAATTCGTCGCCGGTCTCCCGCGCAACCGCGCGGGGAAGATCATGCGCCGCGTGCTCCGGGCGCGCGAGCTGGGGCTTCCCGAGGGAGACCTGTCCACGCTGGAGCCGGCGGCCGCGTGAGCGGGGGAGAACGGGAGCCACGGAGATGAACACCCACGCGAGGAGGGCGCCATGACCGCCACGGCCGTGAAGATCGAGATCCCCCAGGCGATGCGGAAAGAACACGCCGAGCTGCACGCGGCGCTGGAGGCCGCCACCGGCGCCCCCGGCCGCGTGGGCGAGGCGGCGCGCGAGGTGGCGCGGGTGCTCCACCCCCACTTCGTGCGCGAGGAGGAGATCGCGCTGCCGCCGCTGGGGCTGCTGCGCGAGCTGGCCGGGGACGGCGTGTCGCCCGCCATGGCCGGGGTGCTCCCGCTGACCGACGCGCTGAAGGCCGAGCTGCCGCGGATGCTCGAGGAGCACGTGGCCATCCGCGCCGCGCTGCAGAAGCTGGCCGCCGCGGCCCGCGCGGAGCGCCGGCCCGACGTGGCCGAGCTGGCCGAGCGGGTGATGGTGCACGCCGCCACCGAGGAGCAGGTCTCCTACCCCGCCGCCGTGCTCGTCGGCGAGTACGTGCGGCTGGCGCTGGAACCGGCGAAGCGGGGCGCGATGGCGGCGGCGTGAGCGCGGCGGCATCGCGCCGCCGCGCGCGAGCAGTCTCACCCTCGTGGAGGGAGGGCACGATGAGTCGGGAGCAGAACCCGAAGGAGTACCCGGTGGCCGACACCTCGGCCGAGGCATCGGAGAACCTGTCGCACCACGTGGCCGAGGCCGCCGAGGCCGCGTCGCACGGCGAGGTCGGCGCCGCGGTGGCGGCCGGGCTCGACGCGGTGAAGGACCTGGCGCAGACCGCCGGGCACCTGGTGGAAGGGAACTGATCCGCCGGCGCGGGCGCCCTCTCCGGACGGTGGAGTGGGTGCCCGCCTCCGTGAACACCAGGAGGCCCGGCGCCCCTGGGCGCTTCCGCGGCCTCCCGGGGAGGAAACGATGATCGAGCAGATGACGCGCTACGGCTTCGGCGCCGCGGTGGCGCTGCCGTTCGACCAGGCGGTGGTCCGGACGCGCGAGGAGCTGGCCAGGGAAGGCTTCGGCGTGCTCACGGAAATCGACGTGGCCGCCACGCTCAGACAGAAGCTGGGGGTGGACTTCCCGCCCTACGTGATCCTGGGCGCGTGCAACCCGCCGCTGGCGCATCGCGCGCTGGCCGCGGAGCCGGAGATCGGGCTGCTGCTGCCGTGCAACGTGGTGGTGCGCGCGGCGGACGACCCCGCGCGCAGAATCGTCGCGGCGATGGACCCCCAGGCGGCGCTGCAGCTCGCGGCGAATCCCGCCGTTGCGCCGGTCGCCGCCCAGGTCGCCGCGCGGCTCCGGCGCGTCCTGGCCGGCGTGGCCGGTGAGCCGGTGCCCGCTCCGGCCGCCGTGGCCCCCGAGTGCGCGGGCGACGGCTCGCCCGCGCTGGAGGGGTGCGCGGCGTAGGAGCGCGCTCCGCGCGTGCCCGCGGGCGGCTGGCGGCCGTGGTGGCCGCACGCCTGCGTGCCTCGCGCGCTTCGCCCACGCCGCTTACCGGCGGCAGCGCCACGGTGGCCATCTTCGACGCCGCGAACACGCAGGTGTACTCCCGGACCCTCGCGGCGAACGGGACGTTCCAGTCGAACGCGGGCAGCACCGGCACCTGGCGGATCCGGCTGGAGCTGGTGAACGCGCGCGGAAACGTGAACTTCCGCGTGCAGCAACACCCGTGAGCCGCGAGCCTGCGAATCGAGACGAGCGGGGCGCGCCGGCGGCACCGCGCGCCTCGCCGAGCGGCCGCAGCTCCGCCTCGGCGAGCGAGCGCAACGCGGGCACCGCCGAAGACACACAATCCGCCTCTCTCCTACACTCCCGCACTGCATCGCCTGACAGCGGCTCGCGTCCGTGCGGCTAGCTTGAATGCGAGCGGGCATCCGCCCGCGCCGACCGAGCCGGGGCACGCGCATGACCGTCGACACCCTCGCCACTCCCGTCCCCACCGCCGACGCGGCCGCATCGCCGGCCGGCACCGCGCACGGCGTGCATCTCCTGCGCGAGATGGTGCGCATCCGCCGCTTCGAGGAGCGCTGCGCGGAGCTGTACAGCGCCGAGAAGATCCGCGGGTTCCTCCACCTCTACATCGGCGAGGAGGCCGTGGGCGTGGGGGTGATGCAGGCGCTCGGGCCCGACGACGCGATCGTGGCCACCTACCGCGAGCACGGCCTGGCGCTGGCCCGCGGCATCCCGGCTGCCGCGATCATGGCCGAGATGTTCGGGAGGGTGGAAGGGTGCAGCCGCGGTCGCGGCGGGTCGATGCACCTGTTCGACGTGTCGAAGCGCTTCTACGGCGGCAACGCGATCGTGGGGGGCGGCCTTCCGCTGGCAGCGGGACTGGCGCTCGCCGACCGGATGCAGGGACGCGCGCGGGTGACGGCGTGCTTCTTCGGCGACGGCGCCGTGGCCGAAGGGGTGTTCCACGAGACCATGAACCTGGCCGCGCTCTGGAAGCTCCCCGTCCTGTTCTGCTGCGAGAACAACCTGTACGCCATGGGTACCGCGCTGGCCCGCTCCGAATCCCAGACGGACATCGCCCTCAAGGCGGCCGGCTATGAGATCGCATCGTGGTCCGCGGACGGGATGGACGTGCTCGCCGTCGAAGAAACTGCCCGGCGCGCGGTGGATGCCGTCCGGGCCGGCGGCGGACCGCATTTCCTCGAGCTCCGGACCTACCGCTTCAGGGCACACTCAATGTTCGATCCTGAACGGTACCGGGACAAGGCGGAGGTCTCCCGCTGGATGGAGCGCGATCCGATCGACAAGCTGCGGAACTCGCTGGAAGCTGCCGGCCAGTTGACGGACGAGGACTGGAAATCCATCCGGCAGGACGTGGAAGCTGAAGTGAAGGCGGCGGTGGAGTTCGCCGAGGCAGGCACGCTCGAGCCGGTGGAGGACCTGACCCGGTTCGTCTACAGCGAGCGGAGCCAGCCATGAAGACCACCTACCGCGAGGCCATGCGAGCGGCCCTCAGGGACGCCCTCCAGCGCGACGAGCGGGTGTTCCTCATGGGTGAGGATGTTGGCGCGTACGGCGGGTGCTTCGCCGTGAGCCTCGGCCTGTTCGAGGAGTTCGGTCCGGAACGGGTCCGGGACACTCCGCTGTCCGAATCCGGCTTCGTGGGCGCAGGGATCGGAGCCGCCTTGGGCGGGATGCGGCCCATCGTGGAGATCATGACAGTCAATTTCAGCCTGCTGGCGCTGGACCAACTGGTGAACAACGCGGCCACCCTGCTGCACATGTCGGGCGGACAGTTCAACGTGCCGCTGGTCATCCGGATGACAACTGGCGCCGGCCGCCAACTCGGCGCCCAGCACTCCCACAGCCTGGAGGGGTGGTACGCACACATCCCGGGCCTGCGGATCCTCACCCCTGCGACCCTGGAGGATGCCCGCGGGATGCTGTGGACGGCATTGGAAGACCCTGATCCGGTGCTGATCTTCGAGCATGGCACCCTGTACAACGTGGCCGGGGACCTCGCTGAGGACGCAGGCCCTGTGGACATCAGCACGGCCGCCATTCGCCGTCCCGGCCAGGACATTTCGCTCATTACCTACGGCGGAACCCTGCCCGCAGTGCTCGACGCCGCTGCCCAGCTGGCCGCCGACGGCATCGACGCCGAGGTGCTTGATCTGCGCGTGCTGCGCCCGCTCGACGACGCCGCCATCCTGGCCAGCGTGGCCAAAACCCACCGTGCCGTTGTAGTGGACGAAGGTTGGCGGAGCGGCAGCCTCTCCGCGGAACTGAGTGCACGGATCACCGAAAATGCCTTTTTCGACCTGGACGCCCCTGTGAGCCGCGTCTGCAGTGCGGAAGTTCCGCTGCCGTATGCCAAACACCTGGAACTAGCGGCGCTGCCCACGGCGGAGCGCATCGTCGCCGCGGCCCGCGAGGCGGTAGGCGCACGTGGGTGACTTCAGGATGCCGTCGCTGGGTGCGGACATGGAACACGGCAAGATGGTGGAGTGGCTGGTCAAGCCCGGCGACTTCGTGCACCGCGGCGACGTGGTGGCGGTGGTGGACACGGACAAGACCGTCATGGACGTGGAGTCCTTTGAGGAGGGCGTGGTTGCCGAGCTTCTAGTGGACGTAGGCACCACCGTTCCGATCGGCACTCCGCTGGCACGAATCACGCAAACCCCCGACGACGGCGCCGGCCAGTCAAGCCCCCCGCCTGCGGCCCCGCAGGTAAAGCCGCGACCGGAAGAGGCCGGGGCGCAGGTGCCTCCCCCGGTTCGGCACCTGGCGCACCAGCTCGGAGTTGACACGTCGGAGATCCGTGGAACGGGAAAGCACGGTGCGGTGACCCGCGCCGACGTCGAACGCGCTGCCGCTGCCGAGGCCCGGCCCGGGCGCGTTCCGGCAGTACCGGCCGCCGGCCGGATACGGTCCTCGCCGCGGGCCAGGCGGCTGGCCGACCAGCTCGGCATCGACATCGGTACCGTGCCCGGGACCGGGCCGGACGGCGCCGTCACGGAGGGCGACATCCAGCGTGCCGTGCAAGGAACGGCTGCGTCGGAGCCCACAGGGGAAGCGTCACCGCCCGCGCAGGGAGCGCTGCCGGCAGAAGTGCCACTGCCCGCGGAGGAGGCACCGCCGTCGGAAGCGCCGTCGGAGGCGCAGGACCGCCTGTCCAGCCTCCGCCGGGCCGTCGGTTCGCTGATGAGCCGGTCCAAGAAGACCATCCCGCACTATTACCTCAGCACCACGCTGGATCTGCGTGCAGCCGTCGCCTGGATGCAGCTCGAAAACCAGCAGCGGCCCGTGGCCTCGCGGCTGATTCCCTCAGCCCTTTTGTTGAAGGCCACTGCCCTCGCCGCCCGGGACGTCCCGGAGGTCAACGGCTTCTTCACCGACGGGGTGTTCCGGCCGAGCAGCTCCGTGCACCTCGGCGTTGCCGTCGCATTACGGCACGGCGGCCTCGTGGCGCCCGCCATCCACGACGCCGACACGCTGGCCGTTGACGTTCTGATGCAGAAGCTGCGGGACCTGGTCAGCCGGGCGCGTGCCGGGCGGCTGCAGCGCGCTGAAATGGCAGATCCAACCCTCACTGTGACGAACCTGGGCGACCTCGGAGTGGAGGCCGTCTACGGTGTCATCTACCCGCCGCAGGTGGCCATGGTGGGACTGGGCAGACTCATGGAGCAACCGTGGGCCCACGACGGCATGGTGGGCGTCCGGGCCGCCGTTACCGCCACGCTGTCCGCAGACCACCGGGTGAGCGACGGCCTCCGGGGCGCCCGGTTCCTGGCCCGGATTGACGAACTGCTGCAACAACCGGAGGAACTATGAACGAGCAGGACGCACGGCGGGCGGTGCACTCGGCCATCGGCCAGGTTGCACCGGACGTGGACCTTGCCGGGCTGGATGAAGGGTCCCGGCTGCGGCAGGACCTGGAACTGGACTCCTTGGATTTCCTGCGGCTTGTCGAGACCATTGACGAGTCCACCGGCGTGGACATCCCTGAACGCGATTACAATTCCGTGGCCACGGTGAAGGCGCTGATCGACTACGTCGCTTCCCGCGGCTGAGCGCGGCGGGCAAATTCGGGCGCATGCTCGGGCAACGGTCCGAAGGCGACGAGCCGGGGCATGAGGCGCCTGACCACCGGGGCGTGCCGGACCAAAAAGAGCAGGACCGGCGGAGCGCCGGTCCGCTTTCCGGCGAACAAAGGAACGAACACAACCCGGTGCATGATGCGCTGCACGGCCTGGACGACGACGGTGGGCATCCGGCGCCGCCGCTCCACGGCAGCCAGGTCCTTCACCGACACCTGGCCCCGGAGGAGCGCAGGCGCCAGCCGCGACGCTGCTGCCACGGCATCCTGGATGGCAAGGTTGATGCCCACGCCGCCGGCCGGGGACATGGCATGGGCGGCGTCGCCGATGCACAGCAGTCCGTCCACGTACCAGCGCCGCAGCCGGTCCAGCCGAACATCCAGCCAGTGAAGGTCATCAATTGACCGGATCGAGTCCACACGGTCCGCCAGGTCCGGGCGCAACGCAGCGACGCGTTCCCTGAACCGTTCAATTCCCTCGGCCCGGATCCGGGCATCCGCTC
>DASSME010000423.1:0-25588 GCA_035689035.1 Longimicrobium sp. | reverse complement strand
GAGCCAGAAGCGGCCGCCCACCAGCCCGTTCTCGAGCTCGAAGAACACGCCGCTCTCGGCCGGCAGCAGCCCGCCGCGCCGGTCCACGAAGCCGAAGCGGGCGCGGGCCACGGCGCTGCGGTCCACGTCCACCCAGAAGGTGCCGGCCACCGTGCGCGCCGTGTCGGTGATCCCCGCGCGTTGGCGGATGGTGATCGGCACCAGCGTGGTGACGCCCTGCTGCGTCCGCACGCGGACGGTGTCGCCGCTCGCGTAGTGGTAGAAGTCCAGCCCGCGCCAGCTGAACGGGTGCACCGCGTTGGACGCGCGCGCCCGGCCGCCGGGGGTGGAGGCGAGGGAGAAGACGGTGATGGTGTTGCCGTACAGGTGCGGGATCACCCACGGCGCGTCGATCAGCGAGCCCACGGTGTACGGCGTGGGCGCCAGCATCCGCACGCGGTGGCCGCGGATGCGCTGGACCAGCTCGTTGCCGCGCGCCCACTGCACCTGCCCGGCGAACTCGTCGATGGTCACCGGCAGCTCGCCGCCCTGCGCCGAGTCGGCGCGCAGCGACAGGTAGACGGCGGCGTCCATCTGCGCCGTGTAGTCGCTCAGCTCGGCCGGCACCTGCGCGCC
Source organism: Longimicrobium sp. (assembly GCA_035689035.1). GTDB lineage: Bacteria > Gemmatimonadota > Gemmatimonadetes > Longimicrobiales > Longimicrobiaceae > Longimicrobium. The sequence continues at coordinate 24,973 of DASSME010000423.1, read as the reverse complement.
CGCGCGGATGGTGCGCTCCACCAGCGCCCGCGTGGCCGGCGTGTCGAAGATCCCGCTGCTGTCCATCTGCGGAGACCGGCCCGACGCCGCCACGCCCGGCACGGGTGCCGCCGGCGCGTTCCGGACGGCCGGCGGACGATTGGCGGCGGCGGTGTCGCGCCGGCCGATGTAGATGGTGTCGACGCGAGCGCGCGGCGTGGTGTCGCGCTGCGGTGAGGCGGGCGTCTGCTGCAGCAGCGCCGCCGCGGCGATGGTCACGATCATCTGGCTCCGGCCCCTGCGTGTGTGGCTGGCGCGCCCGGCCTGCTCGCGGCACGCACGACCGCCGAAGGGCAAGCGCCGGACCAGCACCCTCGGCCGAAGGAGAAAACACCGATGTGCTGCCGCATCCCCACGGCGGCCACCGGCGAGGCGAGGGCATGTGGGGCGAATGAATTCGCTGCAACGACCACACGGAGTCCGCCTGCGCGGACTACCAGCTTCAGCGCCGGCGCGGCTTCGGTGCGTGGAGGAGAGATCGAAGCCGCTCTCGAAGTAGCCGCGCGAAGCGCCCCCGGACGCCAGGGTGAGGGCCCGCGGGGCCGGGGGGCGAATGAATTCGATTCGCCGATCGGCACCGGGCCCGCCACTTGCGCCGCGCCCCGTGCCCGAAGCACTTTTCGGTCAAAGCTTTACATCCCTTCGGCCCCAAGGCGTGCGCCCGATGTCCAGGCCACCTTCGTCCGACTCCACGCCCCCGTTCGTCCACCCGGTGCAGAAGCCGGCGGGGGGGATGAGCTCCATCCTCAGCACCGCGCGGCAGCTCAGGCGCGAGAAGTCCGTCGTCCAGGGCGCCAAGGCGCTGCGGGTGATCAACCAGGTGGACGGGTTCGACTGCCCCGGGTGCGCGTGGCCCGAGCCGCGCGACCACCGCTCGCACTTCGAGTTCTGCGAGAACGGCGCGAAAGCCGTTGCCGCGGAAACCACGTCCCGGCGCGCCGATCCCGCGTTCTTCCGCAAGCACACGGTCGACGAGCTGCTGGCGCAGAGCGACTACTGGCTCGAGCAGCAGGGCCGGCTCACCCACCCGATGATCCGCCGCGCGGGGAGCGATCACTTCGAGGCGATCGGCTGGGACGAGGCGTTCGCGCGCGCGGGCCAGGTGCTCCGTTCGCTCGAATCGCCCAACCAGGCGGCGTTCTATACGTCGGGGAGGACGAGCAACGAGGCGGCGTTCCTGTACCAGCTCTTCGGGCGGATGTACGGGACCAACAACTTCCCCGACTGCTCCAACCTCTGCCACGAGAGCAGCGGCGTGGGGCTGCGCAAGACGCTGGGCGTGGGGAAGGGGACGGTGCAGCTGGTGGATTTCGAGAAGGCCGACGCCATCTTCGTGATCGGGCAGAACCCGGGGACGAATCATCCCCGCATGCTGATCGCGCTGCAGGCGGCGCGGCGGCGCGGCGCCGAGATCGTGGCGATCAACCCCATGCGCGAGCGCGGGCTGGAGGAGTTCATCCACCCCCAGGAGGTGGGCCCCACCCTCACCGGCCGCGGGACGAAGATCGCCACGCATTACCTGCAGCCGAACGTCGGCAGCGATGTGGCGCTGCTGAAGGGGATCATGAAGCGGGTGCTGGAGGCGGAGAAGAACGCCCCCGGCCGCGTGGTGGACCACGGATTCATCCGCGCGCACTGCGTGGGGTACGAGGAGCTGGTGGCGGACCTGAACGCCACCACCTGGGAACAGGTCGAGGCGCAGACGGGGCTCACGAAGGCCCAGATCGTACCGGCCGCCGACGTCTACATCCGGTCGCGCGCGACCATCGTCACCTGGGCGATGGGGCTCACGCAGCACGACAACGCGGTCGACAACATCATGGCGATCGCCAACCTGCTGCTGCTGCGCGGCAACGTGGGCCGCCCCGGCGCCGGCGCCGCGCCGATCCGCGGGCACAGCAACGTGCAGGGCGACCGTACCGTGGGCATCGACCACGCCCCCGGCGCGCCGCTGCTGGACCGGCTGTCCGAAGTCTTCGGCTTCAGCGCGCCGCGCGAGCACGGGCTGGACGTGGTGGAGACGATCCGGGCGATGGACCAGGGGCGGATCCGCTTCTTCATGGCGATGGGCGGCAACTTCTTTTCGGCCAGCCCGGACCACGACCTGCTCGCGCGGGCCATGCGCACGCCCGAGCTCTCCGTCTACGTGCTCACGCGGCTGAACCGCGGCGCCCTGGTGCACGGGCGCGAGGCGATGATCTGGCCGTGCCTGGGCCGCACCGAGCGCGACGTGCAGGCCGGCGGCGAGCAGTTCGTCACCGTCGAAGACTCGATGTCCATCGTCCACACCTCGCGCGGCCCCAACAAGCCCGCGTCGCCGCAGCTGCGGAGCGAGCCGGCGATCGTGGCGGGGCTGGCGAAGGCGGCGCTGGGCGAAACGTCGGTGGATTGGGACGCGCTGGTGGCGGACTACGATCGCATCCGCGACCGCATCGAGCAGACCATCCCCGGCTTCGAGCGCTACAACCAGCGGGTGCGCGAGCCGGGCGGCTTCGTGCTGCACAACACCGCGCGCCACCGCGAGTGGAAGACCGAGACCGGCCGCGCGCAGTTCGAGATCGTCCCCACCCCCAGCATCCAGCTGGCGGACGGCGAGCTGCGGCTGTTCACCATCCGCAGCCACGACCAGTTCAACACCACCATCTACGGGCTGGACGACCGCTACCGCGGGATCCGCGGCGCGCGCCGGGTGGTGCTGATGCACGAAAGCGACATGGCCGCGCGCGGCATCAAGCCCGGCGACGAGGTGGACATCCGCTCGCACTGGCGCGACGGGGTGGAGCGCCTGGCGCCGCGCTTCAAGGCGGTCCCCTACGACCTTCCGCGCGGCAACTGCGCCGCCTACTTCCCCGAGGCCAACGTGCTGATCCCGCTGGGGAAGACGGCGAAGCTCAGCAACCAGCCCAGTGCCAAGCTGGTCCCCGTCACCATCGCGCCGGCGACCAGCCCCGTGCGCGTGGAGGGCCGCGACGAGCGCCTGGTCATCACCACGCCCGCGGTCTTCGCCGAGCCCGCGCCGGAGCCGGTGGCCGCGGCGGCGGTGGTGGGGTGATGAGGATGATGCGGCGGCCAGGGCTGGCCGGGCGAATGAATTCGCGGCAACGTCGGCACGAAGTCCGCCTGCGCGGACTGCACGCCGGCATCGCCGCGCAACCGCCGCTCCGGCCCTGGAGGATGCGCCCGGGTGCCGCGGCCGCAGTCCGCGAAGGCGGACTTCGCGACGTTCCAGCGGCCGGTTTCAACCGGCCGGCCCGATCCCCTCGGGTTCACGGCTTCTTGCCGGGGAGATCTCCGCATCGCGGCTGGATGCCGGCGCAGCAGTCCGCGAAGGCGGACTTGGTGCCGTTGTTGCCGCGATTTCAATCGCCCGGCCAACCCGGCACTCCCGGCCAACCCGGCACCCCCGGCACCACCGGCCACCGGTCCGAGGCCGCGTGATGACCCGCCCCGGCAGCACCGTCCGGCGCCCGGTCGAGCAGGTCTCCGTCGCGGACGAGGGGGTGAAGCGGCGGACGCGGGGGGACGTGCTGGCGGCCGAGGAGCCGCTGGAGATCCGCGTCGTCCGCGGGGAGGATACGCGCGGCGGGGCGCTGGACGAGGTGGCGACGCCCGTCTCGGTCACCATGCGCACACCGGGAGCGGATTTCGAGCTGGCGGCGGGGTTCCTCTACGGCGAGGGAGTGATCGGCGGGGGCGAGGCGATCTCGTCCATCCGCTACTGCACGACGGGCGAGCAGCAGTACAACATCGTCCACGTCGTCCTGTCGCCCGGCGCGGCGTTCGATCCGGCGTCGCTCCAGCGCAACTTCTACCAGACGTCCAGCTGCGGCGTGTGCGGCAAGGCGTCCATCGAGGCGGTGATGGGGCCGGCGTGCGCGCGCGTGGACAGCGGCCTGGTCGTATCGCCCGACGTGATCGTGTCGCTGCCGGACAAGCTCCGCGCCGCGCAGACGGTGTTCGAGCGCACCGGCGGCCTGCACGCCGCCGGCCTGTTCACACCCTACGGCAAGCTGCTGCGGGCGCGGGAAGACGTCGGCCGGCACAACGCGATGGACAAGCTGGTGGGCGCGTCGCTGCTCGAGCGCGAGCCGCCCTGGGGCCAGCGGATCGTGATGGTGAGCGGGCGGCTGAGCTTCGAGCTGGTGCAGAAGGCGGCGCGCGCCGGGGCCGCGGTGCTGGCCGGCGTCTCGGCGCCGTCGAGCCTGGCGGTGGAGCTGGCCGAGGCGGCGGGGATGACGCTCTGCGGGTTCGTGCGCGGCGGCCGCTTCAACGTCTACACGGGCGGCGGGCGCATCGGGACGGAGCGGGCACCCGCGACTCCGTGGTGAGGCCGGATCTGGCCCGAACTCTCCGGATGCGAGTGAGCTCGCGGGTTCGACGGCACACGGTCCGCCTGCGCGGACTTCAACGGCGTTCCCCGTTCTTTTTCGGCGGCGGAACGGTATCTTCGGTTCGGCCGGCCGAGCCAAACGGATGCACGTGAGGAGGATGATGCGGGGAAGCTGGAGCGGGATGCTGCTGCTGGCGGCGCTGGCGATCGGCGCGTGCAAGGACGACGGGGGCGAGCTGCGCGAGGCCACGCGCCGCCGCCGCGCCGAGCTCGACACCACCGAAAGCGCGTCCGACACCGCACCGGGCGACACCTCGTCGCGCCTCCCCGCCTTTTCGGACGACACCGCGCCGCGCGCGCGGGCGGACACCGGGAAGACGGATTCCGCGAAGGCGGCGCCGGCCGTGGCGACGGAGTGGACGGTCGCCGTGCGCGAGACGAAGCACGCGGGGACCAGCACCACGCTGCGCGGCCTGCGCGCCGCCGCGAACGCGGGCTTCGACCGGCTGGTGCTGGATTTCGGCGACGACCCGGTGCCGGGGTGGCGCGTGGAGTACGTGGACCGCCCGGTGCAGCAGTGCGGCTCGGGCGAAACGGTGGAGCTGGGCACCCCCGCCGCGCTGGTGGTGCGCCTGCAGTACACGCAGGCGCACGACGAGGCCGGCCGCGGCACCCTGCGCCAGCGCGACCTGACGCTGAACATGCCCGTGATGCGCCGGATGGTGATCGTGTGTGACTTCGAGGGCGAGGTGGAGGCCGCGATCGGCACCGCGAGCCGCCAGCCGTTCCGCGTCACCGAGCTGCAGAACCCGTCGCGGCTCGCCATCGACCTGCAGCAGCCCTGATCCCCGCCGCCGCGCTGCAACCCGCGCGGCGGTTCGTCCGTACTCTCCCGCGGTACCCCGCCGCCATCCGCGCGGCGGACGCTTCATCCCCCCTCACGTGAACACTGGAAGGAGCCGAGCGATGCAGGAGTATCCCGCCGGGGGCATTCCGGGCCGGCGCTCGTTCGTGGAGCGCATGATCGGCGCGGCGATGCTGGACGTGAGCGTGTACGAAGAGGTGGAGCACGACCAGACGGCCACCGCCCAGGCCGCCGGCGTGGTGGCGATCGTGGCGGTGTGCGCGGCGATCGGCAGCATGGGCCACCACGACGCCAAGGGGCCGATCGGCGCCATCATCGGCGCGCTGCTGGGATGGGTGATCACGGCGGGGCTCACCTACGTGATCGGGACGAAGATGTTCGGCGGCACCGCCGACATGGGCGAGATGCTGCGCACGATCGGCTTCTCGCGCGCGCCGGGGGTGATCGCCATCATCGGCTTCATCCCGATCCTGGGATGGCTGGCGCTGGTGGTGTCGTCGGTGTGGCAACTGGTGACCCTGGTGGTCGCGATCCGGCAGGCGCTGGACTTCGACACCGGGAAGGCGGTGGCCACGGCGGTCCTGGCCTGGCTGGTGGTGATGGCGATCACCATCGGGATCGCGATCATGGTCGGCGGCGCGCTGGCGCTGGGTGGCGCGCTGAGCCACTGATCCGGCGGGCCGTACGCAAAGCCGCCCGGCGACGGTCGTCGCCGGGCGGCTTTTTTTCGGCCTGTGCGGATCGGGCCTGGGATCAGCCCTCCAGCAGCAGGGGGGCGTACCGCCGGTGGAACACGGGGGCCAGGCGGGAGCAGAACTCCTCCTGGGTGCCGCCGCGGGCCAGGTACCGCCGCATCAGCGCGCACTGCAGCGCGGTGTACGCGGCGAACCGGGTGGGGTACTCCTCCATGTATCTGCGAGCCACTTCCATGTTTTCACCTCTCCTTTCCGGGCGCCACGCGTTCCCGGCGCCTGCCCGTAGTACGTCATCTCCCGTGCCGAAGTTGCAGGCTGCACAAATCTTTGTGATTGCTCGATTTCGGGAGGATGCCGTGCCGCGGGGGGGTGCCACGTGGTGTACCACTGGGGCGACACATCCCGTTACAGTGAGACGCCCACGCCCCACGCCTTCTGACAGATTGGATGGACCTCGCCCGGCTGTTTCTCCCCTCGCCTCCGGACCCGTGGCGCCGCGGGCCGGGTTGGAGGGTCACACGGAGCAGCGGAGGGCAACGGAGCAGCGGAAACTGCGCCTGCCGTTCACACGCCCGTTGTCGCCGCGGGGGAGTCGGATAGTGCCAGCCATCCCGCCGTGCCGGAGGCGATGTCGATCAGCGCGTGCAGCGCCATGGCGGGGAGCAGCGAGCGGGCGGCGGCGACCAGCAGCGTCATCGCCGCGCCGACGGCGGCGGTGCGGACGATGCCGGCGCGGCCCTGATACGCGTGCAGCACCCCGAACACCGCCACGCTTAGCGCCGCCGCGCCCCACCACGTGAGCCACGGCGCCAGCACCGCCACGATGTAGCCGCGGAAGAGCAGCTCCTCCACGAACCCCGCCGTCAGCGACAGCGCGAACATCCATCCCAGCTCGGTCCCCGTCCGCGGCAGCAGCGCGGCCAGGTCCATCGCTGCGAAGCGTTTGCGGAGGTGCGCCTTCGTGGCCGGGCTGTGCGCGATCGCCACCATCTGCCACCCCTGCAGCCCGGCGAACGTCGCCACCAGCGCCACCCCCATCCACAGGCGCCACCCTCCTGGCGCGCCCAGTCCCAGCAGCGCCCACGGCCGACCCGCACGCGCCCAGATCGCAAGCGCGACGGCGGCGAAGATCCACTGGACCACCATGCTGCCACGGTACTCCGACAGGCGGGCCGCCGATGGATCGAGCCGCACCCGGCGCTGAAATGCCGGCCAGTCGACGAAGCGCTCGTACAGCGGCCACGCGACCGCCAGCACGGCGACGAACGCGAGATCGAGAATGGTAGGCATGAAGGTTTGGAGGTGGAGAGCGCGGACGTGCGCGGAGATCGTGCCCGGAGCAGTTGAAGCCTCGCGCGGTTTGCGAGGCTTTTCGTCGTGGTTGCTGCGGCTTCAGCCGCCGGTGGCGTGTCGGGCCGCCTAGCTCGTCCGGTCGGCCAGCGCTTCCTTCACGGCCTTGGGCGCGCGGAAGATGCCGCGGACACGCACGGCCTGGATCGTCTCGCGGGCCAGCTCCGGCGTCACGTCGTCGGCCAGGGAGAGGAAGCCGATGACGTGCACGTTGAGCCGCTCGCCGGTTTCGCGTCGCTTCTCCAGCCCCGCGCGGTCGTACATCATCGCGCCGATCACGAACGACTGCCGCGCCGCCGCCTCTCGCACGTTGTCCGCGTGCTTGGACAGCTGGTGGTGGATCGCCACGCGGATGAACTCGGCGCGGTTGGAGTAGAACCCCTGCTCCACCAGCAGTTCGATCTGCCCCAGGTCCACGGGGTTCAGGTTGATGGTCAGCTTCTCGAGCTCAGGCATGATGCTTTCTCCGGTTCCAGAATCCTTCCTGCTTCGGATCATAAATAAATCGTACAGGCACTCCCGTCAACATCCCGCTGGATGGTGATTGGAGTGCCGCGCAACGATCCACCGCGTGAACACGGAGTCACGGAGAACACGGAGGCCACGGAGAACCGCATTGAAGTTCTCCGTGGCCTCCGTGCCCTCCGTTGCTCCGTGTTCACGGCAGTGGAGGATTTTCGCCTGCGCTAATCCACGTACGTCTCGAAGAAGCCTGGCAGGCGCCCGATCACGCGCCCGTTCTCCTCGACGGTCGCGATGCCGCGCATCTGGATGAACCAGCGGCGGCGGGCGCGGTTGCGATCGCTGGCGTGCACGGCGGCCACGTCCACGGTCACGCGGAAGCCGCGGCGCGGGTCGGTGAAGCGGAAGCGGCGGGGGACTCGCAGGGTGCCGCCGGGGACGGCCTTCGGCTGCGCCTCGATCCACTCGATGGCGCCGGGGCGGTAGACGCCTCGCACGCCGCGCCCGTCCACCACGTACGCGAACATCGCCTCGCCCCCCGCCGCCGAGTCGCCGCGCACCGCGCCGTAGAGGAGCGAGACGTTCGCGTCGGACGCGGAGCCCCACTCCCAGCTCACGTCGCGCCACACGCCCCAGTTGTGGTCGTGGTACGCCTGCGCGCCGCGCACGCTCTCGCACCGCGGCAGGCAGACGGTTCCCTCCGCCGTCGCATAAAGAGCGGGTGCCACGTACCCGCTGATCAGCGTCGATCCGCCGATGTCGGTCGGTGGAAAGTACCGCCGCGGCGCCGGGGTCACGCGCAGGTCCACGCGTGCGCCGCCCGCCGTGGCGTGGACGACGTAGGTGGCGCCCTCCAGCCGCACGCTGCCGACGCCGCCCAGCGACAGGTCGGGCGAGAGCGTGTCCATCCGCACCTGCGCGCCGGGCACCTGGCTGGTCAGCGAGCGGTGCTCGCCGCCGGGCTCGCGCACGGTCAGCAGCACGCCACCGCCCCATCGCCCCGCCTCGCCGATCCGCCCGCCGACGCTGAGCGTCAGGTAGACCCAGCGGCCGTCGCCCAGCACCACGTTGAAGTAGTGCCACTCGGCCCAGGTCGAATCGAGCGCGGCGCCGCGGGGCTGGTGGAAGTGGTCGATCTCGCGCAGAAGGTCGGCCTCATCCGGCGCGGCCCAGCGGCGGTCGGCGTCCGTATCCTCCCAGCGGCCGGAGACGAGCTGCGGCGGGGCGCCGGCGGCGGCGGCGCGCGAGGGGATCTCGGCGGTGGCGATGGACTTGTACGCGCGGCCGTGGGCGAGCAGCTCCACCTGCGCGCCGTCCACGATCGGGCTGGCGGAGACGATGCCGTGCTCGTCCCGCGCGCGTGGCGATTCCAGCAGGTTGCGGTGGATGAAGCGCGCGTGGTCGATCCCCAGGAAGAGCGAGCCCACGCCGCCGGCCTTCAGCATCTCGGTGCTCACCCCGGCGGGGACGAGCGTCACGTCGCCGCCGCCCACCAGCTCCTTGTCCTGCGCCTGGGTGAGCATCGCCTCGCCCACGGCCAGCAGGACCACCATCACCGCCACCCCCAGCGCGTAGCCGGCCAGCAGGAAGGCGGCGCGGCCGGGGCGGTTGCGGATCTCGGCGGCGGCGAGGCGAACGATCATCGGCCGTCGCTCACCACCAGGCCGTCCGCCATCTCCACCACGCGTCGGGCGTGGCGGGCCACGGCGGAATCGTGCGTGACGATCACCATCGTCGTCCCGTCGGCGTTCAGCCGCCCGAACAGCTCGATGATCTCCTGCCCGGTCCGCCGGTCCAGCTCGCCCGTGGGCTCGTCGGCGAACAGCACCTCGGGGCGGTTGGCCAGCGCGCGGGCGATGGCCACGCGCTGCTGCTCGCCGCCGCTCAGGTGCGGCGGGCGGTGGCCGGCGCGCTGCCCCAGGCCGACGTAGTCCAGCAGCTCCCTCGCGCGCTGGCGCCGCTCGGCCTTGCCCACGCCGGCCTCGGCCATCGGCAGCTCCACGTTCTCGGCGGCGGTGAGCACGGCCAGCAGGTGAAAGCGCTGGAAGATGAACCCCAGCCGCCGCAGCCGCAGCGCCGAGCGCGCGCCTTCGCCCACGCCGTACAGGTCCTGGCCCAGCAGGCGCACGGTGCCGCGGGTGGGCGGATCGATCCCCGCCAGCACGTTCAGCAGCGAGCTCTTGCCGCACCCGCTGGGCCCGACCACCGCCACCAGCTCGCCGCGGCCCACGTCCAGGTCGACGCCGCGCAGTGCGTGCACGGCGTCGCCCTGGTAGGGGTATTCCTTGGTGATGCCGCGCGCTTCGATCACGCGGGTGACGGCTCGATCATCAGGCATTCAGATGCGATCCAGAATCGGCGACAGCACCGTCGCCATGAGACGTAAGTGGTTGCTGATCCGCGGCATCGCGCCCCCTCCGGCCGGCTCAGGCCGTCCACCTCCCCCGTACCGGGAGAGGTTGGAGACGCGGTTTGCGGGGCGTTTCGACCCGCTCTGTCGCGGCCGCGGCTGGCCCCCCTCCCCCGGCCCCTCCCCCCGCTGCGCGGGGGGAGGGGAGAACTGCAAGTGCCTGCAAGTACGATTGTTCGCGCCGAACACCAACACCGCGTCCCGCTACCTCCACCGGTACGGGGGAGGTGGACGGCCTGAGCGAACGGAGGGGGCGCGGCGCCGCGGATCGCCTCGGCAGCTCGTCATGCGTGGCGTCGCTCACTCCGCCTCCTCGCGCAGCGCCTGCCCCAGCGGCGCGCGCACGGCGCCCAGCCCGGGAACGCACCCCGCGACGGCGCCGATCGCGATCACGATCCCCATCGCCAGCGCCACGCGGCGCGGCTCCCAGGCGAAGAACGTCATCCGCGCGGGGATGCCGGGAAAGCCCAGGAGGATGCGGTCCAGCCGCCCGGCCATCCACAACCCCATCGGCAGGCCCAGCAGGCAGCCGATCCCCGCGAGCGTCAGCCCTTCGGTCACCACCGCCAGCAGCACGCGCCGGCCGCGCACCCCGATCGCCCGCAGCGTGGCGATCTCGCCGAAGCGCTCGCGCACGCCGATGGTGATGATGGTCGCGACGAGCAGCGCGGTCACCACCATCGCCACGCTCCCCAGGATGGTGGCGAGCTGGCGGAAGTAGAGGAGGCGCTTGTCCATCTCGGCCATCAGCTCGCGCGTGGAGTAGGTGCTCACCTCGGGGACCGCGGCGGCGATGCGCTTCGCCAGCGCGTCGTCGTCCACCCCCGCGTCCGTGGCCACGCCGAAGAGCGACACGTCCGAGCCGCGGCCGGTGGCGGCGCGCACGTCGGGGAGCGTCATCGCCAGCGAGTGCTCGCCGGCGTAGTCGTACAGGAAGTCGCCCACGCCGCTGATCCGATAGCTCCGCGTGGCCCGCGCGCGGCCCAGCGACACGTCCAGGTCGCCGGCCAGCGCGACCGCGTCTCCCGGCTTCAGGCCGGCATCCTTCGCCAGCGGCTCGGAGACGACGACCTCGCCGGGGCCGGGGTGGCGGCCGGCGGTGAGGCGGTAGAGGAACTCGCTCCGCGGGTCGACGCCGACGGTGAACAGCGGCTCGCCCGCGCTGTCGCCGCGCACCATGCGGAACTGCGCGCCCAGCACGGGCGCCACCGAGCGGACGCCGGGCACCGCCGCGATCCGGCGCCCCACCTGGTCGCCGTTCTCGATCGCCGCGTCGCTGTCGAAGGGGAGGATCCCTTTCGGGGTGACGCGCAGGGTGTAGCCGCTCGCGCCCAGGAGCTCGCCGAAGCTCACCGTCAGGCCGCTGGCGAGCATGGTCATGTCCAGCAGCAGCGCGGCGGATATGGCGATCCCCGCCAGCGCCAGCAGGGTGCGCCCGCGGCGGCGGAAGAGCGACTTCAGGAAGGCGGATACGATCACCGCTCCCCCAGCTTCTGCGGCGGAACGGCGACCACGCGCCACGCCGCCAGCGCCCCCGCGCCGATGCCCAGCCCCAGCCCCAGCGCCGCGGCGGTCAGCACGATGTGGGGCGTGACCAGCGCGAAGCGCAGCGTGGTGTCGTAGACGCGGGCGTAGTGCGCGTTGACGATCCGCGCGGCGATCAGCCCTACACCCGCGCCCGCCGCGCTCCCGGCCAGGGAGATGACCACCGCCTCCAGCACGATGGCGCGGAACACGGTGGAGCGGCTGACGCCGATCAGCCGCAGCATGGCCATGTCGCGCCGCCGCTCGTCCACGCGGATGATCATCACGCAGAGGAGGAAGATGGCGCTGGCCAGGATGGTCACGATCCCGATCGCGTCGTGGAAGCGCGAGATCACGCGGAAGGTGGCGCTCGACTCCGAAGCCAGCGCCGCGCTCCCGTACGCCCGCGTCCCGAACGCGACCCCCTCGATCCACCGCGCGGCCGAGTCCGGGTTGGCGCCCGGCTTCAGCACCACGGCGAAACGGTCCACCCGGTCCTTCTGCGGAAGGAGCGTCTCCAGGTCCGGCAGGTGGAAGCGCAGCTCCATCTCGTTGCGCGAGATGCGGTTGGGGTCCGCCTCGCGCTCGAACACGCCCGCCACCACGAACGGCCGCTCCACGGCACGCGCCGCCAGCGCCCGCACGCGCACCGTGTCACCCACGCGCAGCGGCACGCTCTCGGCCAGGCGCCGGTCGATCAGCACCCCGGGCACATGCGTCTGTCCCGCCTCAGCGCCGGACGCGGGCGCGGAAGACGCCGCAACGGGCGACGTCTCCCGCGGCGGCGCCTGCATCAGCGCCAGCGCCAGGGCGAGCGCGAGTCCGATCATCCGGTGAAGCTCGTCTGTCGATTCATTGTCCTGAATCTACCCTGAACAAACCCTTTACGTCCAGCCGTCCCGTCCAGGCGTGAGAGAATGATGCCGGGCGCCGCTCCGTGCCAGCGCCGGTGCGATCCCGAACACGAGCGGGGGGAGCCGCACCCCCGGCTCCCCCCGCTTCGAACCCGTGCCGTTGAAGTCCGCGCGCAGGCGGGCTGCGTGCGGTTGTAGCCGCGAGTCCACTCGCAAACTCTTCACGGCACATGCCCTCCGATCCTCACCCGTATCCCGGCGAGGCGCCGCGGGCGGGACGTTGGGCGGCGCATCCGTCACCACGGCGGGTTGAAACCCGCCGCTGCACCCGAGAAAAGTCCGCCTTCGCGGACTCCGAGCCGAAAATCGCCGGGCGAAGCGCATCTCTCCGCCTACCTCTCCCCTCCCACCGCGCAGCGGGGGGAGGGGCCGGGGGAGGGGGGCCGCCGCGGCCGCGCCGACGCCGGTCCTCCCGCGCGGAATCCTCTCTCTTTCCGTCCGCCGTCAGTGCACCGGCCGATACCTGATCACCCGTCCGTTCAGCGGCTGCACGTCGCGGCTGTAGCGGTGCATCGCGTGGTGCAGGCTGTCGAGCTGCGCCGGCGACAGGGTGATGGTGGTGCGGCGCATCAGCCACGTCACCCCTTCCTGGTAGGGTTCGGCCGAGCCCGTGGTGAGCGAGCCGCAGTAGCGGTACACCCGCTCGGCGTTCAGATCGGCGAACCCGAACATGCGGTGCACGTCCACCCGCACCGCCAGGGTGTCGCCCTCGCGCGGCAGGTGCGAGAAGAGCTGGTTCCAGGCGCGGTTGTACGCCCCGCGGCGGACCCAGGTGCCCAGCACCGCCAGCTTTCCGCCCGCCCCCTGGTGCACCATGTGGATCTCGGCCGGGAACGAGTCGCCCAGGAACTGGTGCTCGCTGGGCCAGTGGAAGTGGAACTGCACCAGCTGGAACGTATCCGAGTCGATCACGATGCGGTCGCCCGAAGCGACCGACACCTGCACCGTGTGCCCGGTGTTGTACGCGCGTCCCGAAACCACCGGGTAGTGCGTGCCCAGCCGCGCCATCCGGGTGGGCGTGGCCTGCCGGATGTCGACGGGCGACTGCTCGCGCCCGGGCGTGGGCGGCGTGGGGCAGACGGTGGTCTGCTGCGCGGCGGCGGGCGCGGCGCACAGCACCGCCAGCGGGAGAAGCCTGTGGAAGCGCATGCTGCGTCTCTCCGTTCAATGGGTGGGACGATGAACCGCGGTGAGTGCCGTTCCTGCCGCCCTGCGGGCGTGGTCAGCCGGCGGACCCGGCCCCGCCCGAGGTGCCGCCGCCCTGCGTCCCCGTGGCCGCGGCGATCCAGATCTGGCCGGTCTGCATCCCCTGGAAGCCGATCCCGAACACCTGCTGCAGCAGCGCCGGCGGGGTGATGCTGAACCCCCAGCTGATGTCCACGTTGTCGGGGTTGGCGTTGTTGAAGATGACCAGCATGGAGGCCGGTTCGGAGCCGGTGTTTTCGATGTGGTGGAACCATCCGCGCGGGATGAAGCCGATCATCCCCGGCGTCAGGTCGTAGCTGCGGTCCACGCCGGGCCCGCCGTTCTGCGCGGGGGTGATCAGGCCGAAGTGGCACTGGCCGCTCAGCATGTACTGCATCTCGTCGGTGTCGGGGTGCCAGTGCGGGATGCGCACGGCGCCGGGCTCCAGGGTGAGCAGGAAGACCGCCAGGCCGTTCAGCGCCGGAAACGTAGTCTGGTCGGCCTCGATGATGGTGCCGCCGGGGAGGTCCACGCTCGGCTGCGCGCCGGCCAGGTTGTAGGCGAAATTCGTCACGTCCTGCCACGGATTCGACATCGTCGGGGGCTCCTGGGGGATGAGAGGATGCGCATCGGAAGGCGGCGGGCTCGATGCGAAGCTAATCGCCGCCGCGGCCGCCGAGAACACCGGCGTTCGCCGCGCGGCCCGGCGCCCGCCCGCGCCGGCCGATCCGGGGCCGTCCACGGCGTGCGGAGATCTGGCGGAAAGCGGCGCGGCGGCATAGGTTCCCGGGTCTTCACGCGCGTGCGCGCACGGGCACGGAGCAGCCGTTCCGGGGTATCATCCGCAGGCCGGCGCTTTCCAGTGCCGGTGACCACGCTCCCAGAGCTACCAAGCAGAGAATGGCCGACGAGACCACGCCCCCCGTTCCGCCCGAGAACGGCGGCCCGGACGACGAGCTGCCCGGCGCGGCGCCCACCGCCCGGGTGCTCCCCCGCCTGATCGAAGACGAGATGCGCGAGTCGTTCATCGACTATTCGATGAGCGTGATCGTGCAGCGCGCCCTTCCCGACGTGCGCGACGGGCTGAAGCCGGTGCACCGGCGCATCCTGTTCGCCATGCACGAGGCGGGGCTGGCCCCCAACCGCGCCTACAAGAAGAGCGCGACCGTGGTCGGCGACGTGCTGGGCAAGTACCACCCGCACGGCGACAGCGCGGTCTACGACTCGCTCGTGCGCATGGTGCAGGACTTCTCGCTCCGCTACCCGCTGATCGACGGGCAGGGGAACTTCGGCTCCATCGACGGAGACAGCGCGGCCGCCTACCGCTACACCGAGGCGCGCCTGGCCCCGCTGGCCACCGAGATGCTGGCCGACATCGACAAGGAAACCGTCGACTTCGCCCCCAACTTCGACGACCGGCTGCAGGAGCCGCGCGTGCTGCCGGCGCGCGCCCCCAACCTGCTGGTGAACGGGAGCAGCGGGATCGCGGTCGGCATGGCCACCAACATCCCGCCGCACAACCTGCGCGAGGTGGTGGCGGCGTGCGTGCACCTGATCGACAACCCCGAGGCGGAGGTCGAGGCGCTGATGGCGTTCGTCCGCGGGCCGGACTTTCCCACCGGCGGCGTGATCTACGGGCGCGACGGGATCCGCGAGGCGTACGAGACGGGGCGCGGCCGCGTGGTGGTGCGCGCCCGGGCCGAGATCGAGGAGAAGGAGCGCGGCGGCGAGCGCATCATCGTCACCGAGATCCCCTTCATGGTCAACAAGTCGCGCCTGATCGAGCACATCGCCGAGCTGGTGCGCGACAAGAAGCTCGAGGGGATCAGCGACCTGCGCGACGAGAGCGACAAGCGCATCCGCATCGTGATCGACCTCAAGCGCGACGCGATCCCGCACATCGTGCTGAACCAGCTCTACAAGCACACGCAGATGCAGAGCACCTTCGGGGTGATCATGCTCTCGCTGGTGCGCGGCGAGCCCAAGATCCTGTCGCTGCGCGACATGCTGCGCTACTTCGTGGAGCACCGGCACGACGTGGTGGTGCGCCGCACGCAGTTCGAGCTGCGCAAGGCCCGCGAGCGCGAGCACATCCTGGAAGGGCTCAAGATCGCCGTCGACCACATCGACGAGGTGATCCACATCATCCGCTCGTCGGCGACGACGGACGAGGCGGGCGACCGGCTGCGCTCGCGCTTCGAGCTCAGCGAGCGGCAGAGCGACGCCATCCTCAACATGCGCCTGGCGCGCCTCACCGGGCTCGAGATCGAGCAGCTCGAGGCCGAGCTGACCGAGCTGCGCGCGCAGATCGCCGACCTGGAAGACATCCTGGGGAGCCGCGAGCGGCGCTTTTCCATCATCAAGGAGGAGCTGCTCGAGGTGGCCGACAAGTACGGCGACGAGCGGCGCACGCAGATCCTGGGCGACACCGCGGGGCTCAGCATCGAGGACCTGATCCCCGACGAGGAGATGGTGATCACCGTCAGCCACGCGGGCTACATCAAGCGGATCCAGGCCGACACCTACCGCTCGCAGGCGCGCGGCGGCCGCGGGGTGGCGGGGATGGGGACCAAGGAGGAGGACTGGGTGGAGCAGGTGTTCCTGGCGAGCACCCACGACTACCTGATGTTCTTCACCCGCCAGGGGCAGTGCTACTGGCTGAAGGTGCACGAGATCCCGCAGGGGCAGCGCGCCAGCCGCGGCAAGCCGGTGGTGAACCTCATCAACATCGACGCCGACGACAAGATCGCCGCGCTGGTGCCGGTGCGCGAGTTCAGCCACGACCGCTACCTGATCTTCGCCACCCGCAACGGCACGGTGAAGAAGACGGTGCTCAGCGCCTACGGCAACCCGCGGCGCGTGGGGCTGAACGCCATCAACGTGCTGGAGAACGACGAGCTGATCGACGTGCAGCTCAGCGACGGCGGGTGCGAGGTGGTGCTGGCCACGCACGAGGGGATGGCGATCCGCTTCCCCGAGACGCACGTGCGCGAGATGGGCCGCGCCACCACCGGCGTGCGCGGGATCTCGCTGGAAACGGGCGACTTCCTGGTGGGGATGGTGGTGGCCAAGCGCGGCAACCACCTGCTGGTGGTCACCGAGCTGGGCCTGGGCAAGCGCACCGAGCTCGACGCGTACCGCCTGCAGCGCCGCGGCGGCAAGGGGGTGATCAACATCAAGATGGCCGAGAAGACCGGCCACGTGGTGGCCATGAAGGTGGTGCACCCCCACGACGAGCTGGTGCTGATCACGCGGCAGGGGATCGTGAACCGCCAGGCGGTGGACGGCATCCGGGTGATCGGCCGCAACACCATGGGCGTCAAGCTGATCAACCTGGAGAAGGGCGACACCGTGATGGACGTGGCCCGCGTGGTGAACGAGGACGAGGAGCCGCGCCCGATCGCCACCGAGGCCGAGGAGGGCCAGGAGATGGTGCCGTCCGACGCGCTGGAGGACGGCCTGGACATCGGCGACGACGAGGGCGAGCTCGACGACGCGCCGCCTTCGCTCGACGAGCTGGTGGACGAGATCTCCGACGAGGACGACGGCCCCAACCCGCACGACGTGACCGACGAGTTCCGCGGCGAGGACGAGAGCTGACGGAACCGCGGGGCTCTCATATCACGGAGCCACGGAGGGACGGAAACTGCTGGACCGACGAAGGGCGGAGCGCCGCGAGGTGCTCCGCCCTTCGCATATGCGCATATGCGAATCTTCCGCAGCGGACGAGCGGAAGCGAGATTAAACGAGAGGCCAACGACGGTGCCGTCCCAGCGGAGGATGCTCCTTGTACATCACGAAACTCAGCATTTCCAACCTCCGATCCTTTCGTGAGGCTGAAGTCGAGTTCTGCCGGCCTGGTTGCGAGGGTGCTCCGCAGGTAGACAACGTCACGCTTCTGCTCGGTGACAACGGCGCGGGAAAAACCAGCGTGCTGCGCGCGGTCGCGCTCGCCGCGCTGGCCCCGGTAATCGGCTCGTCCGGTTTTCGGCCGTATCGCCTGGTCCGGCAGACCGGCGGGGAGGCGGCTCCGCGGGCAACGGTGTCGGGAGATTTCATCCTCCACAACCAGGATCTCGAAACTGCGGACGACACGGTCGAACACCCGCTGCACACTGAAACACTCATCGAGCGACGCGGTGACTTTGAACAAGTAACGCCAGCGGCGAACAGCGGCCCGGAGTGGGAGGGGATATTCTACGAGTCTTCTCCCGCATTCCTGGTGTTGGGCTATGGGGCGAGCCGTCGGGTGGAAACAGAATCCCCCGCCGCCTCCCCCGCTGCCGGGAAAAGCCGTTTCGTGCGTTATGAGCGAGTTTCGGGGCTGTTCGAGGAGGGGGTGAGTCTGGTTCCTTTGAAGAACTGGCTGCCGCGGTTCCGCTCGGAGAACCCGGACCGCCACCGGCAGGTGATCACGCTCATCAACCGGCTGCTGCCGCCGGAGACGAGAATTCGGGAGCAGCCTGAGGGATCTGAATACATCTTCCTGCATAACAGCGCGCCTGTTCCCTTTGCGGCGCTCTCCGACGGTTACCGTGCGTTTGTCGGCTGGATTGCGGACCTGCTCTACCATATCTGCATCGGGGCGCCGAGCGGTGCCCGGCTGGACGAAACCCGCGGAATCGTGCTGGTGGACGAGGTCGATCTGCACCTTCACCCCGCCTGGCAGCGCGTCGTGGTGCCGCAGTTGGCGAAGGCGCTGCCCAACTTGCAGTTCATCCTCACCTCGCACAGCCCGCTGGTCGTGGGCACTCTCCATTCCGAGAATCTGCGGCTGATCGAGGCCGACGAGACCGGTGCGTCTACCGTCAAGCGGCTGCAGGAGCACGTGCATGGCCTCACGGCCGACCAGATCCTGGTCAGCTCGTACTTCGGGCTCTCCACTCCGCGTGCGCCAGAGGCGGTGGCGGAGCTCGTCGGTCTCTCTCGCCGCGCGCAGGAGGGCGACGCCACGGCGGCTCGCGCGTTCCTCAGCCGGCTTTCGGACACGACCTTCACGCTTCAGGAGCGCGCGGCGGCCGCGGCGGGAACCGATGCCCTGGCACCTCGGAATGGGACCCGGAAGAAGCGCCGGAAGCAATGATCCGCTATCCGATGACGGACGCCGAACTACGACGCCAAATCGGGGCGGGATGGCTGAAGCGAGCGCTCAGGCGGACCGAGAACTTCCGCAAGCTCGGCCACTACGCCGAGAAGGCGCCGATCTGGAGCGAGGTCAAGCCGGTCTACGTGGCGCTGCAGCATAACAAGTGCGGCTTTTGCGAGCGCAAGCTGGCCGACCCGGAGCGCGGCATCATCGAGTACGACGTGGAGCACTTCCGCCCCAAGTCGTCCGTGTCCGCCTGGCCGAGCGACGAGGTGCGCGCCAGCCGCGGATACGACTGGCCGATGGGTGATGCGAGCGGCGACGGCTACTACCTGCTGCCGTACCACCCCTGGAACTATCTGGCTGCGTGCAAGCCGTGCAACACGGCGCTGAAGTCGAACTCGTTCCCGGTGGCCGGTGCGCGGGCGGTGCAGGGTGAAGATCCGTGGAAGATGGGCGGCGAGAAATCGTTCCTGGTCTACCCCATCGGCGATCTGGACGATGACCCCGCGTCGATCCTCACCTTCATCGGCAACCTTCCCGTGCCGGTGGAGAAGAGCGGGCACGCACACCGCAGGGCGCGCGTGATCATCGGCTTTTTCGAGCTGGACACGCGCGAGGACCTGCTGGAAGACCGGGCGAAGTGGATTTCAGCGCTCTGGATGGCTGTGCGGCTGCGTGAGACAGGAAACGCGGACGACCGTGCGTTCGCCGAGGCGCGCATCCGTGAATACCTGGCGCCATTCGCCCCGCACTCCCGCTGCTTGAACGCGTTCCACGACCTCGTCAACACCGATCCCGCCGAGGCGGCGCAGGTGGCCGGCGCGATGGGTGCGTACCTGGAATCCAAGGCCCAGGCGCGCGGCGGCTGACCCGCGGCGGATCTCCCACCGAGAGCGAGAGCGGATGCTGATCGACCTGATCCAGGTGCCGTACGACTCGGGGCACCGCGACGCGAGGATGGGGGCGGGGCCGGGGCACCTGGTGGCGAACGGGGCCGTCGAGCGGCTGCGGCAGGCCGGCGCCGAGGTGCGCGAGACGGCGATCGGGCTGGAGGCCGGCTTCACCGCCGAGGTGCGCGCCGCGTTCGACCTGGCGCGCGCCACGGCGTTCGCGGTGCGGGTGGCGCGCGGGCGCGGGAGCCTGCCCGTGGTGCTGGCGGGGAACTGCATCAGCGCGGTGGGCACGCTCGCCGCGCTGCCGCACCCCGCCACCGGCGTGGTCTGGCTCGACGCGCACGCCGACCTGAACACGCCCGAGACGACGACGAGCGGGATGGTGGACGGCACCGCGCTCAGCACCGTCCTCGGCCGTTGCTGGACCGGGATGACGAGCCGCGTCGACGGCTTCACCGCCATCCCCGAGGAGCACGTGCTGCTGGCCGGCGTGCGCGACCTGGATCCGCCCGAGCAGTACTACCTGGAGCGCTCGCGCGTGCTGGTCGCCGGGCCGGAGAGCGTGCGCAGCCGCACCGCGCTGGCCGAGCGGCTGGACACGCTCGCCTCGCGCGTGGAGGGCGTCTACCTGCACGTGGACCTGGACGTGCACGACCCCGCCGAGGGCCGCGCCAACGCCTTCGCCGCGCCCGGCGGGCTCACGGCCGACGAGGTGCGCGCGTTGATCGCCGAGGTCGCCGCGCGCATCCCCATCACCGCCGCCGCCATCACCGCCTACGACCCGTCGCACGACGAGGATGGACGCGTGCTCGCCATCGCCCTCGACCTGCTGCAGACGATCGCCGAGGCGGCAGCGGGTGAGAGCATCGATGAGAGCGGCGAATCGTAGCCACTGAAAAGCAAATCTCACGCAGGGTTCGCAGAAACTGCATGCAGTTCACTGCGAACCCCGCGTGAGGCCTGACAGTGTTTGGCTCAGCCAATCAACCAGTCGGCGCCCACTTGAGCTCGGGCGCGGCGGGGATCTCCCCGATCTCGGCCGCGTAGCGGTAGTAGGTCTGGAGACCCTGGATCATCGGCGCGTCCAGCTCGAACGAGAGGCCGGCCCAGTAGCGGTCCAGGAACTCGGGAGTGAAGCCGAAGCGCTCGGCCCAGCGCACCGCCAGGTCGTGCCGATGTTCGTACCCGTACGCGCGCGAGGCGACCAGCGAGCGGTGCAGCGCGCGCAGCTGCTCGTCCGACCCGCCCGCCGCCTGCCAGACGGCGAAGGCGAACGGCAGCCCCGTCATCTCCCACCACACCGCGCCCAGGTCGTAGCGGAACGGCAGCTCCGGGTGCAGCCCGTCGCGCAGCGCCACGTCGCCGATGAAGAGCGCGGCGTCCGCTCCGGCGGCGAACGGGTCGTCGATGGCCTGGTCGAACCAGAAGGTGTCTGGCCGCGCGCCCCACTTCCTGGCCAGCAGGATCTTGAGCAGCACCACCGAGGTGGCCGACGCGGTGGGCATCGCCACGGTGGCGCCGCCCAGCTCGGCCGGGTGGCGGCGCGAGAGGAAGAGGATGCTGCGCACCGGCCCGCACGAGCCGATCACCAGGTCGGGGATGATGCGGTAGCCGTCCGGGTGGCGCGCGTATTCGATGCTGCTGCACGGCGCCACGTCGATCTCGCCGCGGTCCAGCATCGCGTTCAGCACGCCGGGCACGCCCTGCACGACCTCCACCCCCGGCGGCGGACCGCAGTCCATCAGCCGCGCGTGCACCGGAAAGCAGTTGCTGTAGATGATGTGCCCCAGCCGCAGCGGCCGGTCCTGCCGATGTTCGCCCACTCTGCCGATCACCCCACCATGGCGGTACGGAAACGACAAGCGCCGGCAGGCCAACGTCTTCCGGCGCCCGCCAAAGTCGATCCCCTCGCCCTCTCCGTCAATAGCGCTCCGTCTCCCGACAGGCCCTGCGGGCTGGACAGACGTTGCCGCCCGCGCTACGCTGCTGCCGTGCTTTCCGCGTCTCCCCGATCCACGTCCAGATGCCCCGCACCGAACGTCTCGCGCACCTGGCGCCCACCGACGACCAGGGCCGCCCGATCCTGGCCACGCCGGCCCAGCGGCTGGCGCTGCGCATCCTGCAGGCCGCCTGCGTCGCGGTGGTGCTGGCGGCGGCCACGTACAAGAGCTTCGAGCTGGACCGCTTCTTCGTCCCCAAGGAGCTCACGCTGCACCTGGCCGCGCTGCTGGCCGGCGTGCTGTGCCTGGGCGCCGCGCGGCGGGCGCAGGTCAGCCGCGTGGACCTGCTGCTGGGCGGCTACCTCCTTCTCTCCGCGGCGGCCGCGGCGCTGGCGCAGAACCCGTGGAACGGCGTGCGCGCGCTGGGGGTGAGCGCCAGCGGGATCATCGTGTTCTGGAGCGCGCGGGCGCTGGGGCGGGCCGGCCTGTCGCGGCCGCTGGTGGCGGCGCTCGGGGTCGCGGTGGCGCTGGGCGCGGGGGTGTCGCTGGCGCAGGCGTACGGGGTGCGGACCGATTTCTTCTCGCTGAACCGCGCGCCCGGCGGCACGCTGGGGAACCGCAACTTCGTGGCGCACCTGTGCGCGTTCGGGCTGCCGGTGCTCTTCCTGGTGGCGCTGCGCGCGCACCGCTTCGTCGGCACGCTGCTGGCCGGCGTGGGCGTGGCGGCGGTCGCCTGCACGCTGGTGCTGACCCGCTCGCGCGCCGCGTGGCTGGGTGTGGCGGCGGTGCTGGTGGTCTTCCTGGTGGGGTGGATGCTGGTGCCGCCCGCGCGGCGCAGCATGCGCCACTGGTCGCGGCTGATGGTGCTGCTGCTGGCGGCCGGCGGCGGCGCGGTGGCCGCCGTCACCCTTCCCAACACGCTGCACTGGAACAGCGACAACCCTTACGCCGAGACCGCGCAGGGGCTGGTGAACGCGAAAGAGGGGAGCGGCGCCGGGCGGCTGAAGCAGTGGAAGAACAGCGCGAAGATGCTGGCCACGCACCCGCTGCTGGGCGTCGGTCCGGGGAACTGGTCCGTCCGCTACCCCGGGTATGCGCCGCGCAGCGACCCGTCGATGAACGACAACGAGCCGGGGACCACCAGCAACCCCTGGCCCAGCAGCGACTGGGTGGCGTTCGCGTCCGAGCGCGGGGTGGCGGCGGTGGTGCTGCTGGTGCTCGCGTTCGCCGGCCTGGGCGTGGCCGCGCTGCACCGCATGCGCGCCGCCCGCGACGCCGACGAGGGGCTGGCCGCGCTCGCCCTGGCCGCCACGCTGGCGGGCACGGTGGTGGTGGGCATGTTCGACGCGGTGCTGATGCTCGCTTTGCCGGCGCTGCTGGTGTGGGCCGCGCTCGGCGTGCTCAGCGCCGACGAGCCGGGGACGTGGGACCGGTCGCTCCCGGTGCCGGTGCGCGCGCTGGGGATGCTGCTGCTCGCCGGCGTGGCGGGCGCGTTCGCGCTGAAGAGCGGCGCGCAGCTGCTGGCGATGTACGTCTACGACGGCGCGGACACCGTGGCCGACCTGCAGCAGGCCGCGCGGCTGGACCCCGGCAGCTACCGCATCCAGCTCAAGCTTGCGCGCACCGCCCGCAAGTGCACCATCCGCAAGGCCGCCGCCGACGCCGCCCACGAGCTCTTCCCCGAAGCGTCCGCGCCGAAGGGGCTGCAGAGCCGCTGCGGAGGCGGCCGGCACCGGCGGCGGCGGGGGTAGGCCTGCGGCCGTCGCCGATGGCCGGTTGCGACTAAAGTCGCGGCGTCGCGGCTACAACGGCACGCAGTCCGCCTTCGCGGACTTCGACCGGCGACCATCGATCCGATTCACGCGGTCCACCCGGAGCCGAGCTTCTTCCGCGCACCAGTGGCTCGGCGGCGGAGAAGCCGGTAGTCCGCGAAGGCGGACTTCGTGTAGTCGTCGCAGCGATTTCAATCACCGTGGCCATGCTGCGGATCGCACATTCCCGGTGATCTCCGGCCACGCTGGGCCCCAACCCTTTCGGAGCGCGCTGATGCCCGCCGACTTCCTGTTGTACGGCAGCTACGGCTACACCGGCCGGCTGATCGCCACGCGCGCGCTGGAGCAGGGCCTGCGCCCCCTCCTCGCCGGCCGCGACGCCGACAAGGTGCGCGCCCACGCCGCCGAGCTGGGGCTGGAGCACCGCGCCTTCTCGCTGGACGACCGCGCCGCCGCCGACGCGGCGCTGGGCGAGGTGCCGGTGGTGCTGCACTCCGCCGGCCCCTTCGCGCGCACGGCGGCGCCCATGGCCCAGGCGTGCCTGAGGACGAAGACGCACTACCTGGACATCACCGGCGAGCTCACGGTGTTCGAGGCGATGGCGGCGCTCGGGCCGCGGGCGAAGGAGGCGGGGGTGATGCTCCTCCCCGGCGCGGGGTTCGACGTGGTGCCCAGCGACTGCCTGGCCGCGCACCTCAAGCGGCGCCTGCCCACGGCCACCCATCTCGCGCTCGCCTTCCAGCCCGTGGGCGGGGGCATCTCGCGCGGCACGGCGACCACGATGGCCGAGAACGCCGCGGCGGGCGGCGCGGTGCGGCGCAACGGGCGCATCGTCCCCGTCCCCGCCGCGTTCCAGACGCGCGACATCGACTTCGGTCGCGGGCCGGTGAGCGCGACGACGATCCCGTGGGGCGACGTGTCGACCGCGTACCACAGCACCGGCATCCCCAACGTGGAAGTCTACACCCGCATGCCCGCGGCGCAGCGGCGGATGATGGTCGCGAGCCGCTACGTGGGGTGGCTGCTGGGCGCCGGTCCGGTGCAGAAGCTGATCAAGAAGCGCATCGACAGCGGCAAGCCGGGGCCGACCGACGAGGAGCGCGCCCGCGCCTTCACCCTGCTGTGGGGCGAGGTGATGGATGGCGACGGCCGCGAAGCCGTCTCGCGCATGCGCACCCCCGAGGGCTACACGCTCACGGCCATGACCAGCGTGGAGATCGTGCGGAAGGTGCTGGCCGGCGACGCCCCCGCCGGCTTCCAGACCCCCTCCCTCGCCTACGGCCCCGACTGGATCCTGGAGCTGGACGGCGTCACCCGCGAGGACGTGGAGTAGGTCTGCCACGCGCAGGTCGCGAGCATTCGCAGGGCGAATGAATTCGTTCTCATCCGGAAATTCGGATGATGGGATGGCGGCAATAAAAGACGACGCATCCGGTGGTGCGGGGGCCGCGAAACAAGAGTAGGTTGGAAATGTGCGAAGTTTCCACCCTCTTGCCCGGGGACGC
>DASSME010000422.1:0-6463 GCA_035689035.1 Longimicrobium sp. | reverse complement strand
AGCAGCCCGCGTCCGGCGGGGGCCGTCGTGGCCGCGGCGGCCGTGGCGCCGCGCAACCGGTCGCGGAAGCACCCGCTCCGCCCGCGCCCGCGCCGGAGACCGCTGGTGGCCGCGGGGGACGTGGTGGCCGTGGCGGAGCCGCTCCCGCCGCCGAGGCCGCGCCCGCCGAAGCGCCCGCTCGCGAAGGCGGCCGGGGTCGCGGCGGCCGGGGCCGTGGCGGTGCCCAGCCCACCGCCGAGGCGCCCGCGCCCGAACTTGCGACGGGTCGAGGCGGCCAGGAGCGTGGCGGCCGTCGGGGTGGCGGTGCCGCACCCCCCGCGGAGGCTCCCGCGCCGACTGCCGGTGCCGGTGGGGGTGGCCGCGGTCGCGGCGGCCGCGGGGGCGGTGGTGCCGCGCCGGCCGCGGAGGCTCCCGCGCCCCCGGCTGACGCCTCGTCGCCCGCGGGCGGCGAGGGGAGCGGCGGAGGCCGGTCGCGGCGGGGGAGGGGAGGGCGTGGCGGCCGTGGCCGCGGGAATACGCCGCACCCCACGTGACCCTCGACCCGGCGGCGAGCGCCGCGCCAGGCGAAAGCCGGGCGCGGCGCTCGCGCTTGGAGCCCCCGCCGCTCCCGCCCGAGTTCTACGCCCGCCCGTGCGAAACCGTCGCGCGTGAGCTGCTGGGCACGCTGCTGGTGAGCGAGGTCGGCGGCGTGCGCGTGATCGGCGAGATCGAAGAGGTGGAGGCGTACGTGGGGCCGCACGACGCCGCGTCGCACGCGTGGGAGAAGTTCGGCCGCACCGCGCGCAACGAGATGATGGTCGGCGCGCCGGGGATCGCCTACGTGTACCTGATCTACGGTACCCACTGGTGCATCAACGTGGTGACCGACGAGGCCGAATTCCCCGCCGCCGTGCTGGTGCGCGCCGCGCGTCCCGTCGAAGGGCTCGAGGCCGCGCGCGAGCGGCGCCCCGGCCGCCCCGACCGCGAGCTGATGCGCGGCCCCGGCAACCTGGCCCGCGCGCTCGGCGTCACCGGCGCGCAGAACGGCCATCCGCTCGGCTCGCCGCCCCTCTGGCTCGCCGCCGGCCGCACCGTGCCGGACGCGGAGGTCGCCGTGGGACCCCGCATCGGCATTCACAAGGACCGCGCGGCGGAGTGGCCCCTGCGCTTCTGGATCGCCGGCTCTCCCTGGGTCTCGAAGAAATCCTGACCGTGGTCAGATTCCGGGCGAGACGCCGATCCTCGTGGTGACGAGATGACGAACTACGACGACCTGATGGACTTCGCCGTGCGGACGATGCGCGGCGCGGGTGAGCTGACGCTCCAGCACTTCGGCCGCGCGGCGGTGCGGTACAAGTCCAACCAGACCGAGGTGACCGCCGCCGACCTGGCCGCCGAGGAGTTCATCCGCGCCGCCATCGCCGACGCGTTCCCCGATGACGGGATCCTGGGTGAGGAAGGGGAGGACCGGCCGTCCAGGAGCGGCCGGCGCTGGGTGGTGGACCCGATCGACGGCACCCGCTCGTTCGCGGTGGGGGTGCCGACGTATTCGATGCTGCTGGCGCTGGAGGTGGAGGGCTCCCCCGTGCTGGGCTGCATCCACGTGCCCGTCCTGGGCCAGACGCTGGTGGGCGCCGCCGGCGCCGGCGCGTGGATCGACGGCCGGCCGGCGCGCGTGAGCGAATGCGACGACCTGTCCGCCGCGCGGCTGGTGACCAGCGGCCTGGAGTACTGGCGCGACCATTCCACCGACGCGCACCGCGCCGGCTTCCAGCGGCTGGTGAACGCCACCCGCTTCACCCGCACCTGGGGCGACGGCTACGGCTACTTCCTGGTCGCCACCGGCCGCGTGGAGCTGTACTGCGACCCCATCTGCGGCGCCCACTGGGACATCGCGCCGATGGGCGTGCTGCTCACCGAGGCCGGCGGCCGCATCACCCAGTTCGACGGCACGCCGATCGCCCCGATGACCAGCGTCCTCGCCGCCAACCCGCGGCTGCACGGCCAGGCCCGGCGCGTGATCGCGGATTCGGGAGGCTGACGGCGGGAAGGGTGGAACGTCGCTTGCCGCGCCTGCGGGGTGTCAGCGCAGGTCTGGAAAACCACCCGGGCGGGGAGGCGAGCGATGGGCGGGGCATTCAAGGCGATCGAGATGGTGGGCACGTCGGAGCAGAGCTTCGACGATGCGGCGCGCCAGGCGGTGAAGCGCGCGGGCGAGACCATGCGCGACCTGGAGTGGATGGAGGTGCTGGAGCAGCGTGGCTACATCCGCGGCGGCGAGATCCGCGAGTTCCAGGTGAAGCTGAAGATCTGGTTCAAGCTCGAGGACGGCGCCCAGCAGAGCTGAGGCCGAAGACGACGAACCCCGCGGCGCCGCATCCGGCGCCGCGGGGTTCGTCTATTTGCGCGATCAGCTCAGCTCGCCCGGCGCACCTTCGCCGACCGCGTCTGCTTTCCGCGCTCCACGGCATCGATGAAGTCGCGGATCTCGCGGATCACCGGGTGGGCCGCCATCCGCCGCAGCGACGTTTCGTCGATCCGGTCGATCACCGCCAGCGCGCGCTCCCGCGGGTTCTTCTTCCCCAGCAGCCGCTGGAACACCGCCTTGGGCCGGAACCTGGCCTCGAAGAAGTCATCGTCCTCGATCTTCTTCCCCAGCGCGTTCTCCAGCCCCGCCCGGTCCGAGAACAGCACCGCCTCCACCTGCGGGATCGCGAGCACCAGCCGGTTCGGGTGGCCGCCGCTGCCGCCGCGGAGGTAGCCCCCGATCTCGAGCTGCTCTTCCGTGATGGCACGTTCTTCCAGGCTGTCCGAGTCGAGCAGCAGCACGGTGGGCGTCGTGTCGTAGAACAGGATCCGGGTTGCAGACTCCATCGCGCCGGAGCGTTCTTCCGCGTTTTCGACGCGGACACGCGGGTCGCCAAGAACGCGCTCCATGATCCGCGCGGCCACGGCGTTGTCCACCACCACCACGAAGTGGCTCATTGCGCTGTACTCCTGTCGTCGAACGGCTGCGGCATGCCTTTCTCCACGTACATACGGTATTTCCGCGTGAGCTCGCCGACGATGCTCTCGCTTCGTAACGCAAGGTCCAGGTCGGTTCCACGCATGAGCAGAACGGTTTGCGGGGCGAAATAACCGGCGAGCCTCATCGCAGCGGCCGTAAATCCGGAGCGGCTCGCCACCAATCCCACCGTGCCGGCAGGACGGCGCATCAACTGGTTTCGCATCTTCGCCAGGACGCCGATGTCCACCGGTGACGCCGAATCCTTCACCTCGACCAGACAGGCGAGGGTCCCAGCGTAGACCGCGCCGTCGATCTGTTCCACCGTCTCGTCCGAGATCTCGACGGTGAACGGCCAGCGCACCTCCGCGCCGTCCAGCTCGAAGGCTCGCAGCACAAGGTACTCCAGCGCGATTCCCGGAGGCCAGCCCGGCGTGCGGCCTGCGGCGATCTGCGCCCACAGCTCGCGCAAACCATCCCAGCCAAGGCGGCGGATCCGCGCGACGTAATCGGTTGACCGGACCATCCTGACCAGCGGCAGAGGTGAACGGAGCGACGGCCCAATCTGCCGATGCGGACGCGACGGCGCAATAGATACGCAGGCTGGCCGGAGAGGGGCGGCGGTGAAAATCCGCCAACGTATTGAGGATCAAGAGGTTGGATGGGCCCGGCGGCGATTCGCGGCCGGGCCCATCAGACGAAAGGAGCGGTTCAGCGGCGCGCTACGTCCTCACCCGCGACATCAGCCCCAGTCCGGCGACCAGGAAGAGGGCGTTGGGGAACCAGGCGGCCAGCGTCGGGTCCACGGCGCCGCTGCTGCCGACCGCCTTGCCCACGCGGAAGAGGAGCATGTAGATGATGGTGACGCCCAGGCTCACGCCCACGCCGTAGGCGGCGCCGCCGCGCTGGTTGCTGGTGACCAGCGGCGCGCCGAAGAGCACGATCACCATCACCGCCATCGGGATGGCCAGCTTCTGGGCGCGCTCCACCTTGAGCGGGTTGGCGTCGCCCCCCGAGCGCTCGATGGCCCCGATGAAGCGGCTCATCTCGCGGTAGCCCATCGCCTCGGGCGGCTTGGGCTCGCCCAGCAGGTCTTCGGGGGTCTCGATCAGCCCCGGCACGCGCAGGGTGTCGAAGTACGCCGTCAGCTCGCGGCCGTCGGGGTACAGCTTGCGGATGTAGCCGTGCTCCAGCTTCCACCCGTTCCCGGGGCTCCAGGTGGCCCGCTCGGCCATGCGGTGCAGCCCGGGCTGGTCGCCGCGCGCGTTGCGCTCCAGCACCAGCTGGCTCAGCTCGCCGACGGACGGTTCCAGCCGCCGCGCCGTCAGCACCCCCTCGCGCTCGGTCTGGTAGACGAAGTTGATGCGCGGGCCCGAGCGCGCCAGCGTCTGGTCGCCCATGATCACCGCGCGCTTCTGCAGCGTGATCGGGGTGAGCTCGCCCAGCCCGAAGGCGGCGGCGCTGAGCAGCACCGACATCAGCACGATCGGCAGGAAGATGCGGTAGAAGCTCACGCCGCCGGCCTTGGCGGCGGTGATCTCCTGGTGCCGCGTCATCCCGCCCACGGTGAAGACGGTGGCCACCAGCGCCGCGATCGGGAAGGCGTACTGGATGAAGAGCGGGAGCTGGTACAGGTACGCCAGCGCCAGCCGGCTCCCGGTGATCCCCTTCTCGATGTAGGTGTCGATGTTGTCGGTGATGTCGGCGATCACGAACAGGAAGGGGAGCCCCAGCACCAGCAGGATGAAGGTGGTGAGGAAGGTGCGGGCCACGTAGCGCGACAGGAGGCGGATCATGCGCGCGACCTCCGGCGGAAGACGGCGGCGAAGAAGTCGCGCGCGGCCTGCAGCATCTGGTCCCAGGTGCTGCTGCGCGCGGTGGCGGTCTCGCGCCCCATGGTGGCCAGCCCGGCCACCCCCACCACGGTCATGATCGCGTTGACCACCCACATCGCCACCAGCGGCGTCACGTAGCCGCGGCCGGCGAGCGCCTCGCCGCCGATCAGCCCCACGTAGTAGATGGCGAAGATCACCATGCTGCTGGCGATCACCATCCCGATCCCCCCGCCGCCGAAGCGCAGGGCCAGCGGCACGCCCACCAGCACGAACACCAGCGACGCCACGGCGATGGAGTACTTCTTGTGCACCTCCACGTCGTAGTCGCGCATCTGCTCTTCCAGGTTGCGGATGGTGCCGATCGAGGCGGTCAGGTCGTCGGCGGTGCGGCGGGTGCGGCTGCGCACCCCGCCGGGCTCCAGCCGCCCCACGATCGGCGGCTTCACCGAGTCGAGCGCGAAGGGCCGCCGCCCGCCGGAGGCCGCGTAGCGCAGGTCGGCCTCGGCCTCCTTGCGCATCCGCACCAGCTCATCGTTGCGCTGCCGGCGCAGCGTGTCGATGCGGGCCAGGAGCATCCCCACGGTCATCTCGCGGTCGCCGCGGTAGCCGGGGTCCTGGTTGGCCAGGTTGAACGAGGTGCCGATCCCCGGGATCCCGAACTTCTGCTGCGCGAACTCCATGCGCCGGAAGGTCTTGGGGTCGTCCAGCGGCACCTCGCGCATGTGGCCGTGCCAGAGGGTGAGCACCATGTCGGTGCGCGACGCGTTGAACTGCGCGACGCCGCTGTCGGCGAAGATCGAGCGGATGGTGTTGGGGTTGCTCACGTCGTAGATCTGCACGTCCCACAGCCGGTTGCTGCCGGGGTCGATGCGGGCGGCGCGCAGGTAGTAGGTCTGCGTGGAGTTGGCCTGGGGAGCGAGCTTGTTGATGGTCTGCGGCTCGAGCGCCACCGTGGGCGTCTTGCGCGCGATCTCCACGAAGAGCTGGCTCCAGCGGTGGTTGGCCTCGGGAAGGATGCGGTCGTTGAACCAGATCATCACCCCCGTGATCACCGCGGCCACGGCCAGCAGCGGGAGGAGGAGGCGCTTGAGGTCGAGCCCGCCGGCCTTCATGGCGGTGATCTCGTTCTCGGCGGTGAAGGTGGCGAAGGTGTAGAGGATGGCCACCAGGATGGCCATCGGGAAGGTCAGCGCGACCGTGGCCGGGAGCGCGTACAGGAAGAACATCCCGATCGCGCTCATGGGAAGCCCCTTCCCCGCGAGCTCGGCCAGGCGGCGGGCGAGGGTGTTGATCAGCACCACGCCGGTGAGCGCGAAGAACGCAAACAAAAACGGGCCGACGTGCGCCCGCAGCAGGTAGCGCGTGAGTATCTTCATGCGATGTGACCAAAGGGGCTTGCCCCGCGGTTGCGCGGGAGCCTAGTATACCCGTTCCGTACGCTGCGTACAAGCCGCGCCGGCGGTCCCTAATCATCTTCCCACGCACGCACCGCCCATGCCCGCAAGCCGCGGCCTCCGCGCCGCCGCCGTCCTGCCGCTGCTGGCGCTCGGCGCCTGCCGCGGCGACCCCGCGCTGGGGCGCCACGTGGACCACCCCGAGTTCCCGGCCGACGTGGCGTGGGCGTTCCTGACCGACCAGCTGGCGG
>DASSME010000421.1:0-9267 GCA_035689035.1 Longimicrobium sp. | reverse complement strand
GTCGGCCAGCATGTAGCCGAGCCGCTCGGGGGGGTAGTCCGGATCCAGCGGCAGGTAGGCGCCCCCCGCCTTGAACACCCCGAGCAGCCCCACCACCATCTCGGGGCTCCGCTCCACGCAGATCCCCACCCGCGCCTCGGGGCCGACACCCAGCGCGCGGAGGTGGTGCGCCAGCCGGTTGGCGCGCCCGTTCAGTTCCGCGTAGGTGAGCCGCGCATCGGCGGAGACGAGCGCCGTCGCGCCGGGGGTGCGGCGCACCTGGGCTTCGAAGAGCTCGTGGATGCACGACTCGGCCGGATACGCGGCCTCGGTGCGGTTCCACTCCTCCACCACCCTCCGCCACTCGGACGCGGGGAGCACCGGCAGGGTGCGCAGCGGCTGCCGGGGCGCGCGCTCCAGCGCCTCGGCGAGCCCCTCGAGCGCCCGGTGCATCAGCGCGCACACCCGCTCCGCTTCCACCGCGCCCGCCACCTGCGCCGTCAGCCTGAACCCGCCCGCGCCCAGGTCGTCCACCAGGAGGTCGACCGGGTAGTTCGTCCGCTCCTTGCCGTGGATCGCCCTCATCCCGCCCGGCGCGGCGCCGGGCGTGGCCGCGGGGGCGTCCGGGCGCGCCTTACGGCCGCTGTGGCGGTAGCTCAGCAGCGAGGTGAACAGCGGCGCCGAGGGGTCCACCGCGCTGCAGCGCTGCGCCAGCGCCAGCGAGGCGTGCTCGTGGCGCAGCAGCTTCGCCAGCAGCGCGTGCGCCTGCCGCACGCCCGCCTCCGCCCCGATCTCTCCCACGCGGAGCCGGATCGGGAGGGTGTTGATGAACGGGCCCATCACCCGGTCCGCGCCCTCGCCGCCGTGCATCCGCCCGACCAGCACGGTGCCGAACACCACGTCGTCGCGTCCCGAGGTCCGCGCCAGCACCTGCGCCCAGGCCACGTGGAAGACGCTAGCCGCGCTCGCCCCCAGCGCCCGCGCCCGCTCGCGCAGCCGGCCCGCGAGCCCCCCGTCCACCCGCAGCCGCGCCACGGCGATGCCGGAGCCGTCGCCCCGCACGTCCAGCAGCCCGAACGGCGCGGTGGGCTCGTCCACGTCGCCGAGCAGCTCGGTGAAGAAGGCCCGGTGCTCCTCCTCGCTCACCCCCAGGCGCGACCGCGCCACGTAGTCGCGGAAGGGCAGCGGCTCGGGGAGCGTGTCCGCGCGCCCCGCCACGAACGCCTCGATCTCGGACTCCATCACCTCCTTCCCCGTGTGGTCGCCGCTCAGGTGATGGTCCAGGAGGAGGAGGAGCCAGCGGCCGTCCACGGGGTCGTGGGCGATGCGGGCGCGCACCAGCGGGGCCCGGCGCACGTCGATGCGGTAGTGGCGCGGATCGAACCGCGCGCGCAGCTGCTCCACCGCGGCGCCCGCCGCCGGGTCCAGCGCCACCTCCTCCACCTCGAGCGTCGCCTTGCGCCACACCACCTGCACCGGCTCGGGGAGCCCCTCCCACGCCACCGAGGTGCGCAGGATGTCGTGCCGGTCCACCACCGCCTGGAAGGCGTCCAGGTAGCGGTCCAGCCTTTCGCGGCTTTCGAAGCCGTAAAGGATCGCCGACAGGTACGGGTCGCCCTCGGTGCTCATCAGGTGATGGAAGAGGACCCCCTCCTGCAGCCGCGCCAGCGGGTAGATGTCCTGCACGTTGGCCGCGCCGCCCGGCACCCCCGCCACGACGGCGTCGATCTGCGCCTGGTCCAGCGTAACCAGGGGGAGCATCTCCGGCGTGATCCGCTCGCACCCGGCGGGGATCCCGTTCGCGGGCACCTCCACCTCGGGGGATTCGACGGCCAGCTCCGCCGCGAGCGCCGCCAGCGTGGGCGCGACGAACACGGTGCGCACGTCGGCGTGCAGCCCCCGCCGCCGCAGCCGCGCGATCACCTGCACGACGAGAAGCGAGTGCCCGCCCAGCTCGAAGAAGTTGTCGTGGCGGCCCACCCGCGGGACGCGCAGCACCTCGGCCCAGATCCCGGCCAGCACCTGCTCGGTCTCGCCCACCGGGGCCTCGTACTCGCCGGCGGCGTAGGCGTCGCCCTCGGGGGCGGGGAGCGCCCGGTGGTCCAGCTTGCCGCTGGGGGTGAGCGGCCACTGCTCCAGGCGCACGTACGCCGCCGGCACCATGTACTCGGGGAGGCGCTCGCGCAGGTGCGCCCGCAGCGCCTCGGCGCCGGCCGCCTCGCCCACCCAGTACGCCACCAGCCGCTTCTCGCCCGGCGCGTCCTCGCGGGTGACGACCGCGGCCTCGCGCACCCCGGCGTGCTCCAGCAGCCGCGCCTCGATCTCGCCCGGCTCGATGCGGAACCCGCGGATCTTCACCTGCCGGTCGTTCCGCCCCAGGTACTCCAGCGCGCCGTCCGCCCGCCACCGCACCAGGTCGCCCGTGCGGTACAGCCGCGCCCCGGGCTGGGGGCCGAACGGGTCCGCCACGAAGCGCTCCGCCGTGAGTTCGGCGCGGCCCAGGTAGCCGCGCGCCACCCCCGCGCCCCCGATGCACAGCTCCCCCGCCACCCCCACCGGCACCGGCTCGCCCCGCGCGTCCAGCACGTACACGCGCGTGTTCGCCATCGGCCGGCCGACTGCGCGCCACGCGCCCGGGTCGTCGGGGACCTCCTGCAGCGTTGCGTTGATGGTCGTCTCGGTCGGTCCGTAGGCGTTGAGCAGCCGCGGCCGGTGCCCCGCGCGCCCGAACCACTCGCGCAGCGCCCCCGGCTCGACGGCCTCGCCGCCGATGACCAGCAGGCGAAGGCACGCCGGGACGGCGGCGGCGGGGTCGTCGAGGAGGAGCTGCCAGAAGCGGGTGGGCAGGTCGACGAGGGTGACCCGGTGCCGCTCGCACCGCTCCCAGAAGGCGCGCGCGCCCTCGACCCACCCGTCGTCGCGCAGCACCACCGCCGCGCCGCCCAGCAGGGCCCCGAAGATCTCCTCCACCGAGACGTCGAAGGTGACGGAGACGAACTGGAGGACGCGGTCGTTCGCCGTGGTGCCGAACGCGCCCCGCACGGCCGCGAGCTGGCCGCAGACCGAGCGGTGCTCGACCACCACGCCCTTGGGCGCGCCGGTGGAGCCCGAGGTGTAGATCACGTACGCCGGGTGCGCGGGGAGCAGCCCCGCGCGCGGCGGGTCGGTCTCGGGCCGGTGGGCCCACGCCCCCGCGTCCGCGTCGAGCCGCAGCAGCGGCACCCCGGCCTCCTTCCCCCCGCCGGTGGCGGCCTGGGCCGCGGCTTCGGCCACCAGCGCGCGCATCCGCCCGCCCAGGTGCGCCTGCGTGAGCACCGCCGCCGGCGCGCTGTCGACGAGCATGTAGCGCAGCCGGTCGTCCGGGTACGAGGGGTCCAGCGGGACGTACGCGCCGCCCGCCTTGAGCACCGCGAGCAGCCCCACCACCATCTCGGGGCTCCGCTCCACGCAGATCCCAACGCGGACGTCAGGACCCACGCCCAGCGAGCGGAGGTGGTGCGCCAGCCGGTTGGCCCGCCGGTTCAGCTCGGCGCGGGTGAGCTGCTCGTCTTCGAACACCACGGCCGCCGCATCGGGCGCGCGCCGGGCCTGGGCCTCGAAGAGCTCGTGGATGCAGGACTCCGGGTACGCCGCCGCCGTGCGGTTCCATTCCTCCACCACCCGCTGCCGCTCGGACGGGGGCATCAGCGCCAGCCGCTCCACCGGCCGGCTCTCGTCGGCGGCCATCTCCTCCAGCACGCGGCGCAGGTAGCCCACCCAGCGCTCCACGGTCTCCCGCGCGAAGAGCGAGGTGGCGTATTCCACCGACCCGGCGATCTTCCCGCCGCGCTCCGACAGGGTGAGGGTGAGGTCGAACTCGGCGGTCGCGTGCTCGGGGCGCTCCAGCGGCGCCTGCGCGAGCCCCGGCCCCTCGGGGCGCCTTCCCGGCGCGTTCTGCCAGGTGAACATCACCTGGAAGAGCGGGTGGTGGGCCAGGCTGCGGGCCGGGTCCACCCGCTCGACCACCTGCTCGAAGGGGATGTCCTGGTGCTGCTGCGCCCCCAGCGCCCGCGCCTTCACCCGTTCCAGCAGCTCGGCCACCGTGGGCGCGCCCGACAGGT
The DNA here is from genome assembly GCA_035689035.1 of Longimicrobium sp. Taxonomy (GTDB): domain Bacteria; phylum Gemmatimonadota; class Gemmatimonadetes; order Longimicrobiales; family Longimicrobiaceae; genus Longimicrobium. Next base: position 5,188 of record DASSME010000421.1, on the reverse strand, counting down.
CCACCCGCAGCGCCAGGGTGTTGACGAAGAAGCCGATCAGCCCCTCGACCTCGCGGCGGCCGCGGTTGGCGGTGGGGGTGCCGACCACCACGTCGTCCTGCCCCGAGAGCCGGCCCAGCACGGCGGCCCAGCCGGCCAGCAGCGTCATGAACAGCGTGGCGCCGTGCCGCCGCGAGAGCGCCTTCAGCCCCGCCGTCAGCGCCTCGTCCAGCTCCACGGGCAGGCTCGCCCCCGCGTGGTCCCTCTCCGCCGGCCGCGGATGGTCGGTGGGCAGCTCCAGGAGCTCGGGCGCGCCCGCCAGCGTCTGCGTCCAGTACTCCGCCTGCTCCCGCAGCACCGGGCCCTCCACCCAGCGCCGCTGCCAGATCGCGTAGTCGGCGTACTGCACCTCGAGCGGGGGGAGCGGGTCGGGCTCGCCGCGGCGGAACGCGTCGTAGAGGGTGGAGAGCTCGCGGGTGAGCACCCCCATCGACCAGCCGTCGCTCACGATGTGGTGCAGGGTGAGCAGGAGCAGGTGATCGTCCGCCGCCAGCCGCACCAGCCGCCCGCGGATCAGCGGACCGCGCTCCAGGTCGAAGGGCGCGCGCGCCTCCCGCGCCGCCACCCGCCCCAGCTCCGCCGCCGCGTCGGCCACGCCGTTCAGGTCGTGCTCGGCCAGCTGGAACCCGGCGTCCGCCGGCGCGATCCGCTGTTCGGGGACGCCGTCCACCTGCGCGAAGGTGGTGCGCAGCGCCTCGTGCCGCTCCACGATGCGGTCCAGCGCCCGCGCCAGCGCCGCCCGGTCCAGCTCGCCGCGCAGCCGCAGGCGGGTGGGGATGTGGTACGCGCTGCCCACGCCGCCCATCTGCTCCAGGAACCAGAGCCGCTGCTGCGCGAACGAAAGCGGCACCCGGCCCTCCCGCGGCGCGGGCTCGACCGGCGGCAGCGTCGCCGGGGCCTGCATCGGTGCGGTGGCCCGGGCCAGCTTCAGGAGCGCGAGGCGCTCGGCGTTCGACAGGTGCTGCGTGTCCAAGCGATTACGGTCTGTGTCTGGTTGCATGGGCGAGGGGGCGTTCCCCCCCTCGCATCACCCCGTGGTGCCGGCAGCCCCTCCAGCGGGACCGCACCTCGCGGCAACGAGACGTACCCGATCCGGCTCCCCGCCCGCAGGCGCTCTACGCGCCGCCCTCCTGGACCATCCGTGCGAGCCGGGCAAGGGTTTCAGGGTCGAACCGGGCGAACTGCAGGTCCAGGACGTGGTCGGCGAGCACGGAGAGCACGGGCTTCTCGAACACGGCGGCCAGCGCAAGCTCCACCTCCATCGCCTGCCGCACCCGCGCGATCACCCGCACCGCCAGCAGCGAGTGCCCGCCCAGCTCGAAGAAATCGTCGTTGCGCCCCACCCGCTCCACGCCCAGCAGCTCCGCCCAGATCCCGGCCAGCGCCTCTTCGATCTCGCCCTCCGGCGCCTCGTACGCCCGCGCCGCGTAGGCGCCGCCCTCGGGGGCGGGGAGCGCCCGGCGGTCCAGCTTCCCGTTCGGCGTGAGCGGCCACTGCTCCAGCCGCACGAACGCCGCGGGGACCATGTACCCCGGCAGCCGCTCGCCCAGGTGCGCCCGCAGCGCCTCCACCTCCACCGCCTCGCCCACCCAGTAGGCCACCAGCCGCGTCTCGCCCGGCGCGTCCTCGCGCGCCACCACCACCGCCTCGCGCACGCCCTCGTGCTCCGCCAGCCGCGCCTCGACCTCGCCCGGCTCGATGCGGAACCCCCGCACCTTCACCTGGTGATCCGCCCGGCCGACGAACTCCAGCGTCCCGTCCCGCCGCCAGCGCGCGACGTCGCCGGTGCGGTACAGCCGCGCCCCCGGCTCGCCGCCGTACGGGTCGGCCACGAAGCGCTCCGCCGTCAGCTCCGCGCGCCCCAGGTAGCCGCGCGCCACCTGCGCGCCCCCGATGTAGAGCTCGCCGGCCACCCCCACCGGCACCGGCTCGCCGCGCGCGTCCAGCACGTAGACCCGCGTGTTCGCGATCGGCCCGCCGATCCCCGGCGGCCGGGACCCTTCCACCCGTCCCGAAGTCGCGACCACCGTGGTCTCGGTGGGGCCGTAGTTGTTCACGAGCGTGAACGGCGCGGGCTCCGCCGGCAGCCGCCGCAGCCGGTCGCCGCCCACCAGCAGCGTCTTCACCGCACCCTGGGGCACACCGCGCGCGAAGGCGTACTCGGCCATGGGCGTGGGAAGGAAGCTCACGTCCAGCACCTGCGCGTCCCACCAGCCCAGGATCGCGTCCGGGTCGACGCGCTCCGCACCCGGGATCGCCAGCTCGGCCCCGGCGGCCAGCGGCGGCCAGATCTCCCACGTCGCCGCGTCGAAGCCCAGGCTCGCCACGCTGGACGACCGGCTCGCCGGACCCACCCCGAACGCGGCGCAGTGCCAGTGGACCAGGTTCGCCAGGCTCGCGTGCGCCACCATCACGCCCTTGGGCCGCCCCGTGGAGCCCGAGGTGTAGATCACGTACGCCAGGTGCGCCGGGGTGAGCGCGCCGCGCTCCGGGTCCGTCGCGGGCCGGTCCGCCCACGCCGGCGCGGGCGCGTCCAGCTCCAGCACCGGCGCGCCGGTGGGCTCGATCCGCTCGCGCAGACGCGTCTGCGTCAGCACCGCCGCGGGCGCGCTGTCGGCCAGCTGGTACGCGAGGCGATCGGCCGGGTAGCCCGGGTCCAGTGGCACGTACGCCCCGCCCGCCTTGAGCACGGCCAGCAGCCCGACCACCATCTCGGGACTCCGCTCCACGCAGATCGCGACGCGCGCGTCCGGGCCGACGCCCAGCGAGCGGAGGTGGTGCGCCAGCCGGTTCGCCCGCCGGTTCAGCTCCGCGTAGCTCAGCCGCTCGCCCTCGCAGGCGAGCGCCGTCGCGTCCGGCGTGCGCGCGGCCTGCGCCTGGAAGAGCTCGTGGATGCAGCGGCCTTCCGGATGCCGCGCCTCGGTGCGGTTCCACTCCTCCACCACCCGCGCGCGCTCGTCCGCCGGCAGCAGCGCCAGCCGATCCACGGGGCGGCTGTCGTCCGCGGCCATCTCCCCCAGCACGCGGCGGAGATAACCCGTCCAGCGCTCCACCGTCTCGCGCTCGAAGAGCGACGTGGCGTAGACCACCGCGCCGGTGATCCGCCCCTCGCGTTCACCCAGCGCGAGCGACAGGTCGAACTTGGCCTGCGCCTGCGACGAGTCCGCGTCCACCCCGCCCGCCTCGCCGCTCCCCTCCAGCCCCGGAAGGGAGAGCCCGCCCCGGGGTGCATTCTGCCAGGTGAACAGCACCTGGAAGAGCGGGGTGTGCGACAGGCTGCGCGCGGGGGCGGCGAGCTCCACCACCTGCTCGAAGGGGATGTCCTGGTGCTGCTGCGCGTCGAGCACGCGCTGCTTCACCCGTCCGAGCAGCTCCGCCACCGTCGGCGCCCCCGACAGGTCCACCCGCACGGCGAGCGTCTGCACGAAGAAGCCGATCAGGTCCGCGATCTCGGGCTCGCCGCGGTTGGCGGTGGGCGTGCCGATCACCACGTCGTCCTGCCCCGCGAGGCGGCCCAGCACCACGGCCCACCCGGCCAGCAGCGTCATGAACAGCGTGGTCTCGTGCCGCCGCGAGAGCGCCTTCAGCCCGGCCGTGGCGTCGTCGCCCAGCTCCACGCCCACGCTGGCGCCGGCGTGGTCCTGCTGCGCCGGCCGCGGATGGTCGGCGGGGAGCTCCAGCAGCTCCGGCGCGCCCGCCAGCGTCCGCGTCCAGTACTCCGCCTGCTCCCGCAGCACCTCGCCCTCCACCCGGCGCCGCTGCCACACCGCGTAGTCCGCGTACTGGACCGGCAGCTCGGGAAGGCCGCCCTCCCTCCCCTCGCGATGGGCGGCGTACAGCGTGGAGAGCTCGTTGAAGAACACCTCGCTCGACCAGGCGTCGCCGACGATGTGGTGCATGGTGACGAGCAGCACGTGGTCGTCTTCGGCCAGCCGGACCAGCCGGCCGCGGATGAGCGGGCCGCGCTCCAGGTCGAAGGGCGCGCGCGCCTCCTCGGCCGCCAGCCGGCGGAGCTCGGGCTCCGCGTCCGCCCGCCCGCCCAGGTCGTGCTCCACCAGGTGGAAGCGGCTCTCCCCGGCCGGCGCGATCCGCTGCTCGGGGACGCCGTTCACCTGCGCGAAGGTGGTGCGCAGCGCCTCGTGGCGGGCCACGATGCCGTCCAGCGCGCGCACCAGCGCCGCCCGGTCCAGCGCACCGCGCAGCCGCCGGCGCTTGGGGATGTGATACGCGCTCCCCACCCCGCCCAGCTGCTCCAGGAACCAGAGCCGCTGTTGCGCGAACGACAGCGGCAGCGGCCCCTCGCGGCCGGCGCGCCCGATCGGGGACGGCTTCGGCGCCTTGCGCTCCAGGCTGGCGGCGCGCGCCATCTGGAGGATCCGTTCACGCTCGGCGATCGAGAGAGTCGCGTTCATAAGGCCAGGGAGAAGCAGTGCGTCACGCGGGAACGGCACGGGCCGCGGCCCCCGGGATCATTCACCGGCCGATGCATGGACCAGCTCGGCCAGCCGCGCGATCTGGAGCGGGTCGAACTGGGCCAGCTGGGCGTCCAGGACGTGCTGGGCGAGCTGGAAAAGCCTCGGCTTCTCGAAGACGGTGCGCAGGGCGAAGTCGATGTCCATCTCGCGCTTGATCCGGGCGACGAGGCGCGTGGCCAGCAGCGAGTGCCCGCCCAGCTCGAAGAAGCCGTCGTGGCGGCCCACCCGCTCCACGCCGAGCAGCCCCGACCAGATCTCCGCCAGCGCCTGCTCGGTCTCCCCCTCGGGCGCCTCGTACGCGCGGGCGGCGTACGCGCCGTCACCAGGCGCGGGGAGCGCGCCGCGGTCCAGCTTGCCGCTCGGCGTCAGCGGCCACGCCTCCAGCCGCACGTACGCCGAGGGCACCATGTGCTCCGGCAGCGACTCGCCCAGGTGCGCCCGGAGCGCGTCGGCGCCGGCGGACGGGTCGCCCACCACGTACGCCACCAGCCGCCGGTCGCCGGGCGCATCCTCGCGAGCGATGACGACGGCGTCGCGCACCGCCGGGTGCTCCCGGAGCCGCGCCTCGATCTCGCCCGGCTCGATGCGGAAGCCGCGCACCTTCAGCTGGAAGTCGGTGCGGCCCAGGAACTCCAGCGCCCCGTCGGCCAGCCACCGCGCCCGGTCGCCCGTGC